>JAFGIO010000116.1 GCA_016929555.1 Deltaproteobacteria bacterium | reverse complement strand
TTCTGGGCGTCCTACTCGGCCGATATGCAGGATCTCCTGGACGAGGTCCAGAGGGAGAAACTGCTCGTCTTCGCGGAGGATTTCTTCCAGGCGGTCCAGAACAAAGCCCCGACGGTTAAAGTCCATGAGCCCTTGGTCTGGAGCCGCTTTGTCTATGAACCGGGCGCCGTCAGAAGGAAGGTCGATCATCGCGGCAAAAGGATCCTCGTCCTCACCGATCTGCAGGAGGCCAAGACGAATCTCGGCCGGATGATCGATCGGTTTCGGTCAACCTTCACGGGGGGCGTGGAAGTCGCCAACATCAACGACATCGAAATCAAGGGGGGCTGTCTGGGCTGCGCCCAGTGCGGATTCGACAACAAGTGCATCTATCTGGGCAAGGACGGTTTCATCGACTTCAACGAAAAGATCTTCCGCACCGCCGATGCCGTGGTCTTCGCCCCGGTCATCAAGGACCGGTACTACTCCTGGAAATGGAAGCAGTTCATGGACCGTGGATTTTACAACGGCCACACGCCGGGCCTGAAGGGGAAACAGGTCCTTTACATCCTGTCCGGTCCCCTGCGCCAGCTTCCCAACGTCCGCCAGATGATCGTCGCCTCGTCGGAGATCGGACGGACCAATCTCGTCGACATCGTCACCGATGAGAGCGAAGACTCCAAGATCATCGATGCGCTCATCCAGAACGGCGCCGAGAGGATGATGTGGCTCGACGAGCGGAAGTTCACGAGACCGCCAAGCTTCCTGTACGAAGGCGGCCACAAGATTTTCCGGGATCTCGTCTGGTCGACCCGCTCCCTTTTCCAGGCGGATTACAGATACTACAAAAGGAACAAGATGTTCGACTTTCCGCAGAAGGACAAGCGGGCAAAGGCCTTCAACAAAATGATGGCATCCCTCATGAAGGATCCGGCAGCGAAGGAAGAGCTCCGCAAGGTGTTGAAAAAAGAGCAGGTGCGGCCCCATCTGAAGGTCGTGGCAACAAAATAAACGGTCGGACGAACCGCTGCGGGTTCACCATACTTGACGAGACCGGGAGATTCCCCATTGGCTCGGGAGATCGACCCGGTTACGGGAAGGAGGATGTTCCATGTCGAAAAAATACAGGGTGATTCAATGGGGAATGGGGCTTTGCGGGACGCCGGCGGTCCGGATGATGCTGCGCAAGAAAAGCATCGAGATGGTGGGGGTCATCGTGAACCGTCCGGAGAAAGCGGGAAGGGACGTCGGAGAGCTCGCCGGGGAAGAGGCGGTGGGCATCCTGGCCTCGAACGATATCGGGAAGGTCCTCGGCAGGGATGCCGACGTCGTGATCCACATGACCTCATCCTCCATGATGGAGATGGGAACCTGGGACAAAAACAAAGACGAGATTCTTCTGGCGCTCAACGCCCGCAAAAACGTCATCACGACGACGGGCTTTCTTTACCCCTGGCGCAGCTATCCCGACATGTGCCGCGAGCTCGACGAGACGGCGAAACGCAACGGCGTGACCCTTCTGGGTACCGGGGCGGCTCCCGGATTCCATCCCGATCTTCTGCCGCTTCTGCTCACCGGATCGGTGGCCCGTGTGGACCACATCCTGATCAAGCAATGGGAGGACGACACACCCGTTACCGCCGCCTGGCTCCATTATCTGGGATACGGCAAGGATCCCGGCGAAATAGGAGACGAGGGAACCAACAAGATCAAGCAGGCCCTGATCCATTTCTACTCCGAAAGCATCCACTTTCTCGCCGATGCCCTGGGTTGGGATATCACCGAGATCAGAACACAGTCGGAATACTTCACCGCCAAGGAGACGCTGCAGATCGCCCAGGGAGAGATCCGGCCGGGGACCATCTGCGCCCAGAAACTCATCATCGATGCCCTGAGGGGGGAGAAGGCCGTCATCACCATCGAGCAGGTCTTCAAGGTGTGTCCGGACAAGGTGAAGGAGCCGGAGGGAACCAATTCCATCTGGATCGACAGCCGTCCCACCGTGGGTTTGGAACTGACGGGAAACTGGTGGCACTGGGTGGGGCCCATCACGGGTTTCCACGCGGTCAACTGCATCCCCCAGGTCGTGGCGGCTGCCCCGGGATTCGTCTCGCACAGGGATCTGCCCCTGTCAGCCGCCATCGGGTAAAGGAGGTCCAGGCATGGATGTTATCACCATCGACAGGGACCGGTGCAACCTCTGCGGGCTCTGCATCGACGCCTGCGTGCGGAGGATCCTGAAAGAGGAAAGGGATGCCGTCGTCGTGACCGATCCGGCCCTGTGCATCCTTTGCGGCCACTGCAAGGCCGTCTGTCCTGTCGATGCGCCGCAATTGAAGGCCTACAGGGCCGACGAGTTCATCGATGCGCCATCCGGAAAGGACATCCCCGATCCGGACAAGCTGCTTGCCTTTTTCCGATCCCGCAGGAGCATCCGGCACTACCGGGCGCAGCCGGTCGAACGGGAGAAGATCGAAAGGATCATCGAAGCCGGGAGGTTTGCGCCGACGGGCGGAAACCGCCAGCACATCGAGTACGTGGTGGTGCAATCGAAGGAGAGAATCGTCGAGATCAGGGACATTGCCATCGATGTCCTTGCAGATCAGGCCGATCGGATCTTCAAGGCTGTCGAAAAGCATCGCACCCCGGAGGGGGTCCTTCCCGAAAGTCTCCAAATGGCCGCGCTGTATTCGGACTCCTGGCGCCAGTTGGCCCGGCTCCGCAGCGAAGGGACGGATTGGCTCTTTTACGACGCACCGGCGCTGATCGTCAGCCACATGGTGCCGCTCGGAAACACGTCCGAGATGATCGACGCGGGCCTGTCGGCGATGCAGATGGTCCTCATGGCAGAAGCCCTGGGACTGGGAACCTGTTTCTGCGGCCTGCTCGTCATCGCCGCCGAGACGGAACCGAAGATCAAGGATCTTCTCCGCATACCCAGAGGGCATATCGCGCCCGTATCTTTCCTGTTGGGCTTTCCCGACATCAAATACCCGCGCCTCGTTTCCCGCCGCCGAGCCCGCGTCCAGTGGCTCTGAAAGGGCTTGGTTCCCTCTGCCGGTGGATTTCAAGTGCCCCTCTTTTCGGAGGCACGGGCGGCCGGCGGCGGGCGCCCTGGGATATCCGGTCCCAACACCCGACGCCGGATCAGGGAAAGACCTTGTCGGGATTGAGAATGAGCTGCGGATCGAAGAGGCCTTTGATGTCCCTTTGGAGGCGGATGTTTTCCGGGCCGAGCTCCAAGGGGAGAAACGGCCTTTTGAGCAGGCCGATGCCGTGCTCGCCGGAGATGGTGCCTCCCAGGCCGAGGACAACCTTTAGGATCGCGCCGACCGCTTCCGCAGCACGCTGCCTGCCTGACGTATCGGCGGCAGTAATGAGGATATGGACGTTCCCGTCCCCGGCGTGACCGAAGGCGTAGATCGCCAGGTTCCATGCCTTTTCGACTTCCGGGAGGTTTTCGCAGAGGGCCGTGATCCTTCCCAGGGGCACGGCGATGTCTTCCCGGATCACAAAGGGAGCGTTCTCTTCGATGCGCAGGGAAACCTGCCGGCGGACCTCCCAGAGTTTGGCCCTTTTGGCGGCGTCGGGCGCCATCAGGACCTCCAGGGCTCCGCCCCGCTGGCAAATCACGCCGATCGTCTCGATTTCCCTGGCGATCATATCGGGATCTCCGTCCACCTCGATGATGAGCAGGGCACCGGCACGGTCGATGCCCTTGAAGGGGAGCAGGTCGCCTGCCAGTCTCAGGCATCTGTCATCCAGGAATTCCATGGCACAGGGAACATGGCCGGCCATCAGAATCTTCCGAATCGAGGCCATGGCTGTTGTCAGTTCCCCGTAGAAGGCGACCAGGGTCATCAGCGACGGGGGATGGGCGATGAGTTTCAGGGTCATCTTCGTGATGACGGCCAGGGTGCCTTCCGACCCGACGATGAGCCGGGTGAGGTCGTAGCCGACGACTCCTTTCCGAGTCTTCACGCCCGTCCGGATGGAGACCCCGGAGGGAAGAACGCACTCCAGACCGAGAACATAATCCCGGGTCGTCCCGTATTTGAGGCAGGCGGGACCGCCGGCGTTCGTGGCGGCGTTGCCGCCGATGGAGCAGGTGTCGAGGCTTGCCGGGTCGGGCGGATAGAACAATCCCCGGGCTTTTGCGGCCTCCTTCAAGTCCAGGGTCAGGACGCCCGCCTCGACCTCGGCGATCATGTTGTCCGGTTCGATGGCGAGGATCCGGTTCATGGGGGCCAGGGAAAGGACGACACCTCCGCGGACAGGAACGGCGCCGCCCGCCCGTCCGGTGCCCAGACCCCTGGGCGTGACCGGAAAGCGGTACCGGCTGGCCAGTTGCATCACCTTGCAGACCTGGGCCGTTGTTTGGACCTCCACGACGAGTTCGGGTATGTGAAAGAGATCCGATCCATCGCTTCCGAAGGGCTCCAATCTCTCCTTTGATTCCAAGACGGCCTTCGGTCCCAGGGCTTCCCGCAGCACGTTCTTTATCTCGTCGGTCATTCCTGAATACGGTTGCATCGGTCAAGCCGTTCGCTGCGGTTGTTCATGTCCGTACGGGTTGATCCGGCCTTTTCGGAGTTGCCAGGGCCCGTTCGTATTCGGTCCGCAAATAGCTCTTGTCGATGCCGTGATCGATGAAGTCCCAGGGAAAGATTTCATCGGCTCCCTTGGGACGGTAAACATAGAAATCCGTGTTGATGTTGACCGTCTTAAGGGCCTGTGGCCAGTTGCCCCGGTGTTCATGGACCGCAAGCAGGAGCCGGCCGACCCTTCTGTCACCCAGCGACAGCAGGGCCTGTATATAGTTCCATTTCGGCACGTCGTGGATGACCCGGATGGCGGGATCCTCCCGGAGAGCCGTCGCAAGCCGCCGGATCTTTTTGCGGACGGTGTTCACCTCTTCCAGGGGGAACCACTGGAAAGGTGTGGCCGCCTTCGGGATGAACTGGTTGACGCTCAGGGTGATCCTTCTGAATTTCTTCCGTCCCGCCGTGGAGCGTGCCACGTGGTGTTTCACCTTCTTGGCAAGGGTGATAATGGCCTCGACGTCCTCGTCGGTTTCGGTGGGCAGGCCCACCATGAAATAGAGCCGCAGATTCGGAATGCCCTGCTCCAGGAGTCGCAGGGCGGCCTGGAGGATCTGTGGTTCGGTAATGCCCTTGTTGATCGCGTCGCGAAGACGCTGTGAGCCCGCCTCCGGCGCCAGGGCTATCGATTCCATCCCCCCGGACGAAAGCAATGCGGCCAGTTCGGCATCGAGGCGATCCGCCCGGAGCGATCCGATGGCGACCCGACCCCCTTGCTCATGGACCATCCTGCAGAGACGGGCGATTTGGGGGTGGTCGGAGACGGCCGTCCCCAGCAGGCCGATTTTTTTTCTTTTCTCGATCCCCTTTTTGACGGAGGGTTCCAGGATTTCCGGAGCCCGGAAGCGCGGCGGCCTGCAGACAAAACCTGCTGCGCAGAATCGACAGCCCCTTCCGCAACCCCGGCTCACCTCGATGAGAAACATGTCTCCGAAGGCCGCCTCCGGGGAAAGGATCACCTGATCGGTCACGAAACCGTCGATCGACCGAACCCAGCTTTTTTTGATCTTGCGAGGGAGGGTAGGTTCGGCCGGTTCGACGGCCTCGATTCGGGAATCCGGTCCGTAGGTCACCCGGTAGTATCGGGGAACATAGGCTCCGGGCACATCCTTCTGGAGGCGAAACAACAGCTTTTCCCTGGATAGGGTACGGTCCGCGAGCAGAATCCTGAGAAAGTCCGGAATAATGGCTTCACCTTCGCCCAACAGGAAGAGATCGAAAAAAGAGGCGAGGGGTTCGGGATTCAGGGTAACGGCAATCCCGCCTCCCATGACGAGTGGGTGCGCATCGCTCCGCCGGTGTGCCTCCAGGGGAATCCTGGCCAGATCCAGCATCTTCAGGATGTTGGGGTAATCGTTTTCATAGGGAAGGGAGAAGGCCAGAAGGTCGAAGTCGGCGATCGCCCTGCCCGACTCCAGACTGAAAAGGGAGGACGATCCCGGAGCGAAAGACGACTCGTCTCCGGGATCGGGGAGGAAGACCCGTTCACATAAGCAGCGTGTGTCCTGATTCAACAGTCCATAGACGGCCTGAAACCCCAGATTGGACATCGCCACCCGATAGACGTTGGGATAGGCCAGGCAAATCGCCAGTTCCACTCCCCAGGCCTTTTTTCGGTATCCCTCTTCCCGGGCCAGCAACGCCTGGTGTTTTTTTTTGAGCGCCCATGACATCGTCGATCCTGCAGATCGCAGCCTGCCAGCCCCCTGCCGGCAGGCCATGCCCCCGATCTAATCCGCCTGTCTCCGAAGGAACGTGGGGATTTCGAGATCGGTATCGTCGTCGTCATCAACCGTCGCTCCCTTGGTGACGCCCCCGAAGTCGAGGGATTTTTCCTTGCGGATATAGGCAGGCATGGAAAGATCTTCTCTCTTGAATCCACCGAAAGGACTGACGTTTGCTCCGAGGCCCTGCCGTTTCTTTACCGTTTCATCGAAGCCCGTGGCAATGACGGTGATGCGGATATCGTCGCCCATGGTTTCGTCGATGACCGTGCCGAAGATGATGTTGGCATCCTCGTGGGCTTCGGCCTGGATCAGGGTGGAAGCCTCGTTGATTTCGTAGAGGCTCATGTCGGGGCCGCCGGTGATGTTGAGCAGAATGCCGTGAGCGCCCTGGATGGTGTTGTCTTCCAGCAGCGGAGAGGAGATCGCCTTCTGTGCCGCCTCCACGGCCCGGTTTTCTCCGCTGGCGACGCCTGTGCCCATGAGGGCCAGTCCCATCTCCGACATGACGTTCTTCACGTCGGCGAAATCGAGATTGATGAGTCCCGGGATGATGATCAGATCGGATATTCCCTTGACGGCATGGTAGAGGATATCGTCGGCCTTCTTGAAAGCCTCCAAAAGGGAAAGATTCCTGCCGCCCAGACTGAGGAGACGCTGGTTGGGGACGACGATCAGGGTATCCACGAATTTTCGGAGCTCCTGGATGCCCTCTTCGGCCTGGCTGGTCCGCCGCTTGCCCTCGAACTGAAAAGGTTTCGTAACGACGGCTACCGTCAGCGATCCCAATTCCCTGGCAATTTCGGCAACGATGGGGGCACCGCCGGTACCCGTCCCGCCGCCCAGCCCCGCTGTGATGAAAACCATGTCGGCTCCCTCGATGTGCTCCCGGAACGCATCCTGGGTCTCGAGGGCCGCCTGCCTGCCGATGCAGGGATCGGACCCGGCCCCCAGGCCTTTCGTCACTGCGGACCCCATTTGAATCTTGATCGGCGAGGTGGAAGCGCCAAGGGCCTGGGCGTCCGTGTTGGCGGTGATGAACTCCACGCCTCGCAGGCTGTAGGATATCATGGTGTTCACGGCATTTCCGCCGCCTCCTCCGATGCCGATCACCTTGATCTTGGCCGAGCTTGTACCCGCTGAATCCGTTAGTTCGAACATAGTCCTCCCTCCCTCTTAAAATAGTTCCAATATCCAGTTTTTGATCTTTGCGATCATGTTTGTCAGTATATTCGCTATAGACCTCCTCGGACCGGCAAGATTTCTGCTGCCGTATATGACGAGACCCACACCGGTTGCGTACAGCGGACTTTTCACCTTGTCCGTAAGCCCTCCGATCCCGCTGGGAAAGCCTTGCCGTACGGGCATATTGAAGATCCGTTCGGCAAGCTCCGTGATACCCTCCAGCAGGGCTGCACCGCCTGTGAGAACGACGCCCGCCGCAAGCAGATCCTCGAATCCGGATTTAATGATTTCCTTGTGGGCCATCGTCAGGATTTCCTCCATCCGCGGTTCGATGATCCGTCCGAGGATTTGCCGCGAGACCTCCCTGGGGTCTCTCCCGCCCACGCTGGGGACCTCGATGGTCGATTCCTTGGGGATCAGCGGCGTGTAGGCGCAGCCGAATTTCAATTTAATCTTCTCCGCTTCCAGAATGGGTGTCCGGAGCCCCGTGGCGATGTCGCTGGTGACGTAATAGCCCCCCACGGGCAGGACGGAAGTGTGCTTGATGCTGCCTTCATAGAAGACGGCAATGTTGGTGCTTCCGCCGCCGATGTCCACCAGGGCCACGCCAAGGTCCTTTTCGTCGGTGCTCAAAACGGCCTCGCTTGCCGCGAGCTGTTCCAGAACGATGTCGTTGATGTCCAGACCTACGCGGTTGACCGATTTCATGATGTTTTGAATGGAATTGACGCCGCCGATGACGATGTGCACCTTTGCCTCGAGACGGACGCCGGACATCCCCACGGGATCCCGGATGCCGTCCTGCTCATCCACGACGTAGGTTTGAGGCAGCGTATGCAGGATCTCCTTGTCGAGCGGAACGGCGATCGCCTTGGCCGCCTCTATGGCCCTCTGCACATCCCCCTCATCAACTTCCCTTCCCTTGACAGCCACGATGCCCAGGCTGTTTCGGCTTTCGATATGACCGCCTGCGATTCCCGTGAAAACACTGCCTATCTCACAGCCGGACATGTGTTCCGCCTCTTCTATGGCCTTCTTGATGGAATCTACGGTGCTTTCAATATTCACCACGACACCCCTCCGAAGCCCCTCCGAGGGGTTGGATCCGATGCCGATGATATCGATGCCCGTATTGGTGATCTCGCCCACGACGGCGCAGGTCTTCGTGGTGCCGATGTCCAGCCCGACGATGATATTGCCTTTCTTACCCATTCATTCTTCCGCCTTTCCTTCCCAGAATGTTCAGTCGGGAGTGGATGCCTATATCGTTTTCGTCCCCCTGACGGCGCCTGACGGTGCTGCCGGGCCGGCGATATTGTGTCTCTGGACGGTGACCTTCGTGGGGTCGCCCAGATCGATGTGCACGAACCTCAGGCTCAGGTTTCTTCGTTTCAAATCCGCCAGGACCGGCTGCAGACGCTTCAGCCGGTTTTCGTAGCTGTCGAAGCCCAGCTTGACGCACAGCCCGCCCGTGGTAAACAGCGAGAGACCGAAGGATTCCCGGCAGTGGATCTCCGAGCAGTCGGCAACTGTAGGAAAGGTTTTCACGCTGCCGAGCAGGTCGAGCAGTTCGAGGGATTTGGCAAGCAGCAGCCGGTTCGTCTTTCCGTTTACATGGCAGCCGGTGATGACCGGCAGGTCCGTCACGTCGCCGGGTTCGACCCTTTTGAAGGCGGCGCCGCCGTTGTCCATGAGGTACAGCCCCTGATCCGTCTCGAAAAGGGCAACCGCTTTTCTTTCCTGGACCTCCAGGACGAGCCTGTCCGGAAATTCCCTGCCGACGGCCACACTTCTTACCCAGGGACTGGAGGAAACCCTCCGGCCGATGGAATCACCGTTGACCGTCAGAATGGTCTGCGCGGGTTTGATTGCCGCGAGAGCAAGGACCTCCTTTTCCGTCAGCTCCCGGCAGCCGCGGACGACGGTTTCCCGGATCCGAAAGCAGGGGGAACTGATCAGATAGTTGAAGGCCGTTATCATCAGGACCGACAGCGTGAAGATAGCGCAGATCAGCGAGAGGGCCGTGACCGTTTCGCGGACGATGTTTCGCGAATGCCTTGCCAGCCTGTACCTGCGGGTTTCGAATCTCACCCGCAGCTCTCTGGGCCTGTATACGGATCTGGCCGTTCGCTTCATGACATCTCCCCGATGATCCTGACCTCGGTCTCCAGGCGGACCCCCCTGTCTTCAAAGACCTTTTTTTGAATCACCGCGATCAGGGCCAGGACATCCGCCGCCGTTGCCCGTCCCAGGTTTACGATGAAATTGCCGTGCATCTCGGATACACCGGCCCCTCCGATTCGCAGGCCCCGAAGCCCCAGCTCTTCGATGATCCGTCCTGCGGGGGCCTCTTTCGGATTCTTGAAGATGGAGCCTGCGTTCGGGTACTGCAGCGGATGCTTGCTTCGCCGCAAAGCGGCGATCTCGGCGATTCTCGCCTGGATCCGCTCCCGGTCGCCGCGCATCAGCTCCAGGAAAGCGGCAACGATAATGGAGCCGGCGGGCAGATCGAGGCTTCGGTAGGAAAAGACCAACCCATCCCTTCCCTCCCTTCGGACTGCGCCGCTGCTCTCCAGAAGGACCAGGCTTGAAAGAACATCCTTCATTTCAGATCCATAGGCCCCGGCGTTCATCCGGACGGCTCCGCCAACGCTCCCCGGTATGCCTGCGGCGAATTCCAGGCCCGTAAGGGCTTCCCTGACCGAGATTCCGACCAGCTCGGAGAGGCTGACCCCCGCTTCGGCATAAAGGGACATCGCAGCCCCGCCCCCCGGTTCCAGACGATGATTGCGGAGGTTCTTGAGGCAGATGACGACGCCCCGGTAGCCTGCGTCCGTGACAATGAGATTCGTCCAGTTGCCGACGGCGATATAGGGAATGCCGTTCTCCTGAAGAAATGCGACCATCCCGGACAGCTCTTCGACGCTGCCGGGAAAAACGACGGCATCGGCGGGTCCGCCCACGCCCATGGACGTGTGCCTGTCGAGCCGCTCATTCAGAAGAACCGCCGAGGAAGCCATCTTCCGCAATCTTCCTGCATAGTCTTTATCCTGCATACCCTTTTCTGCCAGCTCCTCATCCTTCAGGGGCTTTCGGTCCCGCTGCCCCGGCTTTCCGCCTCAGGAATTCTTCGCCGATCTTCCAGACATTCCCGGCCCCCAGGGTGATGATCACGTCCTGGGGCTTGGCAACCGCCAGCAGATGATCGGTGATTCCGTCGAAATCAGGCAGATAGATCACATCCCCGTGGCCCGACCGCCCGATACCCTGGCAGAGGCGCTCGGAATCGATGCCGGGAATGGGTTCCTCGCTGGCCGGATAGATGTCGGCGAGGACCAGGCTGTCGACGTCGTAAAAGGCGCCAAGGAATTCCTCGAAAAGCGCCTTTGTTCTCGTAAAACGATGGGGCTGGAAGACGGCGATGATTCGCCCGTTCCAGACCTGCCTGGCCGCCGCTAGGGTTTCACGGATCTCCGTCGGATGGTGGCCGTAATCATCCACCACGATAACCCCTCCGGCCTGTCCCTTGACCTCCAGGCGGCGGTGGACACCGGTGAAACCGGCGAGACCCATCTCGATCGCGTCAAGATCCATATCCAGTTCCCGGGCCACGGCGGCGGTGGCCAGGGCGTTGTAAACGTTGAATCGGCCCGGCACGTTCAGGGTCAGCCGTCCCAGCCGTTCCCCCCGGCAGAAGAGAGTGAATCGGGTGGAGGCTCCCGAATAATCGATTTCTTCGGCACGATAATCGGCCTGCGGCGTCAAACCGTACGTAACGGTCCTGCGCTTGACGGAAGGCAGGATCTCCCTGACATGCGGATCGTCCAGGCAGAGGATCGTCGCGCCGTAGAAGGGAACGATATTGGCGAACTGGAGGAAGGCCTCCTTGATCTCCTCGATATCCCGGTAATGATCGAGATGCTCGCGATCGATGTTCGTAACGACGGCGAGCGATGGATGCAGTTTGAGAAAGGATCCGTCGCTCTCGTCGGCCTCGGCAACGATCACCTCCCCGTCGCCCAGCTTTGCGTTGCTGCCGATGCTGGCCAGCTTCCCGCCGATGACCATGGTGGGATCGAGGCCCCCCTGAAACAGCACGGTGGCGATCATGGAGGTCGTCGTCGTCTTGCCGTGGCTTCCCGAAACGGCGATGGAAAACTTCATCTTCAACAGCTCGGCCAGCATTTCCGCCCTGGGAATGACGGGAATGTTTCTTTTTTGGGCCTCGATGACTTCCGGGTTGTTCGCCTTCACGGCCGTCGATGTGACGACCACATCGGCGATCTCGAGGTTGGATGCCTGATGGCCCTGAAAAATCCTGGCGCCCTGTTCGGCGAGCCGCTGTGTGATGTCGGTCCGGCTGATGTCGGAACCGCTGATGGTATAGCCGAGATTGAGGAGCACCTCGGCGATGCCGCTCATTCCAATGCCGCCGATACCGACGAAGTGGATACACTGGACCTTCCGGTGCATGCCGTCCGTTTTCCTGCGCCCTTTCACGCTGCCGTTCAAATTGTTGCTCCCCCTTTGTCGCCGCCTGTCTTATTTTGCAGCCGGTACAAACCGGAGACAGGCATCGACGATTTCGGCCGCCGCCCGGGGATGGCCCAGCGCCGCCGATTTCTCAGCCATCTCCCGGATGAGACCGGGATTGCGATGGAAACGCTTTATCGCTTCGGCCAGTCCTGGGCCGCTCAGATCTTTTTCCGCAATCATGACTGCCGCCCCCGCCTTTGCCAGCACTTCGGCGTTAAGCCTCTGATGGTCGCCCACGGCATAAGGGAACGGGATCAGGATCGCCGTCTTCCCGCTGGCCGTAATCTCGGCGATGGAAGTCGCACCGGCCCGGCAGATGAGCAGATCGGCATTCTGATAGGCCCGGGCCATATCCATGATGAAGGGCGATACCTCGGCATCCATCTCATGAGCTGCATAGGCCCGTCTTACCCTGTCGATATGATCCGGACCCGTCTGGTGGATGATCCGGAGACCGTCTTTTACATCCTTCAAAAAAACAAGCGCCTCGATCATGGCCTCGTTGACGGCCCGGGCGCCCTGGCTCCCGCCGAAAACGAGGATGGTAAAGGGTTCCCCTTCCCTCCTTGTTCCTTCGTCCTTTCCTTCCAGAAAGGCCGCCCGGATGGGATTCCCCGTTACGATGCATTTGCCCTTCGAAAACCACCGGCCCGTTTCGGCATAGGCGAGAAATACCCTGTCCGCGAACCTGCCGAGGATCCGGTTTGTCCATCCCGGCAGGGCGTTCTGCTCGGCGATCGCCGTGGGCAGGCCCATCATACGGGCTGCCAGCACCGCGGGCCCCGAGGCATAGCCCCCGACACCGATGACGAGATCCGGCTGGAAATTCCGGATGATCTCGACGGATCGCAAGATGCCTCGGGGAATCTTCAGCAGGGCTGCAAGGACCTTCCCGGGACTTTTCCCCTTGAGTCCTTCGATATCGAGCGCTGCGAGAGGGTATCCCGTCTCCGGCAGGATTCGTTTCTCTATTCCCCTGTCGGTGCCGATGAAAAGGACCTCGCTGCTGCCGTCACGTTTCAAGAATTCCTCCGCCAGGGCTATCCCCGGGAATAAATGTCCCCCTGTTCCCCCGCCTGCGATGATCACCTTCACATCGGCTCCTTCCCTTCATGCTTCATGGGAAGAGATGTTGAGCAGGATGCCCACGGCGATCAAGCTCATGATCAGTGCCGATCCCCCGTAGCTGACAAAGGGCAGGGCCAGACCCTTCAGAGGGATCAATCCCATGACACCGGCGATATTGATAAAGGCCTCCAGGGCGATGACCATCGTCAGGCCTGCCGCAAGCAGTGTCCCGAACAGGTCCGGCGCCTTGAAGGCGATGATGAATCCCCGCAAGGCAAAAAGCGCGAACAGCAGAATGATCAGGGCGACACCGATGAAGCCGCTCTCCTCGGCAATGATGGACAGGATGAAATCCGTGTGGGGCTCGGGGAGGTAAAAGAGTTTCTGCATTCCGTCCCCAAGCCCCACGCCGAAGGCGCCACCCGAACCGAACGACAAAAGAGATTGGATGATCTGAAACCCCGAATCGCGAGGATCGTCCCAGGGATTCAGAAAGCTCGTGACCCTCGCCATTCGATAGCTCTTGTGCATGATGAAATAGATGCCGATGGGGATCGCTGCGGCAACCAGACCGGACAGATGCTTCACTCTGCTGCCGGTCAGATAGAGCATCATCATCATGATGAGGGCGACAATGACGGCCGTCCCGAAATCCGGCTGCAGCATGATCAGTCCGATGATGAAGAAGGTGACGCACAGCGGCAACAGGACCCCATACTTGAAATCCTTAATATCTTCGACGTTTTTTGCCAAAAGATTCGCAAGAAAGAGTACCAGGGCGATCTTCACGAATTCCGTCACCTGAAAGGAGGCAACGCCGAGGTTGAGCCACCGCCGGGCGCCGCCTGCCTGGATTCCCATGTGGGGAAGCATGAGCAGGATGAGAAGGACGGCCGATAGGACGATGGCGGGCAGGGCCAGTTCCTTCATCTTCTGATAGGAAATCTTCGTCAGCAGGATCATGAGCACGATCCCGAGTATGACGAAGAAGATCTGCTTTTTCAGGAAATATTGGGCGTCCTTGAATCGCTCCATGGCAAGGATGGAGCTGGAACTGTAAATCATGACCGTACCGACGGCAACCAGGATCAGCGTTACCAGGAGCAAAATACTGTCCACTCTCTGTTCGCTCATGGGGGACCTGTCCATTGCCGAGAAGATTCGTTTCCGTAAGTTCATGCCCGATGGTTTGATCTGCAAAGACAAAGCAATCCTCCTTACCGCAGTTTCAAGGTGCTGATCGCAACAAGCGCCAGCAGGATGGATACAATCCAGAAACGCACGATCACCTTGGGTTCCGGCCAGCCTTTGAGTTCGAAATGATGGTGGATCGGTGCCATTCTGAAGATGCGCTGGCCGTGAGACATCTTGAACCATCCGACCTGGAAGATGACCGATACGGTTTCGAGAACGAAAATCCCGCCGACGATGCAAAGCAGGATCTCCTGCTTGGTGATAATGGCCAATGTCCCCAGTGTGCCTCCCAGAGAAAGGGAGCCCACATCTCCCATGAATACCTGTGCGGGATAGGCGTTGTACCAGAGAAAGCCGATACCCGCTCCCACAACGGCGCCGCAGAAGATGGTGAGTTCGCCCGTTCCCGCCACATAGGGAATCTGCAGGTAGCCGGAGATCTTGATGTTGCCGGCAAAGTACGCGAAGAGCAGATAGGTCATGAAGCAGGTGATGGCCGGGCCGATGGCCAGCCCGTCCAGACCGTCGGTGAGATTGACGGCATTGGCCGTACCGACGATGACGAATGTGGACAGCAGCACATACCAGAACCCCAGGTCGGGCAGAACCGTTTTGAAGAAGGGAATCGTTACGTTGGATGTGAAATCCGGCTTGATATAAAGGATGAGACTTACGAAAAGGGCGAGTGCTATTTCTCCGGACAGCCTCGCCTTGCCCGAGATGCCCCGGCTGCTCATGCTCGTGAGTTTCCGGTAGTCGTCTACAAAGCCGATAAGGCCGTATCCCACGATGACCAGCAGGACCAGCCATACGTAATCGACGGTCAGATTCGCCCAGAGCAGGGTGGAGACGATGACGGCGAAGAGGATGAGGATGCCCCCCATGGTGGGCGTTCCCTTCTTCGCCTGATGGGTGTTCGGGCCGTCCTGGCGGATCGGCTGGTCCATCTGGAGTTCCTGAAGTTTGCGGATCAGCCAGGGTCCCACGATGAAACAGATCACCAACGCGGTGATCGAGGCATAGATCGTCCGGAAGGTGATATACCGGAAGACGTTGAAGTATGAAATGGTCGTATGCAGGGGGTAAAGAAGATGGTAGATCACGGCAATGCCTCCAGAATATCATCGACGATCTCTTCCATTTTCATTTTCCTCGATCCCTTGACCAGGATCCAATCACCCCGGCCCAGCCGGTCCGCGATGAAGGGCATGATCTGCCCGGATGTTTCGAAAATATGGATGCACTCCTGGGGCATGCCCCCTCGACGAGCTCCCGCTGCCACTTCCAGGGAATGGTTTCCTTTCAGGAAGAGGGCATCGGTGCCCGATTCCGCCAGCAGGATGCCGATTTCCTCGTGGAGGCGACGGGCCTGCCCGCCCAACTCCAGCATGTCGCCGAGAATGACCATGCTGCGATGACCTTCCTTGAGAAACCGCAGGGTCTTTACGGCCTCCCGGACCGAAAGGGGGTTGGCATTGTATGTATCGTCGATGACGAAGACACCCCTTGCCAGCCTGTGAATCTCCATACGCCCCGGCGGCGCTTTGTGTTTCTCCAGACCCTCTTGGATTTGAGAAAGGTCGATATCCATGGCCCGGGCCAGGGCTGCTGCGGCCAGTGCGTTCTGCAGGTTATGCTCACCCGGTGCGCCGATCCGAACGTTCACGCTGCGGCCCCCGATCTCCAGATCGAAACGGATCCCTTCCGACCCCATTTTTTGGACATTCGACGCCGTGACATCGGCACCTCTCCCCAACCCGAAGGTTATGCGCCGGCCCTCCCAGCGGCCGCCCAAAATGCGGGTGGCATCGTCGTCCAGATTGATGATGGCGACACCTGTCGGCTTCATGAACCTGAAGAGGTCGCCCTTTTCTTCCCTGACGATATCCAGAGAGAAAAGACCTTCCAGATGCGCGGGCCCGACATTGGTTACGAGCCCGACATCGGGATAGGCGATCCGGGTGAGCCTCTCGATTTCCCCCCGGAGGTTGGTGCCCATCTCGACGACGACGGCCTCGTGGTCCTCGTCCAGCCCGAACAGGGTCAGGGGAAGGCCGACCTGGTTGTTCAGATTTCCCTTCGTCACGAGGACGCTTTTACGGAGCCCGAGGATTGCGGCGGCCATCTCCTTGGTTGTCGTCTTCCCCGAGCTGCCGGTGACGGCCGCCACGGGGATGTCGAATCGCATGCGCCAGCTATGGGCCAACGCCCCCAGGGCCTGAAGGGTATCGGCGACGGCGACGATCGTTACATCTTTTCTCTCAAGAGAGAGACCCGCCGCCGCTTCGGCCTGAACGAGCACCCCCCCGGCCCCCGCCGAAATTGCAGCCTCCAGAAAATCATGACCGTCAAAACGCTCCCCCTTCAGGGGAATGAAAAGGTTTCCGGAGGCAACGGTTCTCGTATCGGTGGAGACGCCGAGAAATATCCGCTGCGCTTCACCCCGGATCAGGGTGCCCCCGGTGGCATCCAGGACCTCGCGCACGGACAGGGAAGGATGGAGCTGCGCATTCAATTTTCCCTCCCGCTCTTGCGGCCGGCGAGAAACTCGCGCACGACGGTCCGATCGTCAAAGGCGATCTTCCGGGTTCCCAGGATCTGATAATCCTCATGGCCCTTGCCGGCGACAAGAACCATGTCGGAGGCATCAGCCGCGGAGAGGGCCTCTTCGATGGCCGTCTTCCGGTCTTCGATGATGGTGTAGCCCTTTGACCCGTTCCGGAGCCGATCCGGCCGGATCCGCTCTATTCCCAGATCCCGGATTCCCGCTTCGATGTCCGCGATGATGGAAAGGGGATCTTCCGTCCTGGGGTTGTCCGAAGTGACGATGGTCAGGTCGCTCAGTTCGACGGCAGCCTTTCCCATAAGGGGCCGCTTGCCGTGATCCCGGTCTCCGCCGCAGCCGAAAACGGTGATCATCTTGCCCCGCTTGAATTCGATCAAGTTCTCCAGCACCTTGCGCAGGGCATCTTCGGTGTGGGCGTAGTCCACGAAAACATCGGGCTGTCCCGGA
>JAFGIO010000115.1 GCA_016929555.1 Deltaproteobacteria bacterium | reverse complement strand
TCGGGCGATACATGGAATGGCAATCCGAGGGACGGCGAAAAAGCTGCGCCAGCTTTCGCGGATGTTACATCGAGGGGCGAATCCCCGGTCAAAGAGACCATCGATCTGCCCAAAATGCAGCGTGGGAAAGCAAGAGAGAATTTTTTCTCCGGAGGTCATCGTCACCTTTTTCAGAGGAACAAGAAGGAGGATTTATGGCAGAAACACAGGAAAAATTGATAGTCGATACGCTGAAGCCGCGGGCCGAGATGTCTGAACTGGAAGCGCCGCCCGATTTCATCCAGCAGTTTCTCGAGGAAGACATCAACGTATGGAAGACGCTCGCCGAGATGCTGAAGCTCGAAGGGGTGGACACCATCTTCGGGCTTCTGGCCGGTTCCACGATCCAGGCGGAACTGGAGATGCAGAGAGTCGGCATCAAGCGGGTCCATGTCCGCCACGAGCAGACGGCGACTTTTGCCGCCGAGGGCTGGGCGAGGCTGACAGGCAGGCCGGGGGTGGCCTATACGGGGCCGGCAACGGGGATTACGAACGCCACTTCCGGGGCCGCCCAGGGAAAGGCCGCCGGCTCCCCCTGCATCATTCTCACCTTCGGCGATTTCATGATGGACGACAACAGGATACAGGGACAGGGGCTCGTCCGGGCATACAAGGCCTACGACGGCATCACCAAATACACCACCCGGATTGCCAATCCCTGGGTGACCCCCTTTGAGGTGAAAAGGGCCTTCCGGTCGGCCCTGTCGCCGCCCATGGGACCCGTCGGCCTGGAGTTTCCCGGCGAGTGTCTCCTCGATTCGTATCGCCACGGACCGCGTATGCAGTTTCTTGCGAATTACCATCCCATCGCCTGGGCGGGGAAGACGGTAATACCCTACCGTGCCGCCGATCCCCAGATGCTCGAAAAGGCGATGGAGTGGTTCTTCCAGGCGGAGCGGCCGGCCATCGTCGCGGGGGACTGCATCGTCACGGACAACGCCATTGCCGAGCTCCAGGAGCTGGTGGCTCTCACCGGCATCCCGACCCATACGCGGCGGACAGCCAGGGGGGTCATATCGGAGTACGATCCGTTGAATTGCTACGGCCGTGCGCGGGGAAGGGTGCTGCGGCGGTCGGACCGCACCCTGGTTCTGGGATTGCGCATCCAGTACCTGGAGAATTTCGGACAGGCGCCCTTCTGGAGCACAGAAGGCCAGTATATCCAGGCCCAGAACTGCCCGGAACACACCTGTACGGGACTGCCCACGAATTTCGAGCTTCTCGGCGACATGAAGACCGTCATCCGCCAGATCATCGACTGGTGCAAGGCCAACGGCATCAAAAAGCCCCCGGAGCGATGGAACGACTGGCGGGCCGAAGTGGCCGCCGCGAAGGATCATTACCAAAGGCTTACGGTCGAACGAACCAAGTTCATGGAAGGCAAGATGCCTCTCCATCCCGATCTCGCGGGCAAGCTGATTTCCGATTTTCTCCACGAGGAACTCAATGACGAGGTCTATGCCATCGCGGACGGCTTTACCGCCGCATCGTATTTCACCGACTGGCAGAAGGTGAAGTTCGCGCCCTCCGTCCTCGACGCCGCCGAGACCATCGGATTCGGCCACTCGGCGGGCCATGCCCTCGCATTCTCTCTGTTGAACAAGAACGACCGGCCCATCATCGCCATCATGGGCGACGGCGCCGTCGGCGCCGGCGGCATGGATATCGAGACCTGTGTACGCTGGGACGTTCCCTGCGTGTTCGTCCACGAGAACAACCACCATGTGGCGACGGGCGTTCAGTATGTATTCTCGCAGCAACATTTCTCGACCGGTGTCTGGGAGAAGGATACGAGCGCCACCCTGCCGAACCTGCGCTATGATCAGATGTTCAAGCCCTTGGGCATCCACACGGAGTTTGTGGAGAAGGACGTCGAGATGAAGCCGGCCCTGAAGCGGGCCTTCGACTTCGTCAGGGATAAGAACAAGCCGGCCTTCGTGGAGGTCTTTATCGACCATGACGTGCTTCAGGAGATCTGGGGTACGGGCCTTTTCATCATGACTGCCGGCAATCTGCCCTGGGACGAGGTCACCCCGAAGGGCAAGGAACTGATCAGCGCCGTCTGGGAACGCTGCGGTCCCGCCCAACAGGGGATGGCGGATTTATCGTGGTATGAAGGCATCGAACAGTACCGCGCGGAAAAGGCCAAGAAATAAAAGGAATCCGTAAAAAAAACCAACAGGAACTGACCGGCTCGCCCATGCCTGCCCGTTTGTCGATGGGGAGGCATGGACGCATCTCCCGGCAGCAAATGAGGGATTCTGCGATGACTGCAAAAGAATCGGGAAAAACGGCATTAGGCAGGTGTGCGGAAATATATGAAAATCGATCTTCACGGGCGCTGGAATTGAAGCGGGAAGGCAAAAGGGTCTTCGGGTATTTTTGCTGTTACGCGCCCCTTGAGCTTTTCACTGCAGCGGGGATCATTCCCTACCGGATCATGGGCAACGCAATGGAGTCCACGAGCGTTGCCGATACCTATCTCGACATCAATTTCTGCCCCTTTGTGCGAAGCTGTTTCGACGTCGCCATGAAGGGTGCCTATGATTTCCTCGATGGCATTCTCTGGCCCACATCCTGTGACAATTTGACGAACCTGCACGGGGTGTGGGATTACAACATGAAGTATCCCTTCACCTATTCCCTCGACATCCCCCGCGTACCGGATGCGCTGGCCCTCAAGTTCTTCACCGAGGAGATGCATCTCCTGAAGGAAGCCGTAGAGAAGTTCATCGGCGTCAAGATTGGCGACGGGAGCATCCTGGAGGCGATACAACTGCACAACAGAAACAGGGCTTTGCTGCGGAAGTTGTACGAACTGCGGAAATCAGACCCGCCGTTCATCGCGGGGTCGGAGGTCACTCGGGTTCTGGTTGCCGTGATGAGCCTTCCCGTGGCGGAGGCGAACGAACTCATCGCCGAGCTCATCCAACAGGTCGAGGACCGCCGCGATGTACCGCCCAGGCGACGGGTCCGGTTGTTGATGGTCGGCACCGAACTCGATGATCACCGCTTCATCGGCATGATCGAGGATTGCGGGGCCGACGTGGTGATCGACAGCCTCTGTGTAGGCACGCGCTACTTCTGGAAGGACGTCACGCTCGACGGTGATCCGATGACCGCGCTCTCCCGGCACTACCTTCAGGACATCCTCTGTTCCCGGACCTATCGGGGCTGGACGGGCAGCACCCGCCTGGAGGAGATGGAGGCGCGATTCGGTCAGATCGGGGAGATGGCCCGGCAGTGGAAGATACAGGGCGCCTTGATTTATACACTAAAGTACTGTGACTCGGAGGAGTGGGATGTCCCGGACCTGAGGGATTATCTTCAGGATAAGGGATTCCCCGTGCTGCACATCGAGCACGACTACTCCACCGTTGCCCTTGCGCCGGTGCGCAACAGAGTGGAAGCCTTCGTGGAGATGATCGAGTGAGCGAAAGGAGGACCCAAGATGTCGGAAGCAAACGTTCAAGAGGGGCTAAAACCCTCGGTGAAGAATACCAAGGCGGCAGCGGAGGTGAGACAGTGGCGAAAGTGGTACTACGATCGGATCAACCACGCCCACGACTACGGTGAATTCGTTGCCCTGTCCATGCTCGGCATACCGGACGAGATTTTCCGCACCTTTGGGGTATGGCCGTCGCTGGCAGAGAACTACGGCCCTCTCTGCGCGGCAAAGCAGGTGTCCGGTCACTTTTGCGGCGTTGCGGAGGGAGACGGCTTTTCCGTAGATCTCTGTTCCTATCTGAAGGTCGGAATCGGCTATCTCTCCCGGGTGGGGCAGGAGGGCAAGGTGCCCGATGAGGCCCCCTACGGCGGCATGGGGCAGATCGATATGATCATTGCTCCGGCGACCTTCTGCGACGGGCGCTACAAATACCCCCAGGCGGCGCGGCGCTACGTGGACATGCCCACCTTCGTGTACGACCAGCGCGACCTTCCCTGGTGGAGGGCCAACGACCCGGCAATGGTAAAGCGCTATGTCGATTACACCTACGAGCGCTTCAAGGAACTGATCGCCTTTCTGGAGTCGACCACCGGTAAGAAGCTCGACGAGGCGAAGCTCGCCGAATCGGTGGCTTTGTGGATGAAGTCCCACAAGCTGTTTCACGATGCCTGCGAGCTCAAGAAGTGCCATCCCAACCCGATTCCCTCGCAGGATTCCTTCGCCGTGTGTTTTCCGAACCTCCATTTCAAGGGGACCCAGCAGTGCGTGGATTACTACCAGGGATTCTACGACGAGGTAAAGGCCATGGCGGATGCGGGGATCGGCGCCGTACCGGGAGAGGAGAAGTATCGCATCTTCTGGATGGGGCTGCCCCCGTGGTACTACCTGGGGATCTTCAACTACCTCCAGGAAAGAGGTGTGTCCACCATGGACAGCACCTACGATGCCGGGGACATGCCGGAGGAGCCTGACCTGTCGAACCCCCTGTATGCAATCGCCAAAAAGGCCTATGAAGGCGTCTGGTTCGGAAACGGCCCCATGAGACGCCAGAACCTCATCGAACGGATGAGGAAGTTTATCGCCGAGTATGACATCCATGGCGTCATCACCCTGATGGCCACCACCTGCCGTGCAAACACGACCCTTCTCCATCATAGGCGGCTGCTCAACGAGCATGGGGGGGTGCCTGTGCTGAACCTGGAGGCCGATATGAGCGACGTCCGCAGCTTTTCGGAGGTCCAGGTCCGCGGAAAGCTCGATGCGTTCCTGGAAACGGTGGACGTCTGGAAGGGGAAGCGGGTACACTAGCATCAATATCCGGAGGAGGTTGACGGGTTAAGGTGGATGGTCTTGAATTCCTCGATCAGGTAGAAGCGGAGGTCATACGCAGGGGCGGGGGTGCAAAAAGAGGCAGCATTGCCAGATGGGAACTTGAAGCGGCACAAGAAATCAGAGTCTCCATCAGGCCGCCGAGACAGATGAGCAGTACGGAACTCTTTACGCTTCGCAAGTTGGAGCCCGGTGAATACCACCTCATGCTTATCGCCGTTCCCAGAAAAGCGGAGGAACAAAACGCCAATAGACGCATTCGTCATCTCGGTTACTCCGTTCATGACGATATTGCGGCCTCGAATAGTGAGGAATAGTAAATCGATTCGGCGGATCTGATGATGAAAACCTTTTTAGGGGGACAGGTTCATGTCATAGCATCCCATATATGGAATTATTACGAAAATAAAACCCTGGATTCCCGCTTTCGCGGGAATGACCTTGCTTATTTTCATGCTTCGTGGCGCCCCAAGGGGGCATGGGGGTTTAGTAAGAAAATCCCCTTCCTGTATCCCTCCCCCTTGACGGGGGAGGGAAGGGGTGGGGGAGAGTTTCGTGCCTGGTGATGCAGCACGGGGCATGGGGATTCGTTAAACAAAAGGAGGAAGTCATGATCAGGACGTCAAAACAGTACGTGGAAAGCTTGAACGACGGGAGGGATATTTACATCGAGGGTGAAAAGATACCCGATATAACGAAGGATGTTCGTTTCCGCGGCGGGATCAACGCCAGGGCCTTCGCCTATGATCTTTACAATCATCCGGCCTTCAAGGATTTCCTCACCAT
>JAFGIO010000114.1 GCA_016929555.1 Deltaproteobacteria bacterium | reverse complement strand
TCCGCCCATCAGCGCTGCCGGCGGCTCGTAGAGCCTGATCTCACGGGGCAGTCTCTGGTATTCCGAATCGGAAATGTAGGGAGGATTGCAGAGGATGATGTCGAAGGAACCCGAAAAAGGCGCGAGCAGATCCCCCTGCAAAAAGGAGATTCGCTCTTTCACTCCGTGCCTGCTTGCGTTGTCCGCGGCTATGGAAAGGGCGTCCCCGGAAATGTCCGTCGCCACGATCCAGGCCGATGTCAACTCGGTGGCCAAAGCCACGGAAACGGCGCCGCTTCCCGTACCGATTTCGAGGATTTGCAGCCTTTGATCCCCTCTGCCGGCACAGCAGGCCAGCGCCTCCTCCACGAGAATTTCCGTCTCCGGTCTCGGAACGAGCACCCTGTCGTTTACCTCCAGGGGCAGCCCCCAGAATTCCTTGCGGTTCAAGATGTAAGCGGCCGGCTCTCCCCTGCTCCGCCTCGCGATCCATTGCCGGAAATCCCTGAGCTGATCCGGCCTGAGCGGCAGCTCCGGCGCGCGATAGAGTCCGGTCCGGTCCGTTTCCAGGAAACGGCTCAGCAGGATTTCCGCATCGAGCCTCGCCGAAGGAATCCCCTCTCTTTCGAGCGCATGAGCGGCCCGATTCAATACGTCGCGAACCATCATTGCTGCGCCGCCGGTCTCTTGAGGGCCTCTGTCTGATAATGGGTCGTCAGGGCATCGATCATGCCCTGAATGTCTCCGTCCAGGAAGCGTTCCAGGCTGTACAGCGTCATCCCGATCCGGTGGTCGGTTACCCGTCCCTGTGGATAGTTGTACGTTCTGATCCGCTCGCTGCGGTCCCCGCTTCCCACTTGGCTGCGCCGGGATTCGGAGATCTCGTCGTTGCGTTTCTTGACCATCAAATCCAGCATCCTTGCCTTGAGGACCTTCATGGCCTTCGCCTTGTTCTTCAACTGGGATTTTTCATCCTGGCAGGTGACCACCAGCCCCGTGGGCAGGTGGGTTATGCGGACGGCGGAATCGGTGGTATTCACGCTCTGTCCGCCGTGGCCGCTGGAATGGTAGACATCGATCCGCAGGTCGTTGGGATCGATATGAACCTCCACGTCGTCTGCCTCGGGAAGGATGGCCACCGTTACCGCCGATGTGTGGATCCGCCCCTGGGCTTCCGTAGCGGGAACCCGCTGGACCCGGTGTACGCCGCTTTCGTATTTCAGATGACTGTATGCTCCCTTCCCCGTGATGAGGGCGATGATTTCCTTGAAGCCGCCCATTCCGCCGGCGGGGGTGCTGCTGACGACCTCCATTTTCCACTGTTTCAACTCGGCATAACGGGCGTACATGCGGAAAAGATCCGCAGCGAAGAGGCCGGCTTCTTCGCCGCCCGTACCGGCTCTGATTTCCAGAAATACGTTCTTGTCGTCGTTGGGATCCTTGGGCAGCAGCATGATCTTCAAGCGGCTTTCGATGGTCGCCAGGTCCTCTTTCAGGGCCGGCATCTCCTCCCTGACGATCGCCTTGAGCTCCTCATCGTTTTCCCGCAGCAGCTCCTGTCCCTCCTCGATCCGGGCCCTGATTTTCTCGTAGTCCCGAAAGGCTTCCACGAAATCGCGCAGTTCCGCATGTTCCTTGGCATATTTCTGATAGATGCCGAGGTTGCCCATCACTTCGGGATCGCTGAGCAGTTGGCCCAGTTGTTCGTATCTCTTTTCTATACCTTTGAGCTGTTCTAACATTGGTTTTCTGTCAGCACCTCAAGGGGTCATCACCGCTTGGAACGCCCCTCCCGGCACCGGCCGGCACGGTCCGTGATGCAACCGGGCGCTGCCGGCCTTCTGTGCAGCAAATTCTGGGGAAAGATCGCGGGAACTGAACGCTTCAAGGGGGAGGGAAGTGCCTCTTGGGAAAGACCGAAGGTTGCCTTCTACGGGATCACCTGAAAACCGCGGGACGATCAGCGGCCTTTATCGGCCTTATCCGCTGCCTCCTTGGCGTACTTCTTCTTGAACCGCTCGACCCGGCCCGCCGTGTCGATGATTTTCTGTTTTCCGGTGATGAAGGGATGGCACCGGGAACAGATCTCGATCTTGATGTCCTTCTTGGTCGATTTCGTTTCAATCACGTTTCCACACACGCAGGTGATGGTCGTCGGTTCGTAACGGGGATGTATACCTTCCTTCATGGTTGCCCCTTTATCCTCCTGGATTCTCGATATCCCTCTGGGGGGAGGGAGCGCATTATAAACATATCACAGATAAATTCAAGGAAAATCTCATCGAAGGTTGCAGACACCGCCATGCACCCGCCTGCACAAGGCACCTGCTACTGGTTCATGGAGTCGAGGAAGGCCTGGTTCGTTTCGGTCTTTCGGATCTTGTCGACAATGAACTCCATGGCGTCTATGGGATTCATCTCCTGGAGCAGCCTTCTCAGGATCCAGATTCGGTTGAGGTTCTGCTTGGGAATGAGGAGTTCCTCTTTGCGGGTGCCCGACCGGATGAGATCGAAGGCCGGAAAGACCCTGCGATCGGCGATTCTCCGGTCGAGATCGATTTCCATGTTTCCCGTTCCCTTGAACTCCTCGAAGATGACCTCGTCCATCCGGCTGCCCGTATCGATCAAGGCCGTGGAGATGATGGTCAGGCTGCCGCCGAATTCGATGTTGCGGGCCGCTCCGAAGAAACGTTTCGGCTTGTGAAGGGCGTTGGAATCGACACCGCCGGAAAGGACCTTGCCGCTGGGAGGAACGACCGTGTTGTAAGCCCTGGCCAGACGGGTGATGCTGTCCAGAAGGATCACCACATCCTTTTTATGTTCGACGAGGCGCTTCGCCTTTTCGATGACCATCTCCGCCACCTGAACATGGCGCGTCGCCGGCTCGTCGAAGGTGGAAGAAATGACTTCGCCCTGAACGCTTCGCTGCATGTCCGTGACCTCTTCCGGCCGCTCGTCGATGAGCAGGACCATGAGAACGACCTCCTTGTGATTGGCCGTGATGCTGTGGGCGATGTCCTGAAGGAGGACGGTCTTGCCAGCCCTGGGCGGGGAGACGATCAGGGCGCGCTGTCCCTTTCCGATAGGCGTGAAGAGGTCCATGATCCGCGTCGAATAATTTTCGGGATCGAACTCCAGGTTCAGCTTCTCCTCGGGATACAGGGGGGTCAGGTTATCGAAGAGGATCTTGTCCTTCGAGGCCTCCGGTCCTTCGAAGTTCACGTTATCGACCTTCAAAAGGGCAAAATACTTTTCTCCCTCCTTGGGCGGCCTCACCTCTCCGGAAACGGTATCGCCGGTCCTCAGACTGAACCGCCGGATCTGGGAGGGGGAAATGTAGATGTCATCGGGGCTCGGAAGGTAGTTGTAGTCGACGGCGCGCAGAAAGCCGAAGCCGTCGGGCAGGATTTCCAGGACGCCGGCCCCGGAGATGACGCCGTTCTTTTCAGCCTGGGCCTGCAGGATCGCAAAGATCAGGTCCTGTCTGCGCATGCCGCTCGCACCGGCGACGCTCAGATCCTTGGCCAGGTTGGCAAGTTCGCTGATCGGTTGTCTCTTTATTTCTTCGATATTCATGATCGTTCCCCAATGATACTCTCTTTATCTGCCGTCGGGAGAGGTCGCTCCCTTCGTATGATCCATCGGCGCCCTAGGAAATTGCCGTTTCTCAACGGGAGGGTCACCGATTTGTGAACCAGCGCTTGTTTAAAGAAGAACGTGGATTATAAAACAATGGGTTGCTAATGTGATCTCTTGATACGCTTCAAAAGGAAGGACTTAGCATGCGCCTTTCTCAGAATTTTGCCCTTCTTATAATAGCCCTTTGACTCTGTCAAGTAATTTTTCATCCTTTTTTAACTTCCGGGCCGCCCATCATGATGAAGCTGAGCTGTCTGCCCGTCAGGCCGCCTTCGGCCCGATGGGAAAAGAACAGATCCCTGCGGCAGGACGTGCAGGTTCCCTCCACCGAAATGTTCCGGACCGGAACGCCGCTGGCCAGGATTTGCAGACGGTTGGCCCCGGGAAGATCGAACATCCATCGCCCGCCCCCGGATCGCACCGAAAAGGCCGAATCCAGATCGGGCCCCATGGCGTCGCGGACGGTCCCGTCGACCTCGTAACAGCAGGCACCGATGGCCGGACCCAGGGCTGCAAGGATGTCCTCCCGCCGGCAGGCAAAACGATCCGTCAGGACCTCTACGGTCTTTGCCGCCACCTTCAGGGCCGTCCCCCGCCACCCGGCATGGACGATCCCGACGACCTGGCGCAGGGGGTCCGCCAGCAGGATCGGGACGCAGTCCGCGGTACGGACACAGACCGCCAGGCCGGCTTGGTCCGTTACGATGGCATCGAAGGGCCGGCCTCCGGCGGGCACGCCGGCCGCAATCCCGGAAGACACAACGAGAATGCGATCCCCGTGGACCTGATCGACCTGGAGGAACCGGTCCGCAGGGATGTCGAAGGATCTGGCAATGATCTCCCTGTTTCTCGAAACCTTCCAGCCGATATCCCCTTCATTCTCGCTGACATTCAGGCCGGCGTAGGGCCCCTCGCTGACGCCCCCGTGCCTTCCGCAGAAGGCATGGACCAGAAAAGCGTGCCGTTGAAAGGCCTCCGCTTCCAGACAGATGACGCCCCCCCGCCTCCGGGTTTGAAATTGAAGCGGCCCGTCACCGGCCTTCGCCTTGTCCTTCTCCATATGCCTTCAATAAGCTGCAGAGCCCCGCCATGTCGTCCGGCAGGGCGGCGGTTACATAGAGGTCCCGATGCGAAAGCGGATGTGAAAAGCGGAGGGAACGGGCGTGCAGGGCCTGGCGTTTCATGGCGGAAAGCCTGGCCCTGAGCAGGGGATCTTCGATCCCACGGATCCTCTTCATGTTGCCGTACACGGCATCGCCTATGATGGGATGGCCGAGACTGGCCAGGTGCACCCTGATCTGGTGCGTCCGCCCCGTTCGGATCTCCACATCGAGAAGCGAAGCCACGCCGTAAAGGGCTTCGACCCGCCACAGGGTCAGGGCCTGCTTCCCCCTGCGGCTGTGGATGGACATCTTTTTCCTTTCCACACTGTGCCTCCCCACGGGCGCATCGATCGTCCCCTGCTCCTGCGCCGGCTGGCCCAACACCAAGGCCAGGTAATGCTTCTCGACCCGATGGGCCTTGAACTGCTCCGCCAACCCGCGATGGGCCTCATCCGTCTTGGCAACGACGATGAGCCCCGAGGTTCCCTTGTCGAGACGATGGACGATGCCCGGCCGCTGAACGCCCCCGATCCCCGAGAGGCTGGAACAGTGGAAGAGAACGGCGTTCACCAGTGTGCCGGAGGCGTTTCCCGCTGCAGGGTGGACGACCATTCCGGCCGGTTTGTCTATGACCAGAAGGGCATCGTCCTCAAAGACGACCTTCAGGGGAATATCTTCCGGAATGGCGGAGCAGGACTCCGCAGGAGGCCTCTCCAGGGCGACCTCCTCGCCGGCCCGCACCCGGTAGCTGGCCTTCGCGGACGCCTTGCCTCCCACCCGCACCCTTCCTCCGTCGATGAGCCTGGCGGCCTGCGAGCGGGAAAGAATCCGATCGCGGCGGGTCAGGAACACATCGAGCCTCAGACCGTCATCGACCGTCCCGACGGTGAACACCTCTTTTTCCATCGCCCTTCACGGGGCCTCCGGCGACGAAGCCTTTTTCAACGCCGAGAAACCCTCTTTGATGAATGACAGCTCTCCCGGATCGACGGTCCTCAGATCGAGCAGCACCTCGTCATCGGAAATTCTGGCCACGATCGGGGTCTCGAGGTCTCGAAGCCGCCTCTCCAGGCGGTCCGCAGAGAGATGAACCGCCTTGACGGAAACGGCACAGGTCGGTATCCCCTGCGTGGGCAGAGAACCGCCGCCGGTTAGAGAAAGGCCGTCCTTCAGGGAAAAGGTCATTCCCTCCACGTTCAGCCTTCTCAACTGCAGGAGCAGCCGCCGGGCCCGCCGCTTCACGGAAGCGAGCGGCTCAGACAACGCCCGAAGCACCCGCAGGCGGCCCATCGCCTCTTCCGGCTGCAGATACTGCATCATCGTCGCTTCGAGGGCCGCCAGGGTGAATTTGTCGATCCGGAGGGCCCGGTTGAGGGGGTTGCGCTTGATGCGTCCCAACATCTCCCTGCCGCCCAGGATGATACCGGCCTGGGGACCGCCCAGGAGCTTGTCCCCGCTGAAAGTAACCACGTCAACCCCGGTCTGGAGGACATCCTGGACGGTGGGTTCCCTCTCGAGACCATAACGGTCCAACTCGACGAAACAACCGCTGCCGAGATCGTTCATCACCGGAATGCCGGACTTTCTTCCCAGAGCCGCGAGGATCGTGAGATCCACCTGCTGGGTAAACCCGACGATGCGGTAATTGCTCGTGTGCACCTTCAGGATGAGGCCCGTCTTCTCGCAGAGGGCTTTTTCGTAATCGGACAGGTGCGTGCGGTTCGTCGTCCCCACCTCGCGGAGGAGGGCGCCGCTCTTCTCCATGATCTCCGGTATCCGGAACTCTCCACCGATTTCTATCAGTTCGCCCCGGGAGACGACCGCTTCCTTCCCCTCGGCCAGCGTGTTGAGGACCAGCAGAACGGCGGCGGCATTGTTGTTGACGACCAGGGCGTCTTCGGCGCCCGAAAGGGCGCACAGCAGCTCCCGGACATGATCGTAGCGCACTCCCCGCTGCCCGCGCTCCAGGTCGTATTCAAGATTGGAGTACCCTTCCCCCACCTTCTGAAGCCGCTCCAGGGCCTCCGGACAGAGTGGAGACCTTCCCAGGTTGGTGTGGAGAATGATCCCCGTTGCATTGACGACCCGCCTGAGACGATAACGATGCAGTCCCTGGATGATCCCGGCCGCCTCCCGGGCGGCGACATCGATCGACGGCAGCCGAAGCGTTCCCGCATCCCCTTTCGGATCCATGATTCGAAGACGCTCTCGCTCGACAACCCTCCGGCAAGCGTCCCGCACGATCTCCTTGGGCGCCATCGCACAAAGGCCCTTCCTTTCCAGGATATGAACGATCTCATCGATCTTGGGAAGGTTTTTCAGCAATGCCCTTCTTCGTTCCTCCATCGCTTCTCGCCTCAGGCCTTCCCGCCGCCTCTTCCCTTCGAAGGCAGTTTGTCCGAGAGGATATCCCCCAGGGATCCCAGGGAACCGGCATTCTTCCCCACGAAGCGTTTATAATCGTCTTCCTCCGCCTTCTCGGTTCCTTCCTGCTCCGCGCCGGCCGGCAACAGGGAAATCCGTCTGGCCCCTTTATCCACCTTTTCAATGCGAACCGCCAAAGATTGCCCCAGTGAAACGACCTCGGAGGGATGGCCGATCCTTTTGCCGGCACCCAGCCGGGAAATATGGATGAGACCGTCGACGCCGTTGCCCAGGTTCAGGAAGGCGCCGAATTTTGTCAGACGGACGACTTTCCCCGTATGGACGGACCCCTCCGGATAGTCGGTTTCCACCCGATCCCAGGGGTCGGGCTGGGTTTCCTTCAGGCTCAGGGTTACCCGATCCTGCGCCCAGTCGAGCTTTACAACCGCCACATCCAGTTCCTGGCCGACGGCGAGAACCTCATGGATATCCTCGACCCGCCCCCACCCCATTTCGGAAATGGGAAGGAGTCCCTGGAAGCCGCCGATATCGACGAAGGCGCCGAACTTCTGGATGGAAGCAACCTTCCCCCGGACAACCATGCCTTCCTGCAGGGAAGCCTTCAGCTCTTCCCTCTTCTGCCGCAGTTCTTCCTCCAGGATGGCCCTGTGGGAAAGGATGATGTTTCGCCCCCGTCCGCCGAATTCCGTAACCAGAAAGGTTACGTGCTTTCCGATAAGATCGCCTGAATTTTCAAGCCTGCCGAGCCCCATTTGAGAATAGGGGCAGAAGCCCCGGACCGTGCCGGCGATCCGCACCTCGAATCCTCCCTTGACCTCCTTCTCGATGAGGCCCTCTACGGGAATCCGCTCGCGCCAGGCATCTTCCAGATAGGCCCGGCCGGCCTCCCCGCTGCCTATCTTCGTCGTGAAGAGCTTTTCGTTCTGCCGGGTAGACAGGAAATAGGCCTTGATGGTTTCGCCTTCCCTGACGGAAAGATTTCCCTCGGCGTCCTGCAATTCCCGCCTGTCCAGATATCCCTCGCTCTTGCCGCCCAGATCGAGAAAGATCCAATCGGGCGTAATCTTTACGATCAGCGCCTCCACCTTCTGTCCCGGCCGGAACCAGTCCTTCTCCATGGGGCTTTCGGCCAGCAGCCTGGCGAAATCCTCCGCACCTTCTTCCCCGGTCTCCTCGACCGATTCATTTGTCATTTCATCAAGTGTACCATCATCCTTGTCCGTCATCGTGCCCATGTCCTTCCTGTTCGCTCAAGCGCCGGCCATTCCGGCCGCTCTATGATCCCACGCATGGCGGCGCATCCATCCATCGCTTTGGATTCCAACCCGACGCTTTGGATTCCAACCCGAAAGTCACCGCAGGGATACGGCCGCCCCCGCAAGGTTTCTTTCCGATCCTCCGGGAATCGTTGGAACGGTTCTCTCTTGTATTCGGAAGCGAATCTCTTTAAACTGCAATCCATCAGAAAAGCAAGTGAAAAGGAGAGCGTTTTCCCATGGAACCCTTTAAGGCCGAAACCCTGATCAAGCTGGCCAACAGCTTCATGACCTGCCGGATACTCCTTTCCGCCGCCGAGATGGATCTCTTCACGCTCCTGGCCGGAGCGCCCTTGACGGCCCGCGAGGCGGCGAAACAATCGGGCGCCGACCCGAGGGCCCTGAAGGTCCTGCTTGACGCCCTGGCCGCCCTGAAATTCCTGACAAAGGAAAACGAAACCTATCAATGCCGGCAGCCCCTGGCGCCCCTTCTTTCGACCGGATCGCCCGGGTCGGTCCTGCCCATGATCCTGCATTACAACGATCTCTGGGGGAGATGGTCCCGCCTGACAGATACCGTCATGGGAACCGAAACCCCTTCGAAACCCGATGCGCCCTCGCGAACAATCGACGAACTCCGGGCCTTCATCGGGGCCATGAACGTCGTGGCGGCGCCCCGGGCGAAATGGATTATCGAGGCCCTGAACCCCGGGGCGGCAAGGTCGCTGATCGATGTGGGGGGCGCCTCCGGGACCTATACGATCGCCTTCCTCAGGGCGGTCCCGGCATTGAAGGCCACCCTTTTCGACCTCCCCGAGGTCGTGGAAATAGCCCGGGACCGCCTAAAAGCGGAGGGCCTGATGGAAAGGGTCACCCTCGTTGGGGGTGATTTCTACCGCGACGAATTGCCCACGGGCCACGATCTCGCCCTCCTGTCGGCCATCATCCACCAGAACAGCCGACAGCAGAACCGCGCTCTTTTCGCCAAGGTCTTCCGCTCCCTTGCGGCGGGGGGAAGGGTCGTCATCCGGGACCATGTGATGTCCCCCGATCGCACAAGCCCCCCGGAAGGGGCCGTCTTCGCCGTCAACATGCTCGTGGGAACGACCGGCGGCGGCACGTACACCCTGAGGGAGATCGAGGAGGATCTCGGACAGGCGGGATTCGAAAAGGCGAGGCTCCTCAGGGAAGGCGCTCACATGGACGCCCTGGTCGAGGCCTTCAAACCTTCGTGATCATCGCCTGGAGGCATCCCGGATGCCGATCTACTTTATACCCCCTGAACCCTTATGATAGTAAGGCATCACCTCGGGGATCAGGGCCTTCAAATTGGCGATGCGGCTCTCCGGGGCGGGATGCGTGGATAGGAACTGCGGAGGTCTCGATCCGCCCTGGGCGGCCATTCGCTCCCAGAGGGCGACGGCTTCCCTGGGATCGTAACCGGCCCTTGCCATGAGCATCAGGCCGATGCGATCGGCCTCCGCCTCGTGGAGGCGGCTGTAGGGCAGCATGAAACCGACCTGGGAAGAGATTCCGTAAAGCGCAAGGAAGAGATCCTGGGTGGCCTTGGGCTTCTGGGACAGGGCCAGCGCAAGTCCCATGCCGCCCAACTGGACAAGGAGAGTCTCGCTCATCCTCTCGTTCCCGTGACGGGCGAGGGCATGGGCGATTTCATGGCCCATGACCACGGCCAGCCCCGTTTCGTCCTTCGTCAGGGGCAAAAGGCCCGTGTAGACCGCCACCTTCCCGCCCGGCATGCACCAGGCATTCACCGTTTCGGCGTCGTCGATCAGGTTGAATTCCCACTGGAACGATTGTATATCCGCCCCGCGCCCCGTTTCCCGCAGGAACGTTTCCGACGCAGAGGCGATCCGCTGCCCCACATCCTTGACCATCCGGACGTCTCGCGCATTGCCCGACAGCTTGGCTTCTTTCATGACCTGGGCGTACTGCTGAAGGCTCAACGACACCATCTCCGCATCGGAGACGAGGTTCAGGCTCTTCCTTCCCGTATAGGGAACGGTAGCGCAGGAAAGGCAAAGAAACGACAGCGCAAGAACCATGCAGAGCCTTTTATGAATCGGTATGCAGCGATGGTGTCTTCTCATTTCTCTCGTCACCCCCTGTGACCTCCATGGATTGCCCGGAAAACCGCCGGCGTTTCCGCCCCCCGATCGCCTTCAAGGCGTCGCCCCTCTCCGGGAAGGCCTTTCGTCCTTCGCGCACCCGGGCTTCGGATGGGGAATTATATACCCTCATACGCTTTTTTGGCAATGGCGTAAAGGGACAAATCCGGCGATTCGGCCAAAAAGCATGTCATTTAAGGCATATTGACAGATCCGCAGTCGTCCGTATACCATGCAAATACGGCCTGATCATCCCGTTCGTTCCCGGGATTCGGCGGATCGGAAGGGTATGTTCGTAGGCGTCTTCTTCACGGATAACGCATCAATTTCCACTTGAAAGGAGGTCCCGTTATGGCGAAGGTCTACTTCATGAACGATCGGTCTTCATCGATCCAGACAAGCCTCGTTGCCAAGATGCTCACCCTCTTCGACGCGGCGGATTTCGGGCGGATGGTTCATCCCGGTGATGTGGTGGCCATCAAGCTCCATATGGGGGAGTTCAACAACACGGCCTACCTGCGGCCCGTCTACGTCCGCGCCCTGGTGGAAAAGATCAAGAGCCTCGGGGGGGATCCCATGGTCGTCGATACGACCACACTGCCCTACTGGCCCTTCGCCTCGCGGGCGACGGCCCTGGACTACCTCAATACCGTGGCCCGCAACGGCTTCACCCATGCCGCCCTGGGCTGTCCCATCGTCATCGCCGACGGGTATATCGGGACCGACGACGTGAAGATCGACCTCCCGGAAGGTTTCATCCTGAAGGAACAGTACATCGGAACCGGGATTGCACTGGCCGACGCCATGATCGCACTGACGCATTTCAAGGGCCATCCCATGGGCACCTACGGCGGCGCCCTCAAGAATATCGGGGTGGGCTGCGCGTCCAAACGGGGCAAGCTGAACCTCCACCTGGGGGGACACCCGAAATACGGGCTCAACACCCGGCACTGGATGGGCTATCGATGCGAAAAGGAAAATTGCCCGCAGTACGAGGTTTGCCTGAACCTCTGTCCCGCCGGGGCCATCGTCCACACGGAAAAGACCGTCGAGTTCCACCGGGAAAAGTGCATCGGTTGTCTCGCCTGCGTGGGCGTGGTCACCATGTGCGGCGTCGCCTTCCTGCCCGACGACTACTTCGATGCCACGGCAGCGGCCATCGCGGACTCGGCCCTGGCCGCGGTCAAGGCTGTTGGCGGGCCGGAGAAGGTCGGCTTCATCAACATGGCGCTGGATATCTCCCCCTGGTGCGACTGCGTCAACTTCAGCGACCGTCCCATCATCCCCAACCTGGGCCTGTTCGCCTCCTGGGACCCCGTGGCCCTGGATTCCGCCTGCATTCAGAAGGCGAAGGAATCCGCAGGCATGCCCGATTCCCTGGCCATGGCCAAGGGCGTCATGACGCCGGGTTCGCCCAAGTTTACCGCCTGCGGCTCTTTCCTGGGAATCAGCGAAGAGATCCAGCCCAACGTGGGACAGAAGATCGGCCTGGGAACGCGCTCCTTCGAACTGGAGGAGGTTGCGGTGCCCGAAGACGCCACCCCCTTCCTGTGCACCCAGATACCGGCGGGACTCAAGCTGGGGAAACTGTTCGCCAAAACGAAGGATCTATTCCCGGCCGGCGGATTCAAGCGGGAGGAAGAGGTTGACATCGAAGACATGAGATTGCCATAGGAGGTGTCGTCATGTTCGGATACATGGGAAAGATACTGCGGGTGGACCTCTCCAGCGGAGAGATCAAGAACGAACCGATCGACATGCAGATGGCCCAGAATTTCATCGGCGGGGCCGGATTCGCAACCAAGATCATCTACGACGAGGTTCCGGCCAAGGCGGATCCACTGGGACCGGAAAACAGGCTGATCTTCATGACCGGTCCCGTGACGGGCACGCGGTTTCCCACCTCGGGCCGTTTTGCCGTCGGCGGCAAATCGCCGCTTACCGGGATCCTGGCGACGGCCACCTCTTCGGGCTTCTGGGGACCGGAACTCAAACGGACCGGCCATGACGGGATCATCTTCGAGGGCAAGGCGGCGACCCCCGTTTATCTCGAGATCCTGGACGACAAGGTGGCCCTCAAGGACGCCACGGATCTCTGGGGCAAGGACGCCTACGAAACCCAGGACATCCTCCGCAAAAGGTCCGGAAAACGAACGGCCCGGGTGGCCTGCATCGGGCCCGCCGGGGAAAGGCTCTCTCCCATTTCCTGCATCATCAACGATGAAGGACGGGCCGCCGGACGGGGAGGCCTGGGGGCCGTCATGGGGTCGAAGAACCTCAAGGCGATCCTCTGCGGCGGCACCCAGAAGATCACCCCGGCCGCCGACGAGTATCTCAAGATGATGGCCAAGGAGGTTACCGCCGGGGTCGAGGCGGATCCCTTCGCGGGGATGTTCACCAAGTGGGGAACCGCCTTCAGCATGGACATGGGCTGGGCCGCCGGGGACGTCCCCGCCAAGAACTGGCAGGTCGGTCTCTGGCAGGGGGGCGAAGGTTACGCTAAGATCGGAGGCTCCCGGATGGCGGACACCATTCTCAAACCCCACGCCGGCGCCTGCTTCAATTGCCCCATCCGCTGCGCCCGCTGGGTCAGCATCCCTTCGGGCCGCTTCAAATACGAAGGCCCCGGCCCGGAATACGAAACGCTGGGCGCCTTCGGATCCATGCTCATGATCGATGACCTGGAGGCCATCGCCTGGATGGGAGAACTCTGCAACAAGTACGGGCTGGACACCATCTCCACCGGCTGCACCATCGCCTGGGCCGTCGAGGCCTTCGAAAAGGGCGCCCTCACCAAGAAGGACACGGGCGGTCTCGATCTCACCTGGGGCAACGTGGATGCGGTCATCGAAACGGTGGAGCGGATGGGCCGCGTAGAGGGTTTCGGCGCGCTTCTCGCGAAGGGTTCCCGCGAGGCATCGCGGGTCGTCGGCAAGGGATCGCAGGAGTACGCGATTCAGGTGAAGGGCATGGAAGTCCCCATGCACGATCCCCGCTGCTACTTCAGCCTGGCCGTCAACTACGCCACGGGAATGCGGGGGGCCTGCCACGTTCAGGGGAGCTCCTACACGGTGGAGATGGCCGTCATCTCGCCGGAGGCGGGCCTCAATTACAAGCAGGGCCGCCATGACAAGAAAAACAAAGGGCTTGCCGCCAAGGTGGCCCAGGATTTGAGCGCCATTTACAATTCCGTCGCCCTCTGCATGTTCGCCGGTATGGCGCTCCAGCCGTCCCATTACGGGATTCTCCTGGGCATTACGGCCGGTCTGCCCTTCGACGCGAATTCGATCCTCCAGGCAGGGGATCGCATCACCACCCTCCAGAGGGCCTTCGCCTGCCGCGAGGGAATCGGAAGAAAGGACGACACGCTGCCCAAGCGGCTTCTCACGGCCCTGCCGGAGGGGGGCGCAGCGGGCAAGGCGGCGGATCTCGAGTACCAGCTCAACGAATATTATCGGTTGCGAGGGTGGAACGAAAAAGGTATACCGGCCAAAGAGAAGCTTCAAGCGCTGGGGCTCCAGAAGGCTGCGGATGATCTGTACGCCTGAAGGTCTTCCCGGCGTCACTCCATCGTGAAGCGGCCATCGGCAGCGAAGGCCGCGGAAAGGATGCTGCATGAGCGGAAAGGAATACGTTTCGGAGGCCTTCGACAACGCCGAACGTGTGATGACGGAAATCGGGTCCTCGGACAGGCTCGCCGGGGACCCCCTGGTGGCGGGAGCGGCAAAGGCCTGCCAGGATCTCGGGGAACTCCGAAGCAAGGCTTCGCTCCGGACGAAAAGGGGAACTTCCATGGCCTTTCCGGTCCTCGACGCCGCCCGGAACCTGGAAGAAGCCTGGGAGGATGCCCGGGGAGGCGGTGACGGAGAGGATCTCCGAACCCGGATGGATGAGTTCATCTCGGCCGTGGACGCCCTCGAGGGGGCGTTGAAGGATCGGACGGTCATCATGACCTGATCGGCCATGGTGCGTCGCTGTGTTTGGAAACGGCGGACATGGAGGTGACCGTCATATTCATGGGGCCTTTGGCCGAATACACCGGAGCGAAAGCAGTCCGAATGACGCTTTCCGGCAAGGGGACCTACGGGGAACTGCTCGATGAGATCGACAGGCAGTTCGGCGCCTTCTTCCCCGAGGCCATGTGGGACAGGGAGAGGAAACTGTTCAAGAAGGGGATTCTGGTCGTCGGCGTCGGAAGGGACCTCGACGACCCGGAAACCAAGCTGACGGACGGCGAAGAGATCAAACTGGTACCTGTTTTCGGCGGAGGATGAACCGATGGCGGAAATTCTGATCACGGGCGGGGCGGGAAATCTGGGCCGGATGCTCGCGTCGGCCTTGCGGAAGGAGGGGCACGGCCTGCGCATCCTGGATCTTCCCTCCTGCGATTTCAGCTTCTGCAGCGGCTGGGAGAAAACCCGCGCCGTTGCGGGAAACATCCTCGATCCGGATTCCCTCAAAGAGGCCCTTGCCGGAGTGGACTGGGTGTTCCATCTGGCGGCCATCCTCCCGCCTGCCAGCGAGGCGGACCGGGCAAGGACCTTCCGCGTGAATGTGGAGGGGACGCGATCCCTTCTGGAGGCCTGTGCTTCCTCGGAAAAGGCGCCGAAGGTGGTCTTCGCCTCTTCGGTCTCCGTTTGGGGCGATACCAGTCGGGAGACGGACCTCATCGGACCGGACCATCCCGTGAATCCCAACGACTGGTATGCCGAGAGCAAGGTGGAGGCCGAGCGCCTTCTCTTCGCCTCGGGCCTTCCCTACGCAAACCTCCGCATATCGGCCATTTCCATCCCTGTCTTCCTGGACCCCCCGGAACCGTGGCCCTTTACCGCCGAACAGCGAATCGAACTGGTTGCCTTGGCCGATCTGGTCCGCGCCCTGGTCCGCATCGTCGGACGGGACAGCGCCCTCGGTAGAACGCTGCTCATCGCCGGCGGCCCGACCTGGCAGGTGACCGGCGCGCGGTATGTAGAGCTGTGGGGCGAGGCCATGGAGATCCCCCTGGAAGACATGCGTTTTCAGGATCGGCCCGGCTGGTTGAACTGGTACGACACCGGCGCTTCCCAGGCGCTTCTGGACTTCCAGCAGACGACCCTGCCGGATTTCATGGCCCGTTTGCGGGCAGCCGTGGAAGAGGAACTGGCCTGACGAAATGCAGCAAACCAACGATGGCGGTCCCGTAAAAGTCGAAAAAGTGCCTATCTTATCATTCTCGCGAAAGCAGGAATCCCGTATTTTCAAGACATTCTGGACCCCCGCATTCCCCCGCCTTCGCGGGGGCAGGCTGCAAGGGGGTGACATGGTTTGTGACTTTTTCGAGGTCATCAATGATGGCGGTCCCGTAAAAAGTCGAAAAATACCTATGTTGTCATTCCCGCGAAAGCGGGAATCCAGGGGTTTTTTTCGTACGAAACCCTCATGCCCCGTGGGGCGTCACGAAGCATGAAAATCACCCCCACCCCAACCCCATCCCTCGAGGGGGAAGGATACAGGAAGGGGGAATTTTCTGAAGAAGTCGATGATGATAGGGCGGCAGGCAAGAGAGGAGTGGAATCCTTTACACCGCCTCTACTGGTTACGTCGCTATCAGCCGCCCGCCTAATTCTTCCACCAATTCCACCCGCGGCCTGTCTCGGTAGAGGCCGCAACTTGCTCCCACAGCCGGATCCATTCCCCGCACAAAGCAGTAGAAGACGCCCCCGAAATGGCTTTCATAACCGTAGCCCGGCAGACGAAGCTTGAGATATCGGTGGAGGGCGACGGTATAGAGGTGATACTGCAGGACGTAGAGGGATTCCATCATCGTCTTCGCCAGCGCCGCTTGATGATAATCGGTGATGCGGTTCCCCAGGTGGTTGGATTTCCAGTCCACCAGATAGAACCGCCCCTCGTGGCGGAAGACGCAATCGATGAAGCCCCGCATGAATCCCCGTAGGGGGCTGAACTGCAGCCGTTCCAGACGCTCCGGCAGGTCTTCGCCCTTCCGACCCGGGGGCGAGCCTGCCTCCCTGAAGAGGGATGCCAGGGCTTCCCTGCCGATCCGCCGGAGGGGAAAGAAGAAGGCCAGTTCGTTCAGGCGGGCCTCCAGAGGAACGTCGGCAAGGATCAGATCCTTCCCGCTGTTCCGACCTTCCGCCAGGGGGAACCGCAAAACCCTCTCGATCATGGCCGTGACGGCCTTTTCCCAGATCCCGGAAAAACCGTGCCTCCGGAGACATCGTGACACGATGGACCCGATGACCGTCCCTTCTTTTTCCTGAAAATCGAGATCCTCGAAGATCTCGTGCAGGACCGTCCCTGCCGCCGCCCCCTTCGGAAAGGCGAAGATGCCCTCCGGATCGACCGGCGCTTCTATCCCGGGCATCGCCGTTTCCTCATCCATCTCCGGCAGCCGCTCGATGGCAGGCGACAGGCCATCCGGCGCCTGCAGGGCGTCCCGATCCGGCAATTCGGCCGCCTGGGCTCCGCCGGAGGCGAGCAGCGAAAAACTGGCGATCCGCCAGGACCGGTCTATGCTGCCCGAAAATTCCCGGCACCGGAGCGCACCTCCCGAAACCCCTTCGTCAGGTTCAAGGGGGACGGTCTCTGCCGCTGGCAGGGGACACAGATGGATCGATCCTCCCGATTCACGGGCGATCGCGGCCAGGTCCGCCGCCATGAGCTCACCGTCCATATCGGCGAGGCGCCGGGCCGTTTCCGCCACGGGATCATCGGGATCCCCGTCTCCTCTCCGATGGAAAAGGTAAGCCGGCGCGGATGTTTCCGCTTCGTTGATCCTTCCCCAGACGAAATAGCACCGATGCTTCGCCCGGGTCAGCGCCACGTAGAGCAGGCGGCAGTTCTCCGCCAGGGCTTCCCTTTCGGCAAGTTTCAGGTTTTCCGGCAGATCGGGCGACCCGATGTCGCAGACGAGCGCATGGTCCCGCCCGGGATCGTGAAAAAAGAGGATCTCGGGACGGGACGCTCTCCCCTTCGCGATCCGGGAGCCTTCCCAGGCATAAGGGCAGAAAACGACGGGATACTCCAAACCTTTGCTCTTGTGGATCGTTACGATTCGGACGGCACGGGCGTCGCTTTCCAGGCGGAGCTCCTGTTCCTCGGGACGGACATCGCCCCGCCGGCGCTGCCCCCGCATCCATTGCATCAACCCCCTCGCGGTGAGATTCTCGGTCACGGCAGCCTCGTGAAGCAGCTCGGCAATATGGAGGACGTTGGTCAGACGCCGCTCGCCGTCGGGGAAGGCAAGAAGACGGGAGCGAACGCTCTCCGCTGCCATAAACAGGCGGAACATCTGAATGAAGCCCCGGTTCTGCCAGATGTCATGATAGAGATGAAACCGCTTCAACCGGGCCTCCCAGCTGCGATCGTCCCTGAGAAGGCCATCCAGGGCTTCACCGCCCAGACCCAGCAGGTCCGTGATGAGGGCCGCGCGAACCAAGCCCTCGTCGGCGGGCTCGTCGATGGCCGCGATGATCCGTTCCACGGTCAGGGCTTCCGGACCTGCGAAGACGCTCTCCTCGCTGGAGACGACGCAGGGAATCCGCAGTCGCTGCAGGGCCTCCTGAACCACACGGGCCTGCCGGTTCTTGCGGACCAGAACGGCGATGTCTCCGGCGGAAAGCGGCCTGCCGCCGATCATGGCCCTTCCCCGGCGCCCCAGACTGAGAAGCCCCCTGATTTCCCCGGCCACGGCCCCCGCGATGCGGGCGACGGCCTCCGTCTTGGGCAGCGGCTTGGTCGACGAGCCTTCGGAGCCGCCGTCGCCTTCGGACAGCAGCCACCATTGGAGCGGGGCCTCCGTTTGCCCGTCGAACGTCAGAACGGGCTGCCCGGGCCGCTGGCCTGCCCGTGTGTGATGAAAGGCGATGGGTTCGTATACGAAAGGACGGCTCGCCCCGCCGAAGAGTCTGTTGACGGCCGCGACAAGACCGGGCTCGGAACGCCAGTTCTCGGCCAGCGTATACCGCCGATCCGCCTGCGCGGCTGCCCGCATGTACGCGAAGACATCGGCGCCGCGGAAACTGTAGATGGCCTGCTTGGGATCGCCGATGAGAAACAGGCAGCTCGAACCGCCCGACTCGCTGCCGGCCCTCTTCCGAAAAAGGGCATCGAAGATGGCATACTGGATGGGGTCGGTGTCCTGGAACTCATCGATCAGCGCACAACGGTATTTCCGTCCCAGGGAGGCCAAAAGGGCCGGACCCGTCGGTCCGTAAAGCGCATCCCGGAGCCTTACCAGCAGGTCGTCATAGGATAGAACGTGCCTTTTCGCCTTCCTGGCCGGAAGTTCCCGCCTGCTGACGCGAATCGCCTCGGCCTTCAGATGGAGGAGACGGCGGTCGAGAAGGGCCGCCAGATCCCCGGCGCTTTCGAGCAGCTCCTGGCAGAGCGTGAAAACGCCATGACGGGGCGTGGGGGCATTCTTTTTCGTCGCCTTCTCCAGGACGGCCGCCGTAAACCGTTCGATGTCGGCAGGGGGCGGAAAGGGAAAGGTGTCATCGTACAGGTAGTCGTCGAGAAGATCGATCAGACCGTCGACCCTTCTGCCGTAGACATTGGCCTTGAGTGCGGGGCCCTTCAGGATCTCGATCACCTCCCCGCGTCCCTCCGGCCAGGCAGTCCTCAGCGCCCCGTAAACCTTGCGGAAATCGGAGATCGCCCCCTCGATCTCGTCTTCGGAGGGCGGTCTCGCATCCGGCAAGACCACCAGATCGGGATTGGACGACGGCCTGCCGATCCACTCCAGGTACCTGTCGGGACCCACCTTTTTGGAAAGGGCATGGCCGACGAATTCCGGAGGGGCTTCATAAAAGTGGCGGCGCCAGAAATCCTGTACGATCTCCGCCTTCAAGGCCCCATCATCGGGAAGAAGTTTGCTGTCGAAGAGATTCCCGCTCTCGAAGGCATGCTCCTGCAGCATCCTCTGGCAGAATCCGTGGATCGTGTGGATGGAGGCCTCGTCAAAATCACGGACGGCCGTCCGGAGGCGCAGCCCCGCACGCCGCCTGTCCTTGGAAAGGGGCAACTTCGCCAGCAGCCCGGCCAGGAAGGCATCGGTGCTCTCCCCTTCGCGGAAGGCTTCTTCGGCCTCCCGCAGGCGGCGCCGGATCCGGTCGCGCAGCTCTCCTGTGGCGGCAATGGTGTAGGTCACCACCAGGATTTCCCGAACGGGGATGCCCAGCTCGACAACCAGGCGGACATAAAGTCCCGCCACGGCATAGGTCTTTCCGGTGCCGGCGCTGGCCTCGATCAGGGTCGAACCCGTCAGGGGCGATTGAAGAAGATCAAAGGTCTCCATCGGCGGGGGTTTCATCCGGCCTCATTCAGACTCCACCCTGTTTCTTCCCTTGCCCTTGGCCCGATAAAGGGCTTCGTCCGCCCTCTTTACGAAAGATCCCAAGGTATCGTCTGGACGAAACTGGGCGACGCCAAAGCTGACAGTCTGCCGCGGAATCCCTTCGAAGGGATAGCCGGCAATCAGGATCCGCAGCTTCTCAGCCACTCCCATGGCATTGACCAGCGAGGTTTCCGGAGACAGGACGATGAACTCCTCCCCTCCCCAGCGACAGAAATGATCCGTCCTGCGGATGTTTTCCCTCACGAGGCGCGAAATCTCCTGAAGCACGGAATCGCCGCGCTGGTGACCGTAGGTGTCGTTGACCCGCTTGAAATGGTCGATATCGAACATGATCATCGACAGGCGGATCTTGTAGCGCTTCGACCTTTCCATTTCGGACAGCAGAACCCCTTCGAATTTCTGCCTGTTGCAGGATCCCGTCAGCTTGTCCGTGTCGGCCATGATCTTGAGCTCGTTCTCGAGCCTTTTCCGTTCCGTGATATCCTGGGTCATGCCCATGCCGGTCACGATCTCACCCCGCTCATTCCGGATGGGCAGAACGTGGCCGATATAGAAACGATCGGCAAGGGAAAACTCGAAGATATTCTCCCTGCCCGCAAAGGCTTCCTTTCCATAGCGCGCCAGGGACTCGCCCGCCTCGCCGGGGACGGCATCCGCGATGGATTTTCCGATGAGTTCATCCTGGTTGAAGGGCAGCACCTTGAGGCCCAGTCCCTCGGCGAGCACGATCCTGCCCGTTCGATCGAAGAGCATCACCATGCCGTTGGGGATGTTCCCGGCCAGGGTGCGATAGAGATTTTCGCTATTCCTGAGATTCCTGAAGAGGATTTCATAGGGTTTCCCCAGATCGATCGCCAGGATCGCCTGATAGACCAGATACAGGGAAATAATCTTCAAATAGTGGCCTAAGAAACTCACGAGGCCCGCTACGCCGCGATAGGGGGGAAAGACGCTCTCCATAATCCCGAAAATGATTATGGATGCCAGGATGAGCAAGAAGACCCTTCGTTCGAAATGTTGCCGATTCCTCCACAGTGCCGCTGCGGCGAAAAGCGAGACGGCGACGACGATGAAATCGCCGACGACCGCGAAGGGCGTCAAACCCAGCACTTCGTCGCAGCAGACGGGAAAGTTCCGCCAGTAGAATATGGAGAGAAGGAACAGAAGGGTCAGGAGGAACCACCCCGCCATGGCGGCCAGGACGTTCAGTTTCCTCCCGATGAAAAAGGCGGCACCCGCAAAGGCCAGCCCCTGGATGAATCGGGCGGCGATCCAGAGCTGCGCCTCAAGATTGACATCGTAGATCCTGAAGGAGTACATATCTTTGCCGGCAAGGATGTGAAGGACGTCGAGCGAGGCGACGAAAAGAAAGGCGATTCCCACAAAAAGGAGGTAGTGATTCTCCAGGAAGCGCCGGGAATCCCAGGTAAGCATGAAAACGCCGAAGGCCAGCGCAACGGAGAGCAGTTCGGCCAGGCTGTGAAAGAGAACGTATTCATAGCGGCTGGTCAAATAGAGACCCGCCAGAACGAGCAAGCCGAATGTGATGGATCCTGCCAAGCCCTTCATCGTGAATGCCCCTATTCGCTCAACTGAGAGGAATCCGTAACACCGAGCGCCTCGTATATCCGCAAGGTGGCCCTGGACCGGTTCAGGGTGTAGAAATGGATTCCCCGGACGCCGTTGTCGATGAGGTCGCGAACCTGCTCCGTGGCCCAGTGCAGTCCCACATTCTCGACATGCCGATCGTCCCGGGCCCGGGACAGGGCCTTCAGCAGACGGGCCGGATACCTCGTTCCCAGCGCCAGATCGGCCATCCGCAGCATCCCCTGCCGCGTGGTCACCGGCATGATCCCGGCGATGATGGGCACACGGATTCCGGCGAGCTCGCACCGCTCGCAGAAATCGTAGAAATCCCTGTTATCGAAGAAGAACTGCGTACAGAGATAATCGGCGCCGGCATCCACCTTCTCCTTGAGATAATCCATCTCCCTGAGGCGGTTCGGCGTCTCCGCATGGCCCTCGGGATAACCGGCCACGCCGATGCCCATTGCCGGGAATCGCTCCTTGATGAAGGCGACGAGTTCCGAGGCGTAGGCAAAACCGCCTTCCGATTTCACGAAGCGGGTCTGCCCGGCCGGCGGGTCCCCCCGAAGGGCCATGACGTTTTCGATGCCGCTGCTGCGATATTTGGTCAGGATCTCTTCGATTTCGTCGCGGCAGGCCCCCACGCAGGTGAGATGGGAAACGACCGTCAGTTTCGTTTCCCGCTGAATGCGTACGACAAGGTCACGGGTCAGCTCCCGGGTGGAGCCTCCCGCGCCGTAGGTTACGCTGACATAGGAAGGCATCAGCGGCGTAAGATCTCGGATGGTTGCAAAGAGCCGTTCGGCCCCTTCGGCATCCCGGGGCGGGAAGAATTCAAAACTGAAGTTGATCCTGCTGCCCTTTAGAACCTCGGCGATATGCACGACCTGTCCCTGTTGAATCCTGAAATCACCCTCCGCGGCGGAGGTCCGTCGCGAGAGCCTGGCTACCGTCCATAGCAGATTCCGCGATGCTTTTCCACCCCACGCGGCGAATTCCGCAGGACCGGAACCGTCACCGGATCGTCAGGTCCGAAACGAGACGATAGACATCCGAAAGGGTGTAGAAGTAAACCTCGTGGGCGACGATCTGACCGCCCCGGTCGTCCCGCGAGACGACGGGAACGATTTCCGTTCTCTTTACGGGCTGCCACCGGTCATCGATCCGCAGCTCGATCACGATTCCGGTCTTGTCCAATCGATAGGCAATGCCGTTTTTGTCCAGGAGCCTGCGAACGAAATCGTTTTTCATCCTGACGACATCGGCAACCCGCTGCTCCCTCGCCCGGTTCAGACCCGCCGGCTCCGCCCCCGCGTTGGACGCCGGCAGGGAGGCCATGGATACCGCCGAAGCGACGACGACCGCCAATGCCGAGCCCGCGTACTGTTTTATCTTCCCCATGAGGGCCGCTGTCTGCATTTGCACCTCCCAAAACTGACGAAACCGAAAGAAGTTATAAATCGCCCTCCCCTTCGAGGGGGGAGGGTTGGGGTGGGGGTGAACCATGCTGAATTTGCTAATCTTTTATTCACCCTCCCCTGAATCCCCTCCCCTCAAGGGAGGGGAGACGGCCTTTTACATGAATATCAAAACTGATGAGCCCGTAAAAAACCCTGATGCCCCGTGGGGCGCCACGAAGCATGAAAATAAGCAGGGTCATTCCCGCGAGAGCGGGAATCCAGTCAATACGATAGATTCTGGACCCCCGCTTTCCCCCGCCTTCGCGGGGGCAGGCTGCAAGGGGGTGACACATTTTTCGATTTTTACGCAGCCGTTCAATCATCCCTCTTCATATGTTTTTCGATGGTCCAGCAGAGGCCCCAGTATCGACCCGGCGAGCCCCTGGAATTCGTCGCCGGCAAGGGGATCCGCTTTCCCGAAGCACAATCCGAGGTAGGGGTCGGCCGATTCCGAACGCCCGAAGGCGTTCTCCCAAACCGACCGGGCCGCCTTCAAACCTTCCTGCGGGGACTTCCCTTTGAGAAATACGGCGTCCATATAGGCCCAGGAGCTCTCCGGAAGAAAGGGCAGCGGCCTGCAAAGACCGTCGCGGTAATGCTCCAGGAGGCGCTCCAGAATGGCCGGGGCCTCGCCGAGGGGTTCGTAGCGGAAGGAACCGTCCCGGCCCAGCAGAACGCTTATGCGGGAGCAGGGCGATTCGGGAAGGAGGTTCAGGAGCAGATGGCAGATCCAGGCCCTGAGGTGATCCCTCGGTTTGAGCCTTGCATGGCGGAAGGACACCCGCCCGGTTCCGTACAGGTTGTCGATGCTTCCCAGGATGCGAAAACCGGCGACCTCGATGTCGACGGGCATCGGAGGAAGGGCGCCTCCCTCGAGATGCCGGCGGACCGCAGCCGCGAACGACCGGACGCCGGCGCCGAGACGGTGGTAGTGGCAGCGCCCCACGACGCCCTGGGGCAGGCGCCCCGACGCCCTTGCGGCGGGATAGAAGGCTCTGAAATCCCGACCCTCGATCTCCCTCTGCACCATGACCTGTTCGAGACCGTATCGTTCGAGGCCCTCCACGTGGAAATCTTCGGTGTCCTTCATCTCATCCCCGTCTTCCCTCAGGGAGAACAGCAGCCGCCTCCTGATAAAGAAGCGGGCGGGATGGGAAAAAAACTGCAAAAGATCCTCGACATTCAGTGTGTTATCGCCTCCGTCCGTCTCGGGCAGGGGAACATCGAGAAAAACCGGGGAATGCGGCCGCCGATCGATCAGGGCGGCGGCCGCCCTGCGGTTCTCCTCGGAGTAGCTGAAAAGCCTTTCATCCCCCTGAAAATAGGCCGGGCTGAAGGCCTGGAGGCGGTGCTCCGTGATGACCCATCCCAAGACCCCCTCCCTGTCGGACTTCCGGTCCGGACCGTCCGAAGCCATCCGATCCGTTCCGGGCGGCGCTTCGGAATCCCCGGTCGATGGAAGCGCAAATCCGCGGTCGATATAATCGAGCAGTTCCGACACCACGACGGAGGGCGGCATGGGACTGTTGTCCTTCAAACTCCGGCCGACATAGCTGATGATGAGCTTCTCGCGGGCCGAAAGGAGTGCCTCCAGAAAGAGATAGCGGTCGTCGCCGCGCCGGGAGCGGTCGGACGGACGGGGATGTTTTGCGATCAGGTCGAAACCGAAGGACCGGTCTCTCCGGGGAAAGATGTCGCTGTTCATACCCAGAAGGCACAGAATCCGAAAGGGAATGGACCGCATGGGCAGCAGGGCGCAGAAGGTAACGCCGCCCGTGAGGAATCCCTGGCCGAAACCCTCCAAGTCCAGGGATTGAACAAGCCAGGCCTGGATAACGTCGAGGTTCACGACATCTTCGAAACCGCTCCGCTCCTGCATTTCTTCGAGCCGCGTCAGCAACCGATAGAGAACGAGGCGTCCCTCTTCGTCATCGGAGGTCAGGGAACGGAAAAACCGCTCGACAATCGCCCGGAGGCACCCGGACCATGCGGAGAGGGTTCGGGGCGCCGCCAGCCCGTCGAGGACCCCGAAAAGGTCATCACGGAATTCCAGAAAGCTTCCCAAAACGGGGCCGTCGCTCCCCCCGATGCCGTCAAAGGGCAGGATGCCCATGAAAAGCCGCTCTCCGTCTCCGGGAAGGGCATAGCCCAGGAGCAAGCGGTCCAGCCCCGCCTCCCAGGTGTTTTCCCCCGCCATGGGCAGGCCGAGGGCCTGCAGATCCCTTTCGCTTTTCCCCCAGCGGATGCGCGCTTCTTCGATCCATCCGGCTATGCGTTCCAGGGCCTGCTCGTCGATGTCGAAAGCCGCCCGGAGGGAGGGGACATCCAGCAATTCGAGGACCTCCGGGGCGCCAAGGCGGCTTCCTGCAAGTTCCAGAATCCGGATCAGGGCGGCGGCGATCCCGTTTTCGCTGCGCAGGGCCCTGTCTGCGATGCTGAAGGGAATCCGGATTCCCTTCCCCCCCTCCGGTTCCCCCTCGGGCACATCGAAGACGGCTTGGATGAGGGGGGCATAGGCATCGATGTCCGGCATCATGACGGCGACATCGCCGGGGAGAAGTTCCGGGTTTTGATCGAAAAAGGCGAGAAGGTTGTCCCGGAGCACCTCCACCTCCCGCATGGGGCTGTGGCAGACATGAACCTGTACGGAGCGGTCGCGGGGGAAGAGGGTTTTTTTCGGAGTCCCGTCCGCTCCCCGGTCGCGCAGATCGAGGATGTCGGACTGGATGCAATGGAGCAGGGTGCCATCGCCGGGGTCCGTGAAATCCTCCCGCTGCTCGCAAGCCGTTTCCGCGATAAAGGAGAAGAATTCCCTGCCCTGGACACCCAGGGACGCCAGCAGGCTGTTCCCCTCCTCGAGATAAAGCGCGTCCTCGCCGTCTGCCCCATCGCCATAGCGGCCCAGGCGTTCGAAGATGCGGCCGATTTCACGGCCGGAGCGGATCTCGCCCCAGAACTGCCGGGAGGGATTCATCAGGAAGAGATTGACCGGTATCCGGGACGAGAGGGCTGCAAGGCATTCCATGTAAAAGCGGGGAAGAGACGAGATTCCGAACAGGGAAACCCGTTCCGGGAGATTCGATTCGGAAAGGTCCGTTTCCCCGATCCGTTTTCGAAAGGCCTGAAAGAGGGCCGCGGGATGGTCGCCCTGCCCCCGCGAAACCAGGCCCCGCCAAAGTTCCGCCTGCCAGGGCGCTTCCGCATCCGCCGCCTCCCCCCCTTCCCAGCCCAAAATCATCTCGGGGCGGTAGATCAGGTATTGATCGAAAACCTCGGCGATCCGCCGGGCAAGTTGGAAGCGCTTCCGTTCCAAGGCAGCATCGTCATCGCCGAGATAGCAGCGCAGATCGGCAAAGGCCGGCCTTTCCATGCATCCCGGGAGAAGCCCCAGGATCCGCCAGGCCGCCACCTCCGGATCGAAGGCCTCCGCAGGCGGTTTATCGGAAAGGACTGCTGTGAACATTTCATAGACAAAGGCCCTGGGAAAGGGGAAGCGGATGTTGGCGCAGATGCCCAGGCGGCGCGCAAGCTCCAGGGAGATCCATCTTTCCATGCCCCGGCTCTGGACGACGACGATCTCCCGGGCAAGGGGCTGCGACAGGGGCTCCCGGAGAAGAGCGGCCAGCCCGTCAAGGAGGACCTCCAGATAATTGGCCGTATACACATTCAGACCCGCCATCGCGCGCTCCCCGGTCCCTATCGAAGGAATGGCCCCGAAATCCCTTTCACTCCCAAATTCCCATGCACCCGCCTTGCGGAAGGGGGCAAGCAAACATCATCCTACATGACGACATCGTAAAAAACATCCATGCCCCGTGGGGCGGCACGAAGCATGAAAACCACCCCCACCCCAACCCTCCCCTCTCGAGGGGGAGGAGGATTGGTGCCTTTTTACGAGACTGTCCATCATGAGGCTTCAAATTTATATGCTTTCCCTGAAGGCCTTGTCAAGAACAGATCCGCCCGATAATCCCCCATACGGACGCACCTATCCCATTGACACCCGGAATGCATTGCCCTATACTCCCCGCATACATCATCGTTGAATGACAGCCCGTTCGCACAAGGCGCTGCTCTTCAATTCCACAAGGCATTGCCTCGAGGTCCCTCTTGAACCTTTTCTGCCGGGGCGCCCCAAGGCATCGTGCCTTCTTCGTCCTCCCCGGAGCGGACAGGACGATTTCAACAATCTAAAACGGAAAGGAGATCGAGATGGCAGTAAACAAATTCCCCATCGAGGCGGGGCACATCATGATGTTTGCCCGGGCCGTAGGCGACAAGAACCCCATTTATTACGACGAGGCTTATGCCAAAACCACCGAGCCGGGCAGCATCATCGCGCCGCCGACCTTCATCCAGGCCAGCGCCCAGTTCGATCCCGATTACTACCTGAGGCCGAAGATCGGCGAGCCCTGGTTCGGATCGGGGAAAAACCCCACCGGCATGACCCAGCCCTCCGAGGGGGGCGTCGGTCGAGGCCTGCATGCGGAACAGCACTTCGAATACCACCGGCATCCGAGGCCGGGGGATGTGCTCAAGGCCGAGACCAGACCGGGGAAGACCTGGGAAAAAGAGGGAAAGCGCGGCGGGAAGCTGAAGTTCAGCGAAAACATCACCGAGTACCGAGACCAGAACAACGAGCTCGTCATCACGGCCCGCTCCGTGGGCGTCATGACCGAAAAAGCGCCCGAATAGGGAAAGGAGGCATGGCCATGTCATTGAAAGCAAGCACCCTGAAGGTCGGTGATACCTATAGCGAACGCCTCGTGGAGGATCTGAAGCGCACGCAGATCGTTCAGTACGCCGGTGCCTCCGGCGACTACAACCCCGTCCACACGGACGAAATCTTTGCAACGAAGGTCGCCGGCTTCCCGTCGACCTTTGCCCACGGCATGCTGACCATGGGCATGACCGGCAGGATGCTGACCAATTACGTGGGCGACGGCCGCCTGACGAAATACGGCGTCCGCTTCACCCGCCAGGTCTTCCCGGGCGACGATCTCGACGCCAAGGCGACCGTCAAGGAGATCCGCCAGGAGGGCGGCCAATATTTCGTCGATCTGACGGTGGAAACCTTCAATCAGAACGGAGAAATGGTGATCAGCGGGTCCGCCACGGCCCGGATCGACCCCTAAGGAAGGAGAAAGAAAGAGCGTACATCCCGATCAGGAATCCGATGAAGCCGATCATATCAAGATGGCCGAGCGGAATGTCTGGCGGAATCCCCGGCGGACACTGCTGACGGAATCGATGGCCATCACCCTCGTCGGCAGCGCAATCGGAACGGCTTTGGGAATCCTCATCACCTCGTACTTCCAGACCCAGGGTATCGCCGTCGCCGGCACCACAAATATTCTCCGGCAATACGGCATTCCGGAACGGGTCTATCCAAGGCTGTCGCTCTTTTCCGCCTCCGTCGGTCCGGCCGCGGTGCCCGACGTCCCCTGCCCCGCGGCCCTCAATCCGGTGCCGCGTGTCCGGCGTCTCCGGCCCGTGGAAGCCCTCGTGCAAGGATGATGCAAGGATGATGAAGCCGTAAAAAACCCTCATGCCCCGTGTGGCGCCACGAAGCATGAAAATCACCCCCACCCTAACCCTCCCCCCTCGAGGGGGAGGG
>JAFGIO010000113.1 GCA_016929555.1 Deltaproteobacteria bacterium | reverse complement strand
CTTTTCACGAAAGAGCAGCTTGAGGAGTTTTCCAAGGACCACATGGGACTGGCGATGGAGGCGCTGGCAAAGAACGACGTCGAAGGGGCGAAGCGATGGATGCGCAGGCACGATGCCTCGAAAGACGTCCTGCACGATACCTTCCTGAATTGGGTTGCGGCTCTGCTGTCGCACATATACGATCGGTACGGAGAAGATGCGGCCGCACAGGCGATACGGGATACCGTCGGCGGTGGGCAAGCGGGCTGGGGCATCCAGGGCGGCCTGCAAAGGAAGCAGTTGATCGATGCCCTGGGGCGGGAGGAAGGGCTCAAGGCATGGCTAGAATTCTTCGTTGAGGCCTGGAGGGAACACGGCATGTATCCGGGGACCACCTTCGAGGAGGACGACGAGAAGATCATACTGACGGTCAGGCAGTGCGGCAGCGGCGGCCGGCTGATCAACAAGGGGGCTTACGAGGGGCCCTTCGCATACCGGAAATTTAAAAAGGCCGCTCCCCATACCTGGGGCGAGGAAAATCTGCCCATTTACTGCGGTCATTGCCCCTGGGCCCACGTAAAGCCCTTTCCCAAAAAACCGGGCGATCCCTGTATCTTCCATATCTACAAGGATCCGAAGGACATCCCGGAGAAGTATTTCAAGCGGCTGGGGATGACCAGGGAACCGGCGGCAATGCCTCCGACCTACGGCATCGATCCAGACGAGGATGCCGCGTCGAAGTGGAAAAAATGAAGGCGCACCCGGTGAACAGAACGATGGAAAAACTGTTTGAAGAGTATCGGATTCTTGAAGAACCCTATTATCTGGCCGTCCAGGACGAGGTTGCGCTTTTTGCCTCGGCTTACAAGACCAAGCTGCCTGTTCTGCTCAAGGGGCCGACCGGTTGCGGGAAGACCCGGTTCATCGAATACATGACCTATCGCCTGGGGGACGAAAGGGGAGAAGCCCTTCCGCTGATCACGGTGGCCTGCCATGAAGATCTGACGGGGTCGGACCTGGTGGGCAGGTATCTGTTGAAAGGGGGCGAAACGGTCTGGATCGACGGCCCCCTGGCCAGGGCGGTGAAAAACGGCGCTATCTGCTATCTGGACGAGGTCGTCGAGGCGCGCAAGGACACCGTCGTCCTCATCCACCCCTTGGCCGATCACCGGCGGATCCTCCCTGTGGAGAAGACCGGCCAGGTAATCGAGGCCCATGAAAATTTCCTTCTGGTCATCTCTTACAATCCCGGATACCAGAGCATCCTCAAGAATCTAAAACACAGCACGCGCCAGCGTTTCGTGGCCATTGACTTTCAGTATCCGCCCAGGGAGATGGAGGCGAAGATCATCGCCCATGAAAGCGGGGTGTCGCCCGCCGTGGCCGATGAGTTGGCCAAACTCGGGGAAAAGGTGCGCAATCTCCGCGATCAGGGACTCGAAGAGGGCGTATCGACCCGACTCCTCATCTATGCCGGCCGGCTCATCACGGGAGGAATCGAGCCCAGGCGCGCCTGCGAAGCGGCCGTGGCCCAGGCTTTGACCGACGAGACAGCTCTCGTCCAGGGGATACGGCAGGTCATTTATTCGATATTTCCGTAATGCTTCCTTTGGAATGGTCCTTCATCGACAATCCCGTAGAGAGTCACAAACCGTGTCACCCCCTTGCAGCCTGCCCCCGCGAAGGCGGAGGAAAGCGGATGTTCGGAACATATTGAAAATACTGGATTCCCGCTTTCGCAGGAATGACAAAAATGGGTCAAATCGGTCTTTTTACGGTTTCGTCTTCATTGGTTTTCTGTGAAGTGATCTCGAATTTTCATGCATTCCGTGATTGGGGCCGGCGCAGGGATTTCCGGGATTTCAGGAGGCTGCGGAACATCGGAATCCATTCGATCCCTCCCGATTCGCAGGGCAACGACGGTGTACCGGCGGTTCCCCGGCATCCGATTCGAGTGGAGGCAAAGAAAACCCTTCGGTCCCGAGCCGGAATGGCCCGTATTGAGGCAAGTCACCGCAAAGGGGGTGCCGCCGTCAGGGCCATTGCAACTCCAACTGGGCCAGAACGCCCGTGAAAATCAGTTTGACCGGCGCTTCGGAGGAAGGATTTTTCCCTGCCGATGGCCCTCCGGCGGCGGCCGGGACGGGAAACCTGATCGTGTAACAGACGCCGTAATAGGGGTTGACGTAAGGGAAAAACTCCTGCATGAGGGGTGTCACCTTGCCGATTCTCCGCACCTCGACCGGATCGGTTCGATTTCCCTTTCCATCAAGGAGAAAGACCTTCCAGACGGAGTTGGCCCGGTCCAGATCGTTCTTTTCCTTCTCCGGCGTATAGACATAGACGAAGAATTCCGTAAATCCGGCGGCCGTATCGGCAAGGAGGGCTTCCCGGCGCTTTTTTTCGTCCTCCGTCAGGGCGTAGACCCGGCCGTACTCTTCGAGGTAAGCTTCGTTGAAACCGCTGCTTTTCAGGGTCGCACTGACCTTGATCTGTGTTTCGAACTGGGAATGAACCGTTTCGGTTCTGGTCCATCG
>JAFGIO010000112.1 GCA_016929555.1 Deltaproteobacteria bacterium | reverse complement strand
TGACCGAGATCAAGGCGGCCTTCGACAAGGTCGTCGCTGCCAGGATTCTCTCCGTCAGACCCCACCCCAATGCGGACAAACTGACATTGTGCGAGACGAGCACCGGCAAGGAATCCTTCACCGTCGTCTGTGGTGCCCCCAACGTATATCCCGGGGCCGTCGTCCCCCTGGCGATGGTCGGGGCGACGATACCGGGCGGCTACACCATCAAGCTTTCAGCGATTCGCGGCGAACGCTCCGAGGGCATGCTCTGTTCCGAGGAGGAATTGGGTATCGGAAGCGACAACTCGGGCATCATGATCCTGCCGGAGGAACTGCCCCTGGGCGAAGACCTCGCCAAGGCGCTCGATCTTGAGGATGTCGTTCTAGATATCGGGGTCACGCCAAACCGGGCCGATTGTCTGTCCATCATAGGCGTTGCCCGCGAGATCGCAGCCATAACGGGGAAAAGACTGCGCTATCCCCGGATTGTCCTGTCGGAGGTCGATCGGGATATCCATGAGATCAGTTCGGTGACGATCCTGGATCCCGAACTTTGCCCCCGCTATTCTGCCAGAATGATTCAGAATGTCCGGATCGGTCCCTCGCCCCTCTGGATGCGCCAGCGGCTGGAAGCGGTGGGTCTGCGGGCGATCAACAACATCGTCGATATCACCAACTTCGTCATGATGGAACTGGGCCAGCCCCTTCACGCCTTCGATTACCGGTTCCTCGAAGAGGGAAGGATCGTCGTGCGCAAGGCCGTTGAAGGCGAAAGCTTCGTATCGCTCGATGAAAAAGAGCGGCGGCTTCGGGATGGGACGCTGCTCATCTGCGATGGCGTCAAGCCCGTGGCTATCGCGGGAATTATGGGAGGTCTCAATTCAGAGGTCAAGGAAGATACGGCGGTCGTATTCCTGGAGAGCGCCTACTTCAATCCTTCCTCTATCAGGAGATCCTCAAGGTGGTTGGGCATGAGTACAGATGCGGCCTTTCGATTCGAACGGGGTATCGATCCCGAGGGAGTGATCCGCGCCCTGAACCGGGCGGCCCAACTGATGTCCGATCTCGCCCAGGGCGAGGTTTTCAGAAATGTCATCGATCAATACCCGAAGAGGGTCGAAACAGCGAAAGACATACCGCTTAGACCCCGAAGGGTGAACGAAATCCTCGGGACTGACATCGGCGCCGACGAGATGCTCGATGTTCTTCACCGCCTCGAAATGCAGGTCTTACCTGAGAAGCCCGTTTCGGACCTGGAGGTGTACCGGGTGACGCCGTTGACCTGCAGGGTGGATGTTGTAAGGGAGATCGACCTCGTCGAGGAAATTGCCCGGTTTCATGGCTACGACAGGATTCCCGTCACGGTCCCTGCCGCCTCTGCCATGCCGGACCTTAAGGAGAGAAGAAAGATCGTCGACGAGAGAATTCGGGCTGTCGTTGCGGGATGCGGTTTTTCCGAGGTGATCACGTACAGCTTCATCTCGCCTGCATCGGCGGATCAGCTCAACCTGAAAGCGGAGGATGAGCGGCGACGGTTCGTTCGCATCAGAAATCCGCTCACGGAAGATCAATCCGTCATGAGGACGCAACTGACGTATAGTCTGCTCAATGCCATGCGGGACAACGCCAGGACGGGTTGCTTCAATCTAAAGATTTTTGAGATCGGGAAGGTATTCATCGACCGGGGAGAGGGCGAACTGCCCAGAGAAAGGGACCGGCTCGGGATGCTGCTCACGGGTCAGCGTTACGACGACCTTTGGCACTTCAAGGATTTTCAGGCTGATTTCTATGATCTGAAGGGGTGTTTGGAGAATATTCTGTATGATCTGAAGATCGGCGGCCTGATGTTCCGGTCCGGTTCATCTTCGCAGCCCTTCCTGCATCCAGGCCGATCCTGTGATCTGGTGACAGGCGACCAGATCCTGGGTTTTATCGGGGAAGTGCATCCGGACGTCCAGGCAGCAATGGACCTGAAGAACAAGGCTATGATCCTCGAAATGGACCTTGAACTTCTAACGGCCCATTTCAAGAGCGAAATCCTCTACAGGGTTGTTTCGAAATATCCTTCGGTGACGAGAGATACGGCCTTCATCGTCCGCCAGGACCTGGAGGCCGGTGAAGTGGTGCGTATCGCCTTCGAAGAGGGTGAAGAATTGCTTGATAATATCCACGTTTTTGATGTATACACCGGTAAGGGTATCGCCGATGGGGTGAAGAGTCTGGGATTGAGATTTTCCTATCGTTCATCGGAGAAGACCTTGACGGATGAGGAGGTCAATCGGGTTCATCGGGGAATCATCAAGCGCATCACCAATCTGACAGGGGCAAGAATCAGGGGAGAAGACCAATAGCTACAGGCTTCGATTTAAAGGAGGAAAGCAATGACAAAGATCGATATCATTCAGAACGTTTATGAAAAACTGGGGTTTTCGAAAAAGGATTCGGCACGCCTCGTGGATTCGGTGTTCGATATCATGAAGGACTGTCTGGCCCGGGGCGAGAAGATCAAGATTTCCGGATTTGGCAACTTTGTTGTCAAGGAAAAAAAGGCGCGCAGGGGAAGGAATCCCCAAACAGGACAAGAGATCGAAATCTCGGCGCGCAAGGTGTTGACCTTTAAATCGAGCCAGGTACTGCGCAAAGCCCTTTCAGAGTGATCCGAACAGGCCGGCTGATTCAAGGGATTGCTAACCTCAGCGTGGAAGGCCCCGACCCCAAGGTTCTTTTCATTATGGGCCGGATGGTTCACAATGCAGTGGATAGATTTGGAATTCAATTCGGGGGTATCTATTCCCGATAAGGAATATTTTCGGATTGGAGAAGTGAGCAAAATCCTCGGAGTGGCGCCATACGTCGTCCGGTACTGGGAATCTGAATTCAAGAGCGTCCGGCCCGAGCGCACGAGATCCGATCAGCGACTTTACCGAAGAAAAGATCTCCGGCAGCTATTGCTGATCAAGCATCTGCTCTATATCGAGGGATTCACGGTCAACGGGGCCAAGCGGCAATTGATGAAGATGAAAAACGCCCCTCCTGAGACAGATAAAGGGCAAAACCGGGCAAGACTCGAGGAAATCAAGAAAGGCTTGTGTCTGATCCGTGAGATCATCCGTTGATGTTCCAAGTCTCCGGCCCGCAGGAATCCAAAAGGCCGATCGGGATGTTCGACAGTCCCGATCGGCCTTTTACTCAGGTTGAAGGCATTGCCGGAGGGTGGATGCTTTTTGCCTTATATGAATTTTTATTAGTGTTTTCCTCTTTTTGAGGCCTTGAGTGGATTGATCTTTTGCGAAGATTCCTTGAGATCCTTCTTGATGTGCGAGGCTGTGGGACAGTTTCCCGAAAGCCACTTGCTGCTGGGATCGGGATAGACCTTGCAATATTGACCCGTTGGGAGTTCAATTATCCTATTGCAACCTTCGCATCTATCGATGATTGCGTAGCAGCTTCCTCCGTTAAATCCGCAACCCTTCTTGGTCATGAAAGAACACTCATAACCCGCCTTGATCGTTTGACAAACCATTGGAATCACCCCCTGTCTTTTCTTTAATTATGAAATACCTGACCGCATGGAAACAGACCCTGCAGAAGCGGGGACCCGCCATCCATCCTTACCTTTATCATCCCGCGATTACTGCCGGCCCTGAGGTCGAACAAATGTATTGCACATCGCAGGGCCGGGTATCAACCCGTATGGGCTCCTTGAAGAAGGAGCGCCTTGGTAACAAAAAAACAGGGGCTCTGTCAAGACTTTTTTGCATTTTTTTTGCATTATTTTGCATTATTTCATTCGAAAGACCGACTCGACAGTGTTCGGCTGGTGAAGATATGGACGATCGATGGAAAACGAAGGGGTCCTATGGATTGACTTCATGAGACATTCATGGTAGGAAAGCACGTCAAATAACTATAAACACAAGGCTTTGGTACGA
>JAFGIO010000111.1 GCA_016929555.1 Deltaproteobacteria bacterium | reverse complement strand
GCTCGACCAACCAAGCGACGCGATAGGTCAGGGTGCGGGTTTTCCCGCTTCCCGCTCCGGCTATGACAAGCAGCGGCCCTTCTTTTTCCATGACCACACGAAGCTGCTCCGGATTCAGCTCGCCCGCATAATCGATCATTTCTGATACCCTGTGTTTGCTGTGTCCATGCGATGGGCCGAACATTCCATCATTGACGTTTCCCTAGAAAATCGAGTATGGCTTCCACCGTTTTCCCGCTCTCCAGGGAAAGAAAGGTTTTCAGGATGCCCTCTTTGTCATAATAACCGATCAGGGGGGCCGTCTTTTCATTGTATGTCAAAAGCCGATGCGTAATGGCTTCTTCCGTTTCGTCCGCCCGTTGAACGACAGGAAACCCGCACTTACTGCACTTTCCATCCGATCCGGGTGGCTTGCTTTTGATGTTGTAGATTTCCTGACAGTCGGGATTGGAGCAGGTGCGTCTCGTGGTGAGCCTATCCAGAATCACATCACGCGGCACATCGAGATTCGCAACGAAATCCAGTTCGATATGCAATCTGTCGAGAAGAATCTTCAAGGCCTCCGCCTGGGTAATCGTTCGCGGGAAGCCGTCCAGGATGAAACCCGCCCGGCAATCATCCTTCTTCAGGCGGTCCTCCATCAGCTCCATGACAAGATCGTCCGGCACCAGATCTCCCCGCTCCATGTGTCCCTGCGCCTCCCTTCCCAGAACGCTCTGTTCCTTCACCGCCGCGCGAAGGATGTCGCCCGTCGATATCTGAACGGAGCCGTCCGCATCGGAAAGAAGTTTGGCCACAGTGCCCTTTCCGGCACCGGGCGCCCCCAACAATATGATCCTCATGTCAACCTCCATTTTTTTTCAAATCGCCCCGGCGGTCGTGTTTCATGTTCCCGCTTTCGGAAGCTTCAGAGGGGTGGCACTATAAGGAAAAATGCACTCAGGGTCAAGAAAATACCGGGCTTCCCCCAATTTGTACCGAGCGGAATTGCCATAGCTGCTTCGATAAAAAAAAGGGGGGGGCGTCGAACCTGAGGGCAGTCTCAAACCGGCAGAGCCATGTCGTGCATCTTTAATTGAATATCTGTGGCGCCGTTCCAGTAATTAATCTGAGGAGTAAAGGCGATGTCAAGATTGGCTCCTGAGAGGCAATTGATGTAATGCCCCTTGCTGAACCAGATGGAGTTGCACGAAGCGCCGTCGCCGATGATGCGCATTCTCAGGTGATTGTTGCCTACAATAACCGGCGATGTGAAACCGACGTTTCTCGCACAAAGAACCGGCTCTGGATTCCTGCTGCCGAAGGGGGCAAGCATATGCATTTGAGAGATCAGATCGTAGCTGATGTCACTCAGGCTGCACTGAAAATCGATGACTGTCTGTGAAATGAAATCGGATACCGTCAACTTTTCCCGCACCACCTTGTCAAGGAGGTCCGAAAACGCTTCGATATCTTCCTCACGGATGGAAATTCCAGCGGCGTACTGATGGCCTCCGTAAGAAAGCAGTAAAGAATCGCAACGCTTTAAACCTTGGTAAATATCAAAGTTCGTTATGCTTCTACCGGAACCTTTTCCGATTCCGTCCTTGAGACTGATTAAAATAGCCGGCCGGCAATACCGGTCGACCAGTCTCGATGCCACAATTCCGATAACGCCCGGGTGCCAGTTCGTCGAGGCGAATACCAGGGAACCGGACTTTTCTGAATCGGTCATTTTATCAACGATATTGATTATTTCATGTAGTATATTCTTTTCGATGGTCTGTCTTTTTCGATTGTAGGCGTCTAACCTGCGGGCAATCTCCCTGGCTTCCGTTATATCGTCCGTCATCAGAAGTTCTACGGCGTCTTCTGCCGATGCAATACGCCCCGCAGCATTGATCCTGGGAATGAGACCGAAGGAGGCCTTGCTTGAATCGATACTCTGATTTTCCATACCGCTCACCTCCTTCAGCGCCTGAAGACCTATCCTCTTGCCCTCCGTAATCAACTCGAGGCCTATTTTCGTAAAGATTCTGTTTTCATCGATCAGAGGGGATATGTCTCCCAGGGTCCCCAGGGCCACAAGGTCCAGATATTCTTTTAAATTCGGATAATTCCGATTCTTCCAGAAGCCTTCTTTTCGCAGGGTTCCCCTCAAGGCGATGAGAAAGTTGTAAACGATGCCTACTCCGGCGAGTTGTTTGAAGGGAAAGAGGCAATCGGCACGGTTGGGATTGATGACCGCAGCGGCGTCGGGAAGCGTGCTCGGCACTTCGTGATGATCCAGGATGACCGTGTCTATCCCCAGGGATTTTGCATAGGACACCTGCTCGTGGGACGATATACCGCAATCGACGGTTACAATCAACCTCACGCCCTCGCCCCTCATCCGGTCAATGGCTTCCCTGTTGAGACCGTAGCCTTCCTCAATCCGGTCCGGGATATAATATTTGACGTCCGCATCAATCACTTTCAGAAATTGCAATAGGATCACAACGGATGTGATGCCGTCGGCATCGTAGTCGCCGTAGATCGTAATCTTTTCCATCCCGTAAATTGCCTTGATCAGGCGGTGGACGCCTTTCTGCATATCTTTCATTAAAAAGGGGTTGTGGAGGTCATACAGGGATGGATGGAGAAAACGTTTGGCGTCGTCGAGACCTCTGATGTCCCGGCTCATCAGGATACCGGATATGATGGGATGTACTTTTAGCTCTTCTGAAAGGAGCCTTTGAAGATTCTGGTCACATTGCGTTAAAATCCATTGCGTTGCTGGAAGTCCCTTCGCTTTCATCGGCCTTGTCTTTAAAGGATCTCCGTACAATCATCTTCTTGCCGCTTGTATCACCCCTATATCATACGATCCCGACCTTGAAGTCAAGCATAGAATTGTTTCTTTAATCCTTGATCTTTATCCCCATAAATGGTAGTCAAAGATCGACCCGGCAGCGAATTTCATTAGGGAAAATTAACTTGTTACAAGATGATCAAGGCAAAATTCGACACAAATCTTTGAAGCTCCATCCAAGAGATATCGCCTACATCCAGTTTATACTGGAAGGCTACGAAGGTCTTGCCACGATTTCTACCGTTGATCCACAAAAGGCAAGGATCGATTTTTCAATTATGCCGGATTTTGTCATTGAGGTAGATGAAATACTGGCTGATTTGGAAAAGTACGTTCCCTTTGAAGATATTTCTTTTCCATCTCCCTAAAGGCATCGAATCTCAGGAGGCAACATGAAAGGACGATTTTTTCCGTTGGTTGCTGTTCTCGCTTTTCTTCCCTTTCTTCTGGCCATGGGTGTTCTATCCGGGGAAAGCAGTCCCGACAAGATTCCAACTCCGGCGAAGAAATTTACGGCGACCTTCATAGATCAAACCGATGTGATTACGGAATGCATAGATGTCAGCATCGAGGGAGGCACTTTCATCGAGGGGAAACGTGGTGAAGGCACCTACGCGATCCCCTTCGAAAACATCCAATCCATTCGGCTGCAGAGGACAGAGGACAAATTGAAGGGGCTTGTTACGCTTCGTGACGGTAGCACCCTGGACCTCAGTCTCAGCAAAAACCAGAAGGCCTATGGCCGCACGCAATATGGAACTTTCCAGATCAGGCTTGAAGATCTAAAGAAAATGATCATCGCGGAGGGCCCAAAGAAGCGGAAATGATTTCCCACTCTTTCCGCCGGCGACCCCTATCATGCTGCTGATAACCCATACATGGATTCTGAGGGAATTTCTGGGCAATAGCGTTAATGATGACGCCTTCCTCGATCTTTACGCTTACAATGCCGCTCCCGACCTTTTGCCGATTCACCAGGACATCACATCGGAGCTTACCCACAGCATACCGAGGTTCTGCACGCTTCCGCCGACTTGCGAAAAGGCCGCCTTCGTGCAGTTCCATCTTCTGGTCGATGACATTGCCCACCACGGCAGGATCGAGAGAAACCCCGTATGCCGATTCAACCCGGACTCAGAAGGATATACCTACGTTACGGGACGACCTCTCATGAAACCATTGAACGATTTATACAGGATCATCGGTGAGCCGATCAGCTACAGCGACCTGGCCTACCGCACACACATGATCATCGAGATGGCTTTCGATATGGCCCTTTACAAGGGTTTGGGAAAGGAAGACCTTCTGAAACTCTTCGTAGAGGCTCTCAACTACACCCTCGACCATAAACTGGCCGAATTCAGCCGCATATTGGGTTGGCTTTACGGACTCAGCGATCGAACGGTCAGGGAGTCCTTCGACTGGGGAAAAGACGCCTGTACGCTGGAAAGGATGCACAGATTCATGAACGAGGAGGGCCGGGTCGGTCTGTTCATAGACAAATTCGGTCTCGATCGTAACAATCCACATATCTGGTCCAGCCTTACAGGGGTCATGGAACAGGGATTGTATCTGGTCCGGGATTACGAAGCATTCCTCGATCCGACGCTAAAAGCCATAAAAGAAGCTGGTTTCGTCAATCCCTTACAGCGTCTTTTTGACAAATCCTGAACGAAGACATCTTGTGCAAACCTTGACGCGCTTGACCTTCCCAGACCGACCCGTCACGCAACGAACCTTCTGAAGATTGGGGTACCAGACTCTTTTCGTTTTGTTGTTGGCATGGCTCACATTATGTCCAACGGTTGGCTTTTTACCGCACACCTCGCATATTCTCGACATCTATCAACACCTCTTTCGTGAAATGAGCGCATCTGTTAAGCATATTCAAGTATTTTTTGCAACGATTTTAATTCTTCATGGAAGCAGGCTGACCCGTGGACTCGAGTATGCGCATCCAAAGGTTGCCCTCAGGGTTGACCTGCATTCCCGAGCCCACCATCTTCAAGGGCAGATGTACGAACTCGTCTTTCATCAATCCCACAAGCATGCCGGTTTTGCCTGCCATTCCCGCATGGACGGCATACTGCCCAAGGGCTCCGCAGTAATTGCTGTCGCTGGCATTGGCGGGGACGCTTCGGATCATGTAGCTTGGATCAATGTATTTCAGATTTATTTCCAGACCAACCTTTTTGAAATAGGTTTCGATCTTTGTCCTTAGGAATTGTCCGATGTCGAGCAGCTTCAGGTTGCCCGAAGCGTCCGTTTCGACCGGCTCGGCATTGCGGCTGATCAGCTCCTGTCCCGCTCCTTCGGCCACCAGGATCACGCAGTGACCCCGCTCCCTAAGCCGCCGCTCGAGAACCTTCAGAAACCCCCTTTCACCTTCCAGGTCGAAGGGTACTTCGGGGATCAGTACGATATTGACATCGTTCTGCGCCAGCGCAGCACCAACGGCTATATGCCCCGACTGTCTCCCCATGATTTTCACCAGGCCGACGCCCATGGGTGCACCCTTCGCCTCCACATGGGCACATTGTATGGCCTTGACGGATTCGGAGATCGCCGTGTCGAATCCAAAGGTTTTCTGGATGAGATGCAGGTCGTTATCGATGGTCTTGGGGATACCTATGACAGCGATGTTCAGTTTGCTTGCCAGTATTTCATCGGTGATGCGCTCGGTAGCCCTCATGGTGCCATCGCCGCCGATGCAAAAGAGAATATCGATATTCATGCGTTTGAGCACATTGACCATCTGCCGGATATCCTGCCTTCCCCGTGACGAAGACAACATGCTCCCTCCGACGGCATGGATGTCCTTGACCACGTCAGGGGTCAGTTCCATGACGGGATGTCCGTATTGGGGGATGAGCCCCTGAAAGCCATAGCGAACCCCGATGATGTTGTGAACGCTGTACCGGTGATAGAGCTCCATGACGATCGCTCTGATGACGTCGTTGATGCCGGGGCACAGACCGCCGCAGGTGACGATGGCCGCTTTCGTTTTCGATGGATCGAAAAAAATCATCTCTCTCGGTCCGGCCATCTCCAAGGACAGCGGCGAGCCGTCAGGCGATTTCAAATCGCTGTAATGATTAAGATAGATGTTGTAGAGGATGCGTTTTGTATCGGGTGTGAAGTAGCTGACGCTGATCGGCGATGGGATGGTACATTCCCCCAGGCTCGCAATGGTGAAATCGAGGGACGATTGGTCCATGTTTCCTGCCCTCCTTTTCGAAGAAATCGATTGGCCCCACTCGGTTAAAACGCTTCTTCTCCAAAACGAAACCGTTCTACGGCGCAGAAGGTTCCTCCAGGACACCTCGTTTCAAAAACCCATCACGGGCGGATTGTGGAGGGGTCCGCCCGCGACACCCTCAATGCCCTTGATTTTGATCTTCCGGCCGACAAGTTCGATCCTTCCCTCGGCATAATACTGGATGGCCTGGGGATAAATCCTGTGCTCTTCTCTCAAAATCCTATCGGCAAGGGTCTCCTCCGTATCGTCATCCAGGACAGGCACGATCGCCTGAATGATGACGGGGCCCGTATCGACACCCTCATCGGCAAAATGGACCGTGCATCCCGAAAACTTGACGCCGTATTCGAAGGCCCGCCTCTGGGCGTGCGTTCCCTGAAAGGAAGGCAACAGGGCAGGATGGATGTTCATGATCCTCATCGGAAAGGCCTTGAGAAAGACCGGAGTCAGAAGGCGCATGAAACCTGCCATGACAACCAGTTCGACTTGGCAGTCTCGCAACACATCGATCATCTTGAGATCGAAGGACTCCCGGCTTTCGAAATCCCTATGATCGACGATGACTCCGGGGATGCCGTATTTCTTGATGCGCTCCAGCGCGTAGGCTTTGGGATTGTTGCTGATAACCACCCGAATGCGCGCATCGAGGCGGCCGTCTTCGATGCGATCGATAATGGACTGAAGATTCGTACCGCTGCCGGAAACGAGGATCCCGATATCGACGACGTTCGCCATAGATCAAACCACCGAAACTGCCGACTGATCAGCCTCTCTTTTTTCGACGGTTCCGATGACGTAGGCCTGATCCCCCAGCTTTATGAGACGATCGAGAACTTCCTCGGTTGTTTTTTCCGGCACGATCAGCATCATGCCGATACCCATGTTGAAGACCTTGAACATCTCGGAATCTTCGACTCGTCCGAGTTTCTGGATCAGTCGAAAGATGGCGGGCGTTTCCCAGGCGCCCCTTTCAATGACGGCGCGGCAGGGATTGGGGATGATCCTGGGAATGTTATCCGTGAACCCCCCGCCTGTGATGTGGACGATGCCGCGTACCTGGAAGTTCTTGACGACGTTCAAGACGGATTTGACATAGATCCTGGTGGGACGGAGCAGTTCTGCGCCGAGGGGTTGATTGAAGCCGGCTCCGACTTCTTGGCAGTCAAGCCCTCCCCTTTCGAAAAGAACCTGTCTTGCAAGCGAAAATCCGTTGCTGTGGAGGCCGTTCGAAGCGATGCCGACGATCCGATCCCCTACCCTTATTTCGGACCCGTCGATCAGCCGATCCGCCTCGACGACGCCCACACAGAAACCGGCCAGATCGTATTCATTTTCCCCATAGATTCCCGGCATCTCGGCTGTTTCCCCGCCGATGAGGGCGCACCCGGCTTCCTGGCATCCCTTTACGATTCCCTCCAGAATCCGGACATTTCTTTCTATGTCCAGTTTTCCCGTCGCAATGTAATCCAGAAAAAAAAGAGGCTCGGCACCCTGGACAATGACATCGTTTACGGACATGGCAACCAGATCGATACCGATGGTGTCATGGCTGTCCATCAATTGGGCGATCTTGACCTTTGTTCCCACCCCGTCGGTGGTTGAAACCAGTACGGGATCCTTGAACTTGCCGATATCGAGATGGAAGAGCGCGCCGAAACCTCCTAAACCGCCCATTACCTCCTTGCGATGAGTCGATTTCACCAAAGGCTTGATGCGTTCGACGAACCGGTTGGCCTTTTCGATATCGACCCCCGCACCACTATACGAAGCCTTGTCCTGCATGCCGTCTCCAATTTGCCGTGGATTAGAACAGATACGAAGGGAATCTCGATATTGTCGGAAGAATTCCTAACGTAATTCCATTAAAATGTCAAATGCTTCCTTTTCGATGCTGGATCGTTTTTCCGCAACTTGACAGTCTCCGGCCTTGTCTGTTATCGTCGGGCAGCCTTTGTCGAAACCGTGAAGATGCTCAAGTCGTTTTCGCCGTGAGTTTATACGACAGGCCCCGCGCATCAACCTGAAAATCGAATAGAGGAGGGACTGTATGTCAAACGTTCTGTATCAGAAGAGCGACGGATCTGTGGATAGCCAGCTTTTGGCCCTGCAAAGGCTGCTAAGTCAACTGCACAAACCCTTTGCCGGAGGAACGGACGTAGGAATAAAGCTTCACTGGGGCGAAGCGGGGAACACCAGTTTTCTCCCTCCCGCCTTTGCCAGGGAAATTGCCCACTGGCTGATGGAAGACGGTTTCAAGCCTTTCGTTTTCGACACCACGGTCCTCTATTCCGGAAAGAGAAGGACGGGGCAGGACACCCTGGCAACGGCTGCCGCTCACGGTTATACGGAGACGTACCTCGGCTGTCCCGTCATGGTCGGAGACGGCATGGACGGCCGGGATGTCGTGGATATCCCCTCGGGGCACAAGCACTTCAAAACGATCCAGGTCGCCTCGCTCATCGAGAAGGCGGGAGGCTTCGTCATATTTTCCCACTTCAAGGGCCACCTTGCCTCCGGCTTTGGCGGCGCTATCAAGAACCTCTCCATGGGCTTCGGTTCCCGGGCGCAAAAACAGCGCATGCATGCCGATGTGAGACCGAAGCTGAGGCAGGATAAATGCACCCGCTGCGGCCTCTGCATCGAAGTCTGTCCCGCCGGTGCAGCCCAGTCCGGCGACGACGGCTATCCCACTTACGATCTCGAGATATGCCTTGGCTGCGCCCAGTGCATCGCCTGCTGCCCGGAATTGGCCCTGAAAATTCTGTTCGGCGCCAAACCCTTAGATTTTCAGGAAAAGATCACCGAAACCGCCGCCGGCGTGTGGAAGCGCATACAGAACCGCTCCGTCCTCATCAACGCCCTGGTCAACATCACCTGCGAGTGCGACTGCTTTCCGGGAGACAATCCTGTCATTCACGATGACGCGGGTTTTCTGGGCGGGTATCACCCTGTCACCGTGGACGCCGAATCGCTCAAGATCATCGGCACCGAACCCTTCGACAAGGCGCACCCCAACACCCCCTGGCAAAGGCAGTTCGACTACGCCGGGGAAATCGGCTTCTAAAGATTCCCTTCAAAGGGGAAAAGCGACGGCCAAAAGCATGAAAACGGATGGGTGAACCGAATCGAAATCGTGGTTCCTCAATCGATTCCCGCCAGACGCACCGTCCAAGACGAGGTTTTAATAAATTACTTGACAACAAAAAAAAATTAACCATAAGTTTAAAACAAGCATTTTCAATCAATATTATGGGTTTTTCTTTTCAGAAACCCGCTCGAAGGAGGTGATGCCACCGGAGTCGCCGCCTGCCTTTTGTTCATTCTCTGCAGATCTCTGAACGAAGACCGAACCCGTTCCATCGAAGATGAAGGAACAAGAGGAAGGGCCGTAGCAAGGAAGGGGGATGACCATGATTTTCCATCTCGCCCGCCTGACAAGGTTTGGATACCGGTTAAACGAGACCTCGAATTCAATCGGAGATCTTTCACTTGCGACTTTGCATGTTCGGCCTCTTTAAACATCCATCCTAAGTTACAAGTTATCTCGCGATAATCATGGCAACTGTATTCTCTAACTGACAGCAGACAGTCGACGCGTGACTTTTCCCAGATCAACTTGCAAAGCTTTTTTTAAAGGAGGGTATTTATGACAGAGGCAACTCAAGAAGTTCCCATGGGCTACAGGGAAATGCAACCCAATTCGAGTACGAAGATCGCCGAGGCGCTCGTCGAACACGGCGTCAAGATCGTCTTCGGCATCCAGGGCGGTCACATCTGGCAGATGGTCGACGAAATCAGCAACGCTGGAATCAAAAATATCACAACATGCAGCGAGCAGACCGCCGTCTATGCCGCGGAGGCCTACTCCAAGGTCACCAGAAAACCCGCCGTCTGCTATGCGACCGTCGGTCCCGGCGTGGGCAACTCCATCAGCGCCATCCAGCAGGCCTATTTCGCCTGTTCTCCCGTAATCTTCCTCGGCGGCGGCAATGCCGTCGACACCGATTATCTCCCCGTGATCCAGCCCTCCTACGTGATGGACCTGATGCGCTTCATCACCCGCTGGAGCCAGCGGATTACCGACACCACCCAAATCAAGCAGTTCATCGCACGGGCCTTCAAGGATGCGCAAATCTATCCGAAGCGGCCTATCGCCCTCGAGATGCCCTTGGGCATGCTACTGAAGCCGCCGGGACAGGCCGGTTTCTACGGCGTCGACGGTCTCTGGATGGAAAAGTGGCGCGACGAAGACACGGGCGCAGCCGTCGAGCCGGGGGGCGACCCGGACCTTATCGCCAAGGCCATCAAGGTCCTCTGGGAAGCTAAGAAGCCCCTGATCTTCGCCGGTGACGGCTGCCACTGGTCCGATGCGGGCAAGGCCCTGGTGGAGTTCGCCGAGACGGCCCAGATTCCCGTCGTCACGCGCCGGATCGCCCGCGGCTGCTTCCCCGAAACCCACTCCCTGTACGTCGACTCGCGCGCCGGCCGCAAGGCTTTGCAGGCCGCGGACCTGAGGCTTTCCATGGGGCAGAAGGTCGGCAGCTTCGACGAGTTCGGCATGGGCTGGGCGCCAACCATCCAGGTGAACGAATCGATGGAACAAATCTGGACGTTCCTCAAGACGCCCGTCGCCATCGTGGGAAGTCCCAGGGTCGTCCTGAAGCAGATGACCGAATACGTGAAGGCAAACAACATCAAGCCGCCCGCAGGCAGGGAGGAATGGGTCAAGTTCTGCGAGGAGACGCAAAAGGGCGGTTATGCGGAGCGCGTAGCCAAAGCCGAGAAGTTCAAGGATCACAAGCCGGTCCATTACGGTTATCTCGCGAAAGCGGTCTGGGATGTCTGCGAGGAGATGTACGGCGGC
>JAFGIO010000110.1 GCA_016929555.1 Deltaproteobacteria bacterium | reverse complement strand
TTTTCACCTTCGGACTGATTGATCATGCTCTGCCGCACACCTTCGGACGTGGCGATGTTGGCCCGCTTCTGGCGCTCGGCCGTCATCTGGGCCTCCATGGCTTCTTTTACCGATGTGGGCGGCGTAATGTCCTTGATTTCATAACGAAGCACCTTCACACCCCATGACAGTGCCGCCTGATCAATGGCATCGATCACTTCGGTGTTTATTTTTTCCCGCTCTTCGAAGGTCTTGTCGAGATCGATCTTGCCGATGGCCGAGCGCAGTGTCGTCTGCGCCAACTGCGAAGCCGCCCGAAGGTAGTTGTCGATACCGTAAGCGGCTTTTTGAGCATCCTGAACCTCGAGGTAGATGAGGCCGTCCACCTCGACACTCACATTGTCTTTGGTAATGCAGACCTGGGCGGGGATGTCCACCACCTGCTCCTTCAGGGTGAATCGGTATGCGGCTCGATCCATAAAGGGGATCAAAATGTGGAAACCTGCATCGAGGCTGCGATGAAACTTTCCCAGGCGTTCAACAATGACGGAACTTCTTTGAGGCACGATGAGGGCACCCTTGACGAGCACAACCAGGACCAACAGGGCGATGGCAATCAGGGCAACGAGCGTCGTAGTCATAAACAATCATCCTCCTTATGGTTTTGATATGGTTCCGGTATAGGTGGACCTAGCCGCTTTCCGGCTCGCTTGTGGGGGAAAGGGAAAATGTGAACGCCCGCTTCAGAGCGTTATCTCAGACACGCGGCACACCTTTGATCTTGAGGCAAGATCGATTGGCTTTGTCGATTCCAATGATTTCAGCATCGGATCCCGCAGGAATGCGTTCTTCAGAAACGGCATCCCACATGGTGCCGCGAAAACGCACCCGCCCGATTCGACCGGCTTCCATATCATGGTCGAGGGTTATCCGGGCGCCCACGGGAACATTACCCATCTCTTCGGTCTCTGTGCCCTCGCTGCGTCCGACAAAGACGTGCATAGCCACCCTCCGCAGCGTAACCAGAGAGGCGACCGATACGATTACAAAGACGGCCACTTGCACCGAATAGGATCCCGGATAGAAGAACGCCGCGACCGAGGCGCCCCAGCAACCCAATCCAAAAAAGATGATCACGAAACCGGGAACAGCCAGCTCAGCGAGCATGACGGCAATACCGGCCAAGAACCAGACGAGCCAAGGCGAAATAATCATGTCCATCCGTTCCCCCTCATCGGGATATGAGAATAAGCATCCATAAAACATTGCCTTTTGTCGATAGAACTATAAGAAACAGCAGCCCTGCAAGTCAAGGAAATGTTGATGGGTCCTTCCGTTGCCGTCCTCGGGAGATTGCAGCTCAGATCAATCGCGGCTCAGCCCTTTGCGTCCCGGAGGGTAGAGCTATGGCGCCGTATCCAAAGGCTGTGTCAACGAGTACAACCATATTCGTCAGCCCTTGGTGACCTTACGGATGGCCTCCGCAACGCGGTCCTGCGGGTAGAATTCGGCCAGTTCGGTGAAGGGCTCGTGCTCCGCGCCGATGAACCGGATGGGATACTTGAATCCCAAAGCCGCCAGGTCGCGGAGCCCCAGAACGGCCCTCTCCAATTCGGCAGGGGGAAGGGCAAGGAGAATTTCTCCATCCGCCATCTGTCCCATGGCGCGTTCCCCGTAGCATCCAAGTCCCAAAGCTGGTTTGCCCGTGATGTAACAGCGTGCCACGGAGTTCGAGCAATCGCCCTCTCCCAGAAAGGAAAAATGGAAATTCTCGTACTTCCGCTTCTGGAGACCGCACATGAGCATCATGATTTGGGCAACGTTGCCGTATATCATGACAACGTCCGGATCGAACTTACCTTCCGACAAGGGTGCAAGCACGATGGCCTCTCCGGCGGGCATGCGCGGATACTCGTCCTGCTGCTTCAAGGATTCCTCGTGCGACGGCATCCAGGTCGTGGCCATAACCGCCGCTTCGATCCAGATGCCGTCTTTGGTGGCCTCGCTCAAGCCGCACATGTTCATGCAGCGGGGATTCATCGGGTCCTTGTTCGTTACGCCGACGGTCCACTCGTGAACGCGCACCATATCGGGAATCTGACAGAAGGTCATGAGGCGGTCGATCCTGCGCACCCCGGGGATTTTTTCGAGATCGGCGGCACGGTCCAGCTTCTTGTAGGCTATGATTTTCGTCCTCAGCCGCAAGGCCTCCTCCAGTTCTTTGCCAAGCTTCACCAGATCGCTCATTACACACCTCCTTTGTGAATGATTGATGGTCCGAATTGTTCCTTTCCCGCTGCCATTGCCCCTCGCTCCGTTCAATACCTCCTTTCCGGAGGGCGCTCTTGACGATGGATTCGGATAGCTTTGCCGCCTCGGCGGCGGCCAATCGGCGACCGGCGCGTTTCTGCGGTTCGCGATCCGCCTCGATTCGCGTGTACGATGGAAGCCGATTGCCGGCCGCGCTCGTCACCGGTCCATCATCAGCAAAAGGCTCAACGCCATCAACAGCATCCCCGACACAAGCCCGAGCAGGCTGTCATGACCCCTTCCATAGGCCCTGCTTGTGGGCAGCAGTTCATCGAGACTGATGTAGACCATGATGCCCGCAACACCCCCGAAGAGTATGCCCATCAACTGGGGCGGAACCACGCCGTTGTCGCCTCCGACGAATACCAGGAGCGCGAGGTACGCGATTCCCGCGCCCACAGGTTCGGCCAATCCGCTGAGAATCGAGTAGAAAAGAGCCTTTCTGCGATTCCCGGTGGCGTAGAAGATCGGAACGGATACGCTGACTCCCTCGGGGATGTTATGCAGCGCAATGGCCACCGCAACGGCCACACCCAGTCCCGGGTCTTGCAGGGCGGCGAGGAATGTGGCCAGGCCCTCCGGGAAATTGTGGATTCCTATGGCCAATGCGGTAAACAACCCCATCCGCATCAATTTACGGTCATGGATGCCGTGATCGTGGAACCCTTCCGCCCGCTCGGAAAGGGCCGCTGCGGATGCGTGAAAGTCCGGGAGCGGTGCGGACGGATCGTGCAGCGGCATCGTCTCGGCTTCCGAGTGCGTTTCATGAGGGTTCTCTCCCGCCGGAATCAGGTTGTCGATCAAACCGATCAACAGTATTCCGCCGAAGAAGGAGGCTGCATTGATCCAGTGCCCCCAGTAATCGCCATAGCGCTGCGTTAGAGACTCGATGCCCTTGAAGAAGATCTCCACGAAGGAAACATAAAGCATGACGCCGGCAGAGAACCCCGTCGCCACCGAAAGGAAACGATAGTTCGTTCTCCTGGCCATAAAGGCGATGAGACTGCCGATCGCGGTGGCCATTCCCGCAAACACGGTCAGCCCCATTGCAATCCAGACATTTCCCATGGTCCATACTTCCCTGCAAGCTTGTCGGACGAGAAGGGCGTATTACCGAATCGCCTTAACCCGACGGTTGACGGTCCCGTAAAAAACCTCCATGCCCCGCGGGGCTCCGCGAAGCATGAACAGAAGCAATGTCATTCTTTCGCGCAGGCAGGAATCCAGGAAGCTTATCTTCTCAATAAACCCCCATGCCCCGTGGGGCGCCACGAAGCATGAAAATCACCCCCACCCCAACCCTCCCCCCTCGAGAGGGAGGGATACAGGAAAGGGGATTTTCTCACTAAGTCGTTTTCCCGCCCCCGCTTTCGCGGGGGTATACTGCGGCGGGGATGCAGGAGCCATGCAATTGTATGAAACACTGGATTCCCATTTTCTTGGGAACGACTAATCACGTTGATTCTCACCTTTTTTACGAGTTTGTCAATATCGGTTCTCGCACCCGCATCCTGGGCTTTTGGGAACTAAGCTCACAGAATCATCGCGCGACATCATCTGAAATATCATTTGATCACATCCCTTTATCCATGGTAAAAACAATTATCTACGCGATACAGGATTGCGCGATGGAAAAGGATCGTAGGCGAATCAGGCGCTTTTTCAATTTGGACTTGCAGAGCCGCCTCGCTTTGGGGTTTCTGATTGCCACCTGTCTGACGGGTCTATTTGCTACCGTTGTCAGCATCTGGACGATCAACCGGAGCACCATTGCAGAACTGCAAAACCGCGTCCGCATGGACACAAACACGGCCAAGCTGATCTACAACAATAAACTTCAAAGGATCCTGTCCCTCGTGGAGTTTACCGCACAGCGGTGCGACCTCCAAAAACTGATAACCCAAAATGACATTGCCGGTTTGGTTTATTTTAAGAGATTGATCCGGCCGGAGCCGGGAGTACAACCGTGCAATGACCCAGCGCTTCTCGATATGCTGACCCTTGTGGATGACCGCGGAACCGTATTGTATCGCACCGCCAATCCAGGAATAAAGGGAGACTCCCTCCTGGATAATCCCCTCGTAAAACAAACCATAGAGAAAAAGACGGCTGTTTGTTCCACCGAACTTTTGTCTATTGAAGAAATTCTGAAAGAAAATCCCACGCTGTTGAACCGGGCGACGATCGATATCGTCAAGACGCCCTTTTCCGTCGATATCACGGAAACGAGGCTTTCGAAAGGCATGGTCATGGAGGCCACTTACCCTGTCATTGACAGGAACACAAACGAATTTTTGGGTGTTTTAATCGGCGGCGTTCTCCTCAATAACGACAACGAAATTGTCGACCAGATTAAAGACACCGTCTATCACGATGAAAAGTACAAAGGCCAGGATATTGGAGTGGCGACTATTTTTCAGGGAGGCGTGCGCATCTCAACCAATGTCATGACGGAATCGAATCAGAGGGCCATCGGAACCATCCTTTCCAAAGAGGTCTATCAGCGGGTGATCGTGGAAGAAAAAGATTGGGTGGGACGGGCGTTCGTCGTGAAAGACTGGTACATCACCACCTATACCCCGATTTTTAATGTGAATCGAAAAACCATCGGCGTTTTATACACGGGAATCCTGGAGGCCAAGTATCGCGACATCCAGAAGAACTTGATCTGGATCAACCTGGGGGTTACGACATTTGGGATGCTCATCGCATTCGGCATATCCCTGTATTTGGGCAACACGATCATTAAGCGGATCCGTATTCTGAAAAAAGCCACGGATGCCGTCGCTGCGGGAGACTTGAACTACAAGCTCTCTCCCGACACCATATCGGGTTTCGCCATGTTGGATGAGGCCTTCAACCACATGGCCAACTCTTTGAAGGAACACAATAACCAGTTGCAGAAAATTCACGAGAAGCTGGTCAGGACGGAAAAAATAACTGCCCTGGGCGAGATGGCCTCCGGAGTCGCCCATGAAATCAACAATCCTTTGGGTGGCATTCTGCTGTACAGCAACCTCATTTTGGAAGACATGCCTGAAAACAGCCCCATGCGTGAAAACGTCGAGAAGATTATCTATCAAACAAACCGATGCAAAGAGATTGTTCAAGGCCTTTTGGACTTTGCCAGGACACCGACGGGTGACATGGTTCCCCTGCAAATCAATCAAGTTATCCATACTTCCATCAGCCTGGTGAAAGACCAATCCATGTTCCATAACATTGAAATTGTATTTAACCTGACCGATCATTTACCCGACGTTTTGGGGGACCGCTCCCGGTTGGAGGAGGTGTTTCTCAATCTCTTCATCAACGCGGCGGACGCGATGGAAAACGGCGGAAAGTTGACGATTGTCACGGAAAAGGGCGAAAACGAATCTATCCGGATTGCCATTGCCGACACGGGACCGGGAATAAGCGAGGAACACCTCGACCATATTTTTGAACCTTTCTATACGACCAAGGAATCGGGCCACGGAACGGGATTGGGTCTGTCCATCGCCTACGGCATTATCCGGAAGCACAATGGAACCATCGATGCGGAATCCAAACTGGGCGAGGGCACGATATTTATCATTACCCTGCCGTCTCATTCGGATAGGAAAAGCCAGGCGGGTGGCGAGAGCGCCTAACCGTTTTCAGCCGTTTCTTGAATAATCCCATCAAATGGCATAGCATTCCGGCGGTGCAAAACGCCGTCAGCGTCAGACAAAGACCGAACGGAACAGTCAGTATGTGCCCCTTGTTTTGCATGTTTGAGATCCAAAGAAGACGACATCGTAAAAAACCTTCATGCCCCGTGGGGCGCCATGAAGCATGAAAATAAGCAATGTGTCATTCCCGCGAAAGCGGGAATCCAGGTTTTTTATATCCTTAAAGTCGTAAGAAGCAACTATTTTGCCATTCCCG
>JAFGIO010000109.1 GCA_016929555.1 Deltaproteobacteria bacterium | reverse complement strand
GGCGACGTCGTGAAGATGTCCTGCTTCAGGAGGCGTTTCAGACCCTCGACGGCCCAGTTGAAGATGCCGTCGATCTCCTCCCGCCACATCGATTCTGAAAGGAGGGGATCTTGCTTGGACGGCGGCAGGTTGCGATTGCAGGTCAGCACCAGGAAGCGCCGTTGCGATCCGTGGGAGTCCTCTCTGAAATAGGGCGGAGAATTCGTGACGAAGAGGAATTTTGCCCGATTCTGAAAATTAAACGACCGGCCGAATTTTTGTTCCCCCAGGACCAGGTCGCCGGAAATGAGCGCCTTCATCATCTCCGTATCGATCGGATCAAGGTTTGTAAATCCCTGGGTTGAAATGTTCACGAGCCGGCCCGCCAGCAATGCGGTGCCGAAACGGCTTGTGATTTGTTTTGTGTCCATCGTTGTCGCGTTATCAAACCCCATCATCCCCAGCATGATCTTGGCGATGACGCTCTTCCCTCCCGGGCCGCCGCCGATCAGGATGAGCGCCTTATGAAACCGGCAATCCTCCCGCCACAGGGTGTATCCGAAGAATTCCTGCAGCACCAGGGCCTTTGCGGGATCGTCGTAGAAGGTCTCTTCCAGAAACCGCATCCACCTGGGAGCGGTAGCCCCGGGATCGTAACGGACCGGGAGCTGCCCTTTGCTGTAATAGTTTGGATCGTGGGGCAGCAATTCACCCGTTTCGGGATGGAGCATGCCGTTGACCAGGTTCAGCAGGCCCTCGGCGTTTAACCCGGCACCCTGGCCGGGCTTGGCGTGCTGGCTCGCATGGCGCAAGATGATCCCGGCCTTTCTCGCGTCTATGGGCTTCGCGCCATACGGGTTTTCAGTCGATAGGATCATTAAGGTCGCGGCCAGATATCCTTTGTCTTTGGGCTTCCAGATCCCTTCTTCCCGCCGATACGCCAGAAACGTGTCCGCCTCTTTTTCATAGATCATCGGCGCCATGAGCTTCAGAAAGGCGAGCGCCCAGGGCACCTCGCCCGATCCGGGTTTGGGGTAAGGATGTTCCTTGATTTCTTCGTAAAACGCTTTTACCCTAGCGTCTTTCTCCTCTTGCGTCAGTCCCGTTGTTCGATCGTTCTGAAACATAATGCTTATTCTCCTTTCTGTTGTATTGGTTTTGTTTCCCTGGCCTGCAGCCAGTATTCGCACTCTCATAAGGCCCCGGTCTTGATCGTCGAATTTTGAGCCGTTTTCACCGACTCACGGGGTATTTCGCGAAAAGATCCACCTATACCCAGCCTTGTAGGATTCTTCCCAAAACGGTACGGATAGACTGGGCAATCCTCAGCCGGGCAGCTCGCGACCGATCCACGGGACCCACCCTGACAATAGAGACAATAAACCCGGAAGACCCGGAGAGGAGTTCTTTTCCCCAGTCGGTACGAGTAAAAAGGACAGGCTCCGTTCACCGCCTTATCCCCTTGGCATTCATCGATAATGGTTTGGTTGAACCGCTTCAAGCCCAGACAATGTATGCAATATTCGCGTAGGGCCTGCTTTGGTTTCATTTTAGTTAGCTCCATGCCTTTCTCTTACTCACCGCATGTTTCTCTGGCCTGCAGCCAGTATTCGCACATGAAATGGTCGGCCTGGTACAACCCGCCGGCGCCTTCGCCTTCCAGGATATAGAAGCAGCAGACGGGCCGATTCCTTCCCGAGATGGCGCTCGGCCGGTAGTGGGACATCGATCCTCTTTTTGGTTTTCGCTCATGCCGGCAGACCCCTAACCGATATCCCGAAAAAGGTTTGATGCTGGCGCTCGTCTTCCTCCTTCCGCACCTCCGGAAAGGTCGTCAGGATCGTCTCGAAAAAATTATTGCGCGACAGCGGCTTGTATGTATAGTTGCAGTCCTTGCACCAATCCCGATAGGCTCCCCATAGGGTCGTCGAAAGCACCTTTTGTCCCTCGCCTAGGTCGCAGCACTCATCGATGAAGATCAGCATGGGATTCATGGTAATCATCAGGGATCGCTAGTCCTTGTCCATGATGGCCGACGAGACGAAACCATCCCGTTCCAGAAGCAGCTTCAGCCCTTCGACTGCCCAGCGAATTCCATGGAAGCCAAGGGCCCGGATCTCGTTAATTTCTCTAGGTTGAAAGAGTATTGTATTTACACTTTGAATTGATATTCATCTCCGGTTATGCGTGTTCTATTTTTTGAGTGTCAGCCCCTAAGAAAAACTACTCAAAAGTAACACGATTTCTCTCCATGAATTCAATCACATCCTGTAATTTATAACGAATTGTCCTCGGTCCAACTTTGAGATATGGAATCCCCCGACGTAAATGTCGATCGTTGCGCAACGAAGAAAGCGCCCTCCCCGTAAATTTTGAAGTTTCCTTCTCGTTCAAATAAATTTTCTTTAGGAAGTTGATTTCACCAGCCATTTTCACAACCCCTTTTAAACTGGCATTTCGATAATCAGTCTATCTGCGCTTGTACAATAAAAAAGCCACCGCTGGCTGGCGCCGACGGTGGCCTCTGTTTACTCCGTTTCTTGGATTGATCAGGTCCAAGAATATTTAATTTTCTGTAATCATACTTCCATTTACCGTGATGTCAACAACAAAATTCATATCCAAAATATCCAGTCGATGTATACTTTCGTTTTAAAAGAAGAAGTCCCTGTTAGACTTATCTTTTACAGTTTCTTGGGTTCCACGAAAAAAACCATTGTGATATTGAATTCGCTCTTTGAAAAAATGAAATACCGTAGTGCCATGCAATATGCTTTTTTATCTTGACAGGCAAGGGTATATGTGAAATAAAGTGAGTGTCCTGAAAGGAGGCTCACCATGTTCGCACGTGTCAAGAAATCGGGCAACAACGAGTACCTGCAAATCGTCGAAAATCGCCGAGATGGGAAGACGATTTCCCAGCGAGTCATCGCCACCATCGGGCGCATGGACAGACTGCAGGCCCGGGGTGACATCGAGACGCTTATCCGCTCGCTGTCCCGGTTCTCCGAG
>JAFGIO010000108.1 GCA_016929555.1 Deltaproteobacteria bacterium | reverse complement strand
GGTTCCGAGGGCCCCCTCGATCGATCCGCAGTAATGACTCTGCGAGCCGCCGATCATGCAGGGGGGGTCGTCGGGAAATCCCAGGCAATGCATGAGACCGCCCATGGCCTGGGCGACCAGGTCGCACCCTTCGAAATCCCTGTAGGGGCCGGTCTGCCCGAAAGGCGTGATGGAGGTCAAAATAACGCGCGGATTGATTTCCTTCAGGACATCGTAGCCGAACCCGATGTCTTCCAGGTAGCCGGGACGATAGGTCTCCACGACCACATCGGCTGTTTTGACGAGGCGCTTGAAGATCTCCTGGCCGTCGTCATTCTCAAGATTGAGCGTGATGCCCCTCTTGCTCGTGTTGAACTGGAACCAGTACAGACTCTTTTCCGGATCGGCCTCGTCATGGACGAAGGGGCCAAGATTCCTCATGGGATGTCCTCCGGGCGGTTCGATACGGATGACATCCGCCCCCAGATCGCCGAGAATCTTGGCGCAATAGACACCCTTCTCGTCCGACAGGTCGAGGATCCGGATGTCTCCCAACAACGTTTCCTGGCTGCTCATGGATGTTACCTCCTTTCAGATTATGTGGACCGTTTGGTTACGCTGGTTCCAAAAAATGATGGATCAGCCCCCATCGTGGTAAGAGAAAGAGGGAACAAATGTGCAAAGGATAGGGGTTTTATATGGCACAGACCATCGTCTTTGACAAGACATTTTAATACGGCGGCAAGGGGTGGCACAAAGGAATACGCAAAAACGGAGATACCCTTTCAGAAGGAAGGGCCGATCGTCCCTCCGTGGGGCATGATGCTTTTGCTGGTTCAAGCCGGAGGCTTGAACCAGCAAAAGCGATTCTGCGGTAATGCGGTTCAAATCGAAGGATTTGAACCGGCCGTAGGCGCGGGGATTTCGTCGATCCTCGAGAAGACCGATCACCCTAAGGTTTTGGAAAGCCGTTAATGGCCCGGAGGGCCCTTGCGATCTCCTCATCGGGCAGTTCGTAAGCAGAGAGCTTTCCCGACAGGTAGGCATCGTAGGATGCCAGATCGATCAACCCATGGCCGCTCCAGTCAAAGAGGATGACCTTTTCCTTTCCCTCTTCCCTGGCTTGATTGGCGACGTCCGCGACGGCCGCAATGGCGTGGTTCGTTTCGGGCGCCGGGATGAAGCATTCCGTCCTGGCCCAATTGACCCCCACCTCGAAGGTCTCGACCTGGTCATAGGCCCTGGCCTCGATCAGCTTCTCCTTTACCAGATGGCTGACGATGGGCGCCATGCCGTGGTAACGAAGACCGCCGGCATGGATGGGAGCCGGCACGAAATCGTGCCCCAGGGTATACATGGCAAGCAGCGGCGTTTTTTTGGCAAGGTCGCCGAAATCGTAAGCGAAGGGCCCCCGGGTCATGGTGGGGCAGGAGGTCGGTTCGGCTGCAATGATGGAAATCTGTTTTCCGTAGATCTTGTCCCTCACGAAGGGCAGGGCAATGCCGGCGAAATTGCTGCCGCCACCGGCACAACCGATGACCACGTCGGGGTAGACACCGATCGCTTCCATCTGTTTCTTTGCCTCCAGGCCGATGACGGTCTGATGCATGAGGACGTGGTTGAGCACGCTGCCCAACGAGTAGCGTGAGTTTTCATGGGTGACGGCATCCTCGACGGCCTCGCTGATGGCGATTCCCAGGCTGCCCGGCGAATCCGGGTGCTCCGCCAGAATCTGGCGGCCCGCCTCGGTCAAGGTGCTGGGGCTGGGGATGCATTCTGCGCCCCAGGTATTCATCATCAGACGACGGTAGGGCTTCTGATCGTAGCTCACCCGCACCATGAAGACCCGGCACTCCAGACCGAAAAGCTTGCACGCCATGGACAGGGCGCTTCCCCACTGGCCCGCCCCCGTTTCCGTGGCGATCCGTTTGATGCCGAAGACCTTGTTGTAATAAGCCTGGGGAACGGCCGTGTTCGGCTTGTGGGAGCCGGGCGGGCTGACGCCCTCGTTCTTGAAGTAGATCTGCACCGGGGCATTCAGCAGCTTTTCGAAGTTTCTCGCCCTGTACAGGGGTGTCGGCCGCCAGAGGAGATATTTTTCCAGGACCGCATCGGGGATATCGATATACCTTTCCTGGCTCACCTCCTGCTCGATGAGGTTCATGGGAAAGATCGGCGACAGATCGTCCGGGCCGACCGGCTGACCCGTCCCCGGATGGAGGGGCGGTTTCAGGGGCGTGGGAAGATCGGCCTGAATGTTGTACCACTGACGGGGGATCTCATGATCCGCCAATACGACCTTGAACTGTTCCATAATGTTTTCTCCTTTATCAAAGATGTGATGAATCGGACAAATACAGACATTGGCCTCGAATCGAAGCCCTCCATGCCAAAAAAAATGCCACGGGGTTTCCCATGGCATCGTCTATTCTACCGAGTCCTGGGAAGGGTTGTTGCCTTGCCCACGGCTCGATTTTTTTCTTTTTTCTGAGCTATTGCGGGCAGACGTATCGGGTCTGCCACCACCAGAACGATCTCCTCTCTACGATTCTCACGATTCTTCCACTCCACACCGAGCTACAATTTGCGCGATTCCCTAACACGGTGAAAGATCAAATGTCAAGCAGAAATTTCGCCGCCCGCCTTTCGTCACATTTCGTCACATACCCGTTGACAGGCAAATGGATAAAGTTATAGAAAGCATGTATTAACCCAAAGGGAAAATACGCAATGACGGCCGTAAAAGATATGGAGTCCCTCTGTTATCCCGGCTCCATCTGCTTGATCGGCGCCTCGGGCAAGGAAGGCAAGGTCGGCAATATCATCCTGCAGAACCTGTCCGAATGGCGGAAGCCGCTCTATCTCATCCACCCCAGTGAAAGGGAAATCCGCGGGAAAAAGGTTCATGCGGAGCTGGCGGAGATCCCCGACAATTTGGATCTCGGCATCATCGCCCTCGATGCGAGCAGGGCCGTCGATGCCGCCGCCGCTTGCGCCTCCAAGGGGTTCAAGGCCGTAATCATCGTGGCCGGCGGTTTCTCCGAAATCGGACACGATGGAGCCGCCTTGGAAGAACAGCTTCGGCAACAGGTCCTGGCAAAGGGAACCAGAGTTCTGGGTCCCAACACGCTGGGGATCTTCATCCCCGGAACGGGACTGGATACCATTTTTGTCGAACACGGGGACCGCATGTTCGCAAAACCCGGGGAGGTTGCCTTCATTACCCAGAGCGGATCGGTGGGCGTGGAGGCCCTCGGAGCCTCCGGCGTGATCGGCTGGGGGCTCCGGGCCTTTGTCGGCACCGGAAACCGGCTTGACATCGGCGAGAACGAACTGATTGAATTCTTCGCCGACGACGACAGGACGCGCTGCATCGCACTGTACCTGGAGAGCTTCGCAGACGGTCGGGTTTTCGTGGAACGTTGCCGCAAGATTGCCCCTTCCAAACCCGTGGTCGTTCTGAAGGCAGGCCGGTCCGAGGCGGCCATCCGCGCCGTGGCTTCCCATACGGGCAAGATGGCGAGTCCGGGCGATATCTTCTTCGGCGCCGGCCGGCAGGTCGGGATCCAGCTTGCAGAAAATGAAGAACAGCTCACCGATTATGCGAAGATTCTCTCCAAAGAGCCGGCGCCTGCCAATCCAAAGGTAGCCGTCATCACCTCCGCCGGCGGATACGGCATCATCACCCTCGATCTTCTGGCCGAAACCAGATACCTGCAGGTGGCCGATCTCTCCGCGCAAACCGTTACCGGACTCCGCAAGGTGACTCCGTCCTTCGCCTCGCTCGGCAACCCCATCGACCTGACTGCCTCCGTAGACAACGCCATGATGGACAAGACACTGGAAATTCTGGAAGAAGACCGAGGCGTCGGCATCATCTTCTGCATTGCCTTCTTTGCCCCGCCGAAGATCGACAGGGGACTGATCGAAGTTTTGGCCGATCACCGCCGACGGACGAAAAAACCCCTCATCCTCTTCGTCGCCTACGGCCCCTTCACCAGCGAGATCGCCTTCAGCCTCTACGAGAAAGGCGTCATGGTCTTCACGTCCCTCAGCCGCGCCGTTCGCGCCATGGACGCCCTGGCCGAACGGGGGC
>JAFGIO010000107.1 GCA_016929555.1 Deltaproteobacteria bacterium | reverse complement strand
CCGTCTTTGATGGCCGTTGTCCTGAGCGAGGCGAGATCGGAGCCGGCGTTCGGCTCGCTCCAACCCTGGCAGTACTGGACCTCGCCGCGCGCGATGGGCGGCAGCAATCGTTTTTTCTGTTCGTCTGAGGCGTACAGCATCAGGGTAGGGCCGAACATGCCGACACCGAAGACGTCGATGCCGGGAGCGCGAAAATAGTCATTCGATTCGTTGAAGAGAACCTGTTCCATCAGGGGGGCGTCGCCGCCGCCGTATTCCTTCGGCCAGTGCCTGACGTACCAGCCTTTCTTAACGAGCTTGTCTCTCATGTACTTGTTGAATTCCCACCCCTCATCCGTCGCATACATCGCTTCCAGTATGGTTTCGTGCTTGTATACGGGAGGAGCCTTCTCCATTTCGGTCCTGAAGAAATCGTCAAATTCCTTCTTCAAGGCCTTCTGCTGCTCCGTCAGTTTAAAATACATCGCCACCTCCAACTACCTTCTTGATGATTTTGGCCTGCAACGGCCTGATGGCCCGCCGCCCGAAGAGACGGGTTCTTTGGCGCCCTGCTCGATCTTCCCCTTGGGGGGATTACAGGTCCTCGTCCCGCAGGGGAACTTGCGGGGGGCACTGCGGCAAATCCAATCTTCTGTAAGATTTCAACCTCCTTTCTTGACGTCTTTGCGTACAATCGGAATCCACTCTTTTGAGTGCGCATCGTTCGCAGGTCCTGTGGCCTGCATCATCCTGTTTCGTGGAGATGATTTCCACAGACGGGTGAACGCTGTCAAGCATAAAATTGAGGATGAATAAAGCCGCGCATTGAGGTATAGTGACGGCCGAAATCGAACGATTTTCTTTGGGATGATCCTGTTTTGAAACCATTTTTCCTGCTGGGGGTTGGACGATGTCATTCCGGTTGAGATGGTTGGGGACGGCCTGTTTCGAAATCCTTTTGCCCAATGGACGGACGATTGTCATCGATCCCTATCTGGACGACGCCGTCGGCGCACCGATCACCTCCGATCAGTTCGAACACTGCGACGGTATTTTCATCACCCACGGGCATTACGATCATGTGCTCGATGTCGGCAAGCTAGCCGCCCGTTTCAGACCCAGGATCTTCTGCAACGAGCAGACGCGGGAGTCATTGATAAGGCATCAGGGCGTCGATCCATCGTTGATCCATCCGGTGAAACCGGGCGATCGGATCCGGGAAGAGGGTCTGACCGTGGAGGTGGTTCGAGGTGTCCATGTGAACTTTGAATCCGAATACAAACGGATAACGGGACAAGACCTTTTCGATGGCGGCTCCGATATGGATGCCCTGGTAAAGCGCGCGACGAAAGCGATGCTGGGGACGGATGTTCTTCCGGAGAGGTTCAGGGAATGGATGGACCTGTATCCTCAGGGCGAGCAGCTGAATTTTGTCTTCGATCCCGCGGGCGGCAGGCGGATTTACATGGCCGGGTCCTATCCGGATCCTGGACTGATCGAGGTTGCGGAAAAAACGAAGGCCTATATTACGCTTTTGCAGGTCCTGCCTGGAGAAGGTTTGAAAGGCCTGGAGGAGCAGACCGCCCGGTTCGCCATCGCTTCGGGGTGCAAAATAGCGGTTCCCCAGCATCATGACCCCTTGATCGAGGGGGCGACGCTGCCGGATCTAACGCAGTTGAAAGAGAGCCTGGCCCGGGAATCGACCGTCCTGTTTCAGGAGTTTGTGCCCGGACAATGGTACCTTTATGAGTGAGGTTTTGGTATGAAAGTGCTCGGCATCGTCTGCAGCCCCCGAAGAGGGGGAAACACGGAAATTCTGATGAAGGAGGCGCTCCAGGCGGCCCGGGAGGCGGGGGCCGAAACGAGGCTTTTTTGCCTGGCGGACAGGGAAATAACACCCTGCGATGCCTGCGGCTCCTGCGAGCGGACGGGAATCTGCATCGTCGAAGACGACATGCAGGAACTTTACCGTGAACTCGAGGCAGCCGATGGGATCATTTTCGGAACGCCGGTCTATTTCACCAATGTGAGCGCCCAGGCGAAGGCCGTCATAGACAGGACCTTCGCTTTCCTCTCGAGCAGAAAACTCAGAGGGAAGGTCGCCGCGGCCCTGGTCACTGCGAGGAGAATCGGGGCGGGGCAGGTCCTGAGTCTTCTGTATACCTTCTTCACGGTCCATCGCATGGTCACTGCCGGCGGCGCCATAGGCTACGGCCGTGAAAAGGGCGAAGTCGTGGACGGTCCGGGAGGTTTCCTTTCGGCTATGGAAGAGGCCCGCGCCCTGGGGAGGAGCCTTGCCCGGATGGTCGACAGGATAACTCCCTCCGCTTGATTTCGGCATAAAAAATAGATGATGAAAGATGGACTTCGATGGTGTATAATCCCGCCCGCTGTAAGCAAGGGCGGTTATGATATTTAAAAAAGCAATGATTTTAGAAAGTTAAATATCGAACAGCCAAATCTAAAAAAAGGGGGAGTAACATGGGAAGGAAGAAAAAGCTTTCAAGAGGGGTCGCCGTCGTGGGAGGCGGATTGTCCAAGCTGGGCATGTTCAAGGACCAGAATTCCAAGGATTTCTTTTCAGAGTCCTATCTGGAGATGCTGGGTTCGGTGGATAAAGGGATCGATCCCAAGGACATCGAGGCCATCTACCTTGGAAATTTCACGAATGATTACTTTGTGAATCAGGCCCATTGGGGTCCGATCATTTCCGATCTCGTAGGGCATGTCCCCAAACCGATAACCAGGACCGAAGGCGCCTGCGCTTCGAGCGCGCTTGCCTTCCGGGAAGGGGTCTTCGCCATCGCCTCGGGTTTCTACGACATCGTACTGGTGGGCGGGCTGGAGCAGATGTCCCGGCGCTCTACCGAAGAGGTGGCCGAGGGGCTGGGTATGGCCGGCAGCCCCTATGAAGTGGCGGCGGGATTTACCTTCCCCGGCGTTTTCGGGACCATCGCCACCTCTTATTTTGCAAAGTACAACACAAACAGGGAGACGCTTTTCAACGTGACCATCAAGAGTCACAGCAACGCTCCCTTGAATCCCAAGGCCCAGTTTCCCCTGTCTATCAGGGACTTCATGAATGCCCGGATCGAGCGGTGCAAGCAGAAAGGCGAACCCATACCCGACTGGAAAGACGAGAAGGATTTCCTGCGCGACACGAAGGTGAATCCGCCCATCGCCTGGCCCATGCACCTCTTCGATTGCTGCCCCATCAGCGACGGCGCCGCCTGCCTGCTGCTGGTCGCCGAAGACATCGCGAAGAATTTCACCGACGAACCGATCTATGTGGCCGGCATCGGGCAGGGCAGCGGTTACAGCCTGCACGCCACATCGAATATCACCTCCTTCGAGGCGACGCGGAATGCGGCGAAGGAGGCCTACGAGATGTCCGGTTTCACCCCCGACGATATCCAGTTCGCCGAGGTCCACGACTGCTTCTCCATGGCGGAGATCCTCCATTTGGAAGATCTCGGTTTTTACAAGCCCGGAGAGGGTCATAAAGCCACGGCGGAGGGATTGACCCGGTTGGACGGTCCGAAGCCCATCAACACCTCGGGAGGGCTGAAGACGAAAGGCCACCCCGTGGGTGCAACGGGCGCAGCCCAGATATACGAGGTCTGGATGCAATTGAGGGAACGGGCGGGGAAAAGGCAGGTTCCCAACAAGAACTTGAGGGTCGGAGGCGCCCATAATCTGGGGGGAACCGGCGGCACCTGCACCTTTACGATACTGGAGAGGAGGTAGACCATGTTAGAGCGACCTTTCAACGATCAATCCTACGAACAGTTTCTG
>JAFGIO010000106.1 GCA_016929555.1 Deltaproteobacteria bacterium | reverse complement strand
CGAAGTGGCGGAATTGGTAGACGCGCTAGGTTCAGGGTCTAGTGGGTGTACGCCTGTCCGGGTTCAAATCCCGGCTTCGGCACCATATATTGAAGTTGATGTTTCCGGATAGATGGGGAGTTGGAATGTGCTTTCGATTCCCCATAGTTATTTTAGGGCAATGCTTCGCCTTCCTCCGAAGAAACCGGGATATTCAGACATAATTCCATTGACATGCTTGTAGTTCTCTCTTAGCATAATTTTCCGAGTTCATACCGAAACCCAAAGACAACTGATGCATTTGGAGAAAGGATGTCATCCATGAAGAAAGTCACGGGGAAAAAGAAGATCACCGCCGAGAGCCTGGTTACCGTGAGGACGGTGGAAGGCTCCGTACTTCGGGGAAAGCTCAACCTTGGTGAGGGAAACAGGGTTTCCGACATCTTTACCCATTCCGAGAACCCCTTCATCGTTCTTTATGATGTTGTCAGCCAGAGCGCCGAGAGCAAAGTGCTCGTCGTCAACAAGAACCACATCGTCTGGGTGGAGCCTGAGGAGAAATCTGCGTCCTGAAACCCTGCTTGGAGACGGTAGAAGCTATTGCTCAAACGGGGTGGCGTGATCTCGCCAGAGTCTTCGAAAGCGACCGGGGCTGCGCCCGGATGGGCGCTACAGTCAGGAGGACATCATGGCCCGGCCCCTTTGGTTTGTTGCTCTTCTGAAAAAGACCTTTTCTCAGAGGTTTCTTTTCGCCAGGCTTACCAAGGTGCCGATCTTCGGCGCCATGATGGATCGCCTGCTCTTCGAAGGGGATGACATCGTCTTGCTGCCCAGAGACGCCGTAATCGAGGTGGGCGAACAGGTGGAGCCGCCGGGCAGTGTGGTTCTCCCTTCTTCTGTCGTGGATCACTTTATCGACAAGGCCCGTTTCCATTGGATCATGAATGCCTGCATCTGCCGCGAAGCGTCGGATTGCCGGAAGCATCCCCATGATCTGGGGTGCCTCTTTCTGGGAGAGGCGACCAGAAAGATCCATCCGAAGCTGGGGCGGCCGGCGACGAAGGAAGAGGCGAAGGAGCACCTCCGGCGCTGCCGTGAAGCAGGCCTGGTTCATCTTGTCGGCCGCAACAAGATCGATACCGTCTGGCTGGGAGTCGGTCCCGGCGAGAGGCTCCTGACGATCTGCAATTGCTGTTCCTGTTGCTGCCTCTGGCGGATGCTTCCCTACCTGACGGACCGGATCGGCTGCAAGGTGGGGAAGATGCCGGGGGTAACGGTAACGGTGACCGATCGATGCACCGGTTGCGGCGCCTGCCTGGACGATGTCTGTTTTGCCAAAGCCATTGAAATGGTGGATGGCCGCGCCCGTCACACCGATGCCTGCCGGGGTTGCGGCCGCTGTGCGAGCCTCTGTCCCGAAGGAGCCATAGAGGTTTCCTACGAAGGCGATCGGTCTCCCCGGGTCACGATCGAACGCCTCTCCCGCCTTGTCGATCTTACGTGATCGTAATCTACCATGGGGAATGAGAAATGAAAAAACGTTGGACGGCCTTTTTTAGCTTCTTTGTGATCCTGACAGGGGCCGTTTCCTGTCTTTCGCCGGAATCGTTGTACCGAGCGGTCATCGACGGCGAGAGGAAATCAGCCGGTCTTTCGAAGTTCAATATTCAGTCGGACGGTCATCGCATCGTCTATCTCGAGGGGGGCAAAGGAGAGACCGTCGTGCTGCTTCATGGCTATACGGGCAACAAGGATAACTGGACGCGATTTGCCCGATCCATGGAGAGCCGCTATCATTTGGTGATTCCCGATATACCCGGCTTCGGGGAAAGCTCCAAACTGCCGGAAGCGAGTTACGATGTTGAAAGCCAGGTGGACCGTATCGATCGATTCCTGGAGGTTTTGAAGATCGACCGGTTTCATCTGGCCGGGAACTCGATGGGAGGGATGATCGCCGCCGTCTACGCAACGAAGCATCCCGGGAAGGTGGCAAGCCTTGCCCTTTTCGATACAGGAGGCCTTCAAACGGCGAAGAAGAGCGAGTTCGCAGCAAGGCTGGAGAAGGGACAAAACGCTTTGCTGGTCAACAGCGAGGAGGATTTCGACGAGGTGCTCCGGCTCGCCTTTGTCGAACCGCCCTACATTCCTGCATCGGTCAAGAGGATCATGGTGGTGGATGCGATAGCAAGCGCCGATTTCAACAGGAAGATACTGAACGACATGGTTTCCAGACCTGTAGCCCTGGAGCCGTACCTGCCCATGATCCAGGCGCCGGTGCTCATTCTCTGGGGAGATGCGGACCGGCTGACGGACCCAAGCGGCGTTTACGTACTGGAAAAGAGCCTGCAAGTTTACAGGACGGTTGTCATGAAAGATACGGGACATCTCCCCATGGTGGAAAAACCCCGGGAATCGGCTTCTTATTATGTGGACTTTTTGAAAGATTGCCATTAAGATCGGCCGTTCATATCTTTGGATGTGAATGAGCATTCTTCGGAATTAAATCGTATCAACTTGGAGGAGGAGTTTTATGGACGCAACGGAAGCAATCCACAAGTGGCGCAGCATCAGGCGTTTCAAAGATGAGAAGATCGACGAAGGGGCCCTCCGGGCCGTTCTGGAGGCGGGCCGGCGGGCGCCTTCCTGGTCGAATGTCCAGCCCTGGCACTTTCTCGTCATCGAGGATGCCGGCATGAAGGAAAAACTGGTAGCGCTCTCCCGCGGCATGGCGTTCCTGGCGAAGGCTCCGGCCGTCATCGCCGTCTGCGGCGACCTGACTGCCTGGGACAAACCCAAGGTCCGCAAGGTTCTTCTCGAACTGATCGACGCCAAGGCCATTCCCGCGACGGAACAGATCGTCGATCAGTTCATGTTGAAGGATCAGATCCTGGCTGTTGTGGATCGGGGGCCGTCGATGGTGCTTGCCAGGACTTTCGAGCAGCTCGGCATTGCCTACGGCTTCATGGCCGTCGAAGCGGTAAATCAAGGCCTGGGTATGTGCATTGTCGGCGCCTTCGGCAACGAGATTACGGGTGCGCTTGAAGAGCTCTATCAGGGAATAAAGACGGAGCTCGGCCTTCGGGAAGGGATGCACATTCTCGCGCTGCTTCCCATAGGCATTCCCGGTGAAACGCCGGGACCAAGGCCCCGCAAGGACTTCAATGAAGTGGTTTCCCGGGGAAAGATCGGTACAGCTTTTTAGGGGTATGGCGAATGAAACGGCTATATCTGTCCGATACAGATAAAAAGATCGGTGGGGTCTGCGGCGGTCTGGGTGAATACTTCGAAAAGGACTCCACCCTGATCCGCGTTCTGTTCATCCTGGTGATTCTGTTTTCCTTCGGTTTCGGGATCCTTGCCTATCTTCTCATGTGGCTCGTGATTCCGAACCGGCCGCCCGATGTCAGCATCTGATTAGAAAAATCCGTCTCAAATTTTCTAATCAGCTAATACTTGAGTATGATTTAAAAATCATACTTGCGACCGATTGCTTTTTTTACAGGGTTCGTTTAAGGAGAAACTCAGGTAAGAGACATTATCATACTGGCAAGTGTATTCAAGCTATTGTTCTAAAGTCCGCGCAGTACCCGATTGTAAAAACTGCATTGAGACTGCGAAATGGTGAAGTAAGAGGATTTTAGACATGAAGAAACGAAAAATAAGGTTGGGTTTGTTGTTTTTAATCGGACTGATCTTATTCAGTCCACTGAGCGCAACGGCCGTGCCAAGTCTGCAGCTCTATATTCCGGGTGCCGAGTATGATACGATAACTGAAACGTGGGTGTTTGAGGGATACTCATACGAACTCTGGGCCATAGGTGCGGACAACAAAGCTTATGTGACTATCAAAGACATCGTGCTTGCCGCCGCGATAAAGGAGGGTGAGGAAGGTTCCCTCATGATCTCTGATTCCGAAGGTAACGATTTGTCCGGGAAATTCTTCTTTAACCACACACCCGTAATGAGCGATGGAAAATCTCTTTCCTCACATGGTATCTACCCCTCTGATTTGTTTCTTTTTGAACTCGGAGATTTCGAACTTGAACAGCAGGGGATCCCGGATTACGGAGCCGATTATGATCCGGATAATCCTGTGTCTACCAATAACTGGGGAAAGACGATGATCTATCGCGTTAACGTTACCGGATATACATGGGTCCATTTCGATCTGTACAACCATATCGAAGGGGAAAACCATGCTTTGTTTGCACCTTTCTCCCACGACGCGGAAGACGCTCCTGCTGTTCCGGAGCCTGCCACCATGTTGCTCATGGGTCTTGGCTTGTTCGGAGTGGCGGGAATGGGGAGGAGAATGCGCAAATAGTTCCGATACAGCTTATTGTATAGGAAGGCAGGGTTGAGAGGCGACCCTGCCTTTTTGTTTTTGGCCGATTGAAGGCCTCGCCTTGAATTGGAGGGGTGAGGCCACAAAAGGCAATAGAGTCGGCCACAGGAAAGCGGCGCTGGGTCGCTCACTACCCCACAGCACCCCCGTTGCATAAAGCAGCATCCTTGAGAAATAGGAATTGACAGAGGATGAAAATCGTGCGAAAAGACGCGATTCAAGGATAAATCGTTGAAGGAAAGTATTTTTCAGGAAACTCCATGGGCGATTAGCTCAGCAGGATAGAGCGCTGGTCTCCGGAACCAGAGGCCCCGAGTTCGAATCTCGGATCGCCCGCCATTGAGATCGAACAGATAGAATGTTACAAGAACCGAGTAAAGGATCTGGAAGAAGGATTTAAAAGACGAATACGGCTGCCGCTAAAACGGTTGTGTACCCACCGTTTTTGACAATGGTGGACTGCGTAACGTTACGGGTTCTGACGATTTTGCCGCTGATCTTAAAGATCTCTTTCTTCTCATCCCAGCTTTCGTCGACATTGAAGTCGATCCCCAACGTAGACGCCAGCATGGCCGCCGCGAGATCCTCGGCATAATCACCGGCCTGTTTCTCCGTCTGCCCGTAGGCATGATGTTCACTGATATATCCATAGGAAGATTTATCTGCGGGTATGGCACACCCCACCGAAGCGGCAAGAAGTCGTTTCGGTTCATTGCTGCAACAGCGGCTCAGGACACAATAAGTAATGGCACCCGGAATCAGTTGTTTCAGGCCTTGGGCCTTCGATATCATCTTGCACCCCGGAGGAAAGATGCTCGAGACCTGAACGATATTATATTTCTCTATATCAGCGTCTCTCAAAGCCCTTTCAAAGGAATGGAGTTCATCTTTGTGGGTGCCCACGCCTTTTGTAAAAAAAATCTTCGTGGGAACAAACTCTTTCATATCCCACCTCCTGAAACCTTGTTTTGACCTCCCTATTCGGTACGATGAATGGACCAAAAATCACCCTTCTCGATCCGACCCGAACCTGCCGGATCGCACATGGATTATCTTGCGGTAAGCCCCTATCAGTTATTTCAAAATCTGTCAATATACGCCAATATTAAGTAAGGGTGCCAAGACCCCGCTCGCCGACGAGGATGATTGACATGTGGGCAAGTCGTGTCGCGATAACTTTGGAGATGGCCTGGATCATCTTGAAGCCCAAGGCGAAATCCTCTTCCAGCATATTTCGCAGTTTCGGTGATTCTAAGATGATCAGGTTTGTATTGTCGATACAAAGGGCGCCAGAGGTGTATATGTAAGGCTCTACGAGGGCTGACCATCCCATGACTTCACCGTGTGCAACCATGTCCACGGTGATCTGCGTCGGAGGTCGGTGGGGTCCCATGTAACTGTCCATCACCATGACGATCTTTCCATTCCGGACGAGGTAAAACTTGTTTGCCGGATCCCCTTTCCTATAGATTTGTGAGCCGGCAAAATGAGATTCTTCAGTGGCTATGGAGGCCAACTTCTCCAGATGAGCATCGCTGAATCCCTTGAAAAATTGGAATTCTCTCAGCAAGGCAGACGCTACCATGGATATTGTCTCCCTTCATGTTAAAATAGCCGCTATTCCGACCAGAATGAATCTATAGCCTTTTTAGCAGTTTTTCCCTCAATATTCCAGAGAAATCATTGCTTATGCTCCAGTGAAATTCTGTTGTTCCAGGGACGAAAGTTTAGTAAGTTGCTTGATGAAGGGATCCTTCCCTGTCGGAAAGGCAGGTCAATTGATGCATCTGGAGCTTAGAGGTATCTACAAGTACAGGCTGACGATCGAATACGACGGAACGAATTACCACGGCTGGCAGACTCAGCAAAATGCAAGGAGCATTCAAGGCACCCTGATGAGTGTGGCGGTAAGGGTTTTGGGAGGGGTCATCGACCTTCAGGGGGCAGGACGAACCGATGCCGGCGTTCACGCCCTGGCCCAGACGGCCCACCTTGTGACGGCGAAGAGGATTGCGCCCGAAAGGCTTCAGGCGATGCTGAACAATGAACTTCCTTCCGGCATCAACATCCTTGGAATCGAAGAGACGGATCCCGACTTCCATGCCCGCCATCATGCAAAGGCCCGAAGCTACCTCTATTTGATTTCCAGGCGGAGGACTGCTTTCGGAAAGCGCTACGTCTGGTGGATCCGTGATAACCTAAGCCTTAAAGACATGAAGGCAGTCATGAAAGTATTTGTCGGCTTTCATGATTTTGCGTCCTTTGCCGACAAGCGTCGCGAGAAGGTCCTTTCGACGATGGTCATGTTACATTCCTGTGAAATAAGGGCTTTCGATGATTTGATTGTCATGCGGATCACGGCGTCCCATTTCCTCTGGAAGATGGTCCGCAGAATCGTGGGTGTTACGGTCGAAGTGGGACGGGGGAACCTGTGTTTCGATGAGATAAAGGAAATGCTCGAAAAGACCTCCGATGTTCCAGCAAAATATACAGCCCCCCCATCAGGTCTTTTCCTGGAGCGTGTACTCTACGAGGGAGATGGACCCGTGTCCCTGAACCGGCCTTTCTTTCCTTTCAAGGGACAGACCTGACGATCGGGGACAACCCTGCTGGATCGTTGCTCCTTTCAAAGACCCCGGTTATGAAACAACTTGAAGTCAATCTGTTGCCTGTGTTATCTCGTCTTTTCAATAGACCTTCTCTGCCTAAAAGAGGATGATCTGCAAACAGACGAAGGATAACCGGCGTCATAAAGCGAGTTGTGATGTTGCGTTCCACCCTTTGGTTTTGTCTGATCTTTTTGGTTTTTCCCGCTTCGACTGCGGCCGAGAATCAGTGCCTTTTCTGCCATACGAACGATGCTGTCATGAGGATGTTGGTTACGCCTCCCGAGATCAAAAGCGAGGGCGAAGGGTGAGCAGGGCGGCCTCCGCCAGTTAGGGCGGAAGAGCACTACAAAGGATATTTGGTCAACAGGGATCAACTGGAGAGCGATCCCCATTTTTCAATGGGGTGCGTATTCTGCCACAAGGGTGACGAATCCGGGACAGGCAAGGAGGCGGCCCACAAGGGTCTCGTCGTGCGGCCCTCGGAGGATCTGCAGCGTTGCAGTCCCTGTCATGAGGAGATCGCAGCGAAATATTCAAAAGCCCTTCACCATACATCGGCCGGTCAGCGTGAAGGCGTCAGCCTTCGTTTTTCGGATGATGACCTGAAAAAATTCGATGAAAAGGTTTTCCAGCAGTCATGCAGGAGTTGCCACGCTTCCTGCGGAAGCTGTCACGTCAAAAGTCCCCCTGTAAACGGCATCAGGACAGGCCTCATCAAGGGCCATGCATTCATCAGGAAGCACGAGGGAAAAACCTGCGCCTCCTGTCATGGAGGGCGCATCTATCCGGAGTACACCGGCGAATACGGCGGGGAGCCCGATGTCCATTATGAGCGGGGAATGCTCTGTATGGACTGCCATAAAATTCAGGAATTACACGGCGACGGGAAGGCATACAAATCGATGAAGATGATCCCGGACCGGCCTTCCTGTCGGAACTGCCACAAGCTGGGGAATGAAAAGAAACTCTACTCCCGAGTTGCCCATGAAAAACATACAGGAAAGGTCTCCTGCTACGGGTGCCATTCCGCAGGATCATACCGCCATTGTTACGGCTGTCATGAGGGTCAGAGCGATGCATCGAAACGGGGATTCCTGCTCGGTATGAATCCCAGGGACCCCAAGTCGATCACGACGTTGCGCCTCGTTCCTATTGTTCGAGACACCTTTGAGAAGGCAGGCATCAGGATGGAGAGATTCGATTCACAACCCAATTTCTGGAACACGCCAGTGCACAACGTCAGAAAGAAGACGGAAAGGACCCGATCTTGCGACGCCTGTCATGTCGAACATGCGGATTTTCTTACGAAAGAACAGCTTATAGAAAAGGGGTCCCGGGCCAACGAGCGTCTGATCGTCGTTCCTAAGGCCATCAATCGCTGATTCGCTATGGGAAATAAGGATGTAACGATTTCATGAACTCAAAAGGTTACGCCGTCATCCTCGTCCTGGTCATTCTGGGAGCTGTTCTTCCCTATTGGTCTCAGAGCACCGACGCCTCGCGGGGGCACCCGGATGTCTGGCTGAAGAACGAACAGGGAAACCGTATCGCACCGGGGCGCAACAGCGTCGATCCCTACAGTCCCAGGCGCAGCTGTGGAGGGTGCCACGGCTACATGACCATCACATCTGGTTACCATTTTCAGCAGGGTTTCGACAGGATCAGCGACCGGTACGACCTGCGCCGGCCCTGGATTCTTTCACCGGGCATGTATGGAAACTGGTCTCCCTTTGCGGCAACCGCTCTTCTCGCGAGAAAGGTGAATTCGGACATCCTGCGGATGAATCTTTCGACCTATGACTGGATCGGAGGCTGGGGAAAGCTTTATCCCGAACATAAGGTCAGAGTTCCGGCCTGCGGCTGGTGTCATCCCGGTGGCGGCCCCTTGGAGTTCGGCAGAGGGGCCGACGGCCGGGCCGATTATTCCGCGAATCTTGCCGAGGCCGAAAGCAGAATCTCTGTCCGCCTGGATGGGGATTATAGCTCACGGCTCACCCCGGATGGGATGAGTCACTTTCGGCAGAGCGGTGTGCTGGAAGCGGATTGTCTGATCTGCCATCTGCCCGGCTACCGATTCGAAGCAAGAATCCGCCAGATCAATGCGAAAAATTACCGCTGGGCGGCAACAGCAGGTGCCGGGCTGGGCCGGATCAGCGGCGCGGTGTTCTCCTATGGAAATCCCGCCGCAGGGACGGGCCATCCCGGATGCATGGAGGGCGTCTGGAACTTCAGCAAAAGACCCGTGGTAAGTTATGCCTGGGAGGACGGACGGCTGTTTTCGAAGGAAGGAAGGCTGAAGGGGCGTCTCATAAGCCGTAGCGTGGATCGGAAGAACTGTCTGCAATGTCATGCAGAAAGTGAGGCAAAGAATACGGGAACATTACACGAATCGTCTTCGGACGTCCATGTCCTCGCCGGACTTCAATGCACAGACTGTCACGGCCTCATCGGGAGGACGGCCAGGGAGCGTCTAAGGCATCAGATCGCCAAGGGATGGTCTCCTACAATCTCCGTCAGGGACGATCTCGACGGAGTCGGGATGAAGACCTGTGTGGGATGCCATCAGGAAGGCCGATACAGGCCGTCGAGGAAGGGACTGCCGGCTCAGGCGCCCGATCCTCGCAGGGTTCATGGGGAAAGGTTTTCAGGAGCTGGCTTCCACACCTATCTCATCGACTGCAGTGGATGCCACAGCACGGCACAGCCCGCTCGGGCACTTTATCTCCTCGATTTGGGCACCGGGCAGGAAAAAGGGTATACGGCCGAAGGCTTCGATCTTGTCTTGTCTCCAACCGATTACTTGCAAAGGGCGAAGGTGCCTTGGAAGCCCTGGATGTGCCGCCTTGCAAAGGAAAAAGGTCAGCAGGAGCGTTATCGTCCCGATGTGCCGAAGCTTTTGACGTGGTTCGGTGAACGGACGAGTACGGGCGAGATCAGACCGATCGATCTGGGGCATGTGTCGAAGGCTGCCGGTAAGCTGTCCTCCATTGATACCTTTGAAGTCAGAACGACATCGGGAGTGCGGATGAAAAGCTCTCTCATAGCGTCGGAACGGAATATCCGTTCCATGATCGAAAATCTGACAAAAATGGGCTTTCGCAGGGTCGTTTACGTGGCGGACCGTTTCTATGAGATGAAAAAGGGACAGCTCGTCGCTGGGAACTCGGGTCAGGAACTGAGAAAGGACATCTTCCCTGTGGAACACGATGTAACGCCTCTTTCCGCGAAAAGCACCTATGGCGCCGGGGGCGTTCCGGAGGGTTGCCTGGATTGCCATTCCGACGGATCGATTTTCTTCACCAAAATGCGGATCAAGAACATGAAGGAATTTCTGCACAAGGATTACCCCAAGCTCAAGGAGCCCCATGCGGAACCCCAGATGTCAAGCTGGGGGCTGGCGACAGTACCTTCTGTCGAATGAGGTGCCGTCCGATGCATTCTGCGATATCCGGGTGCGGCCGGTTTCCGAAAAGACCGGTCAGGAGCCGGCATGCCGTTTTGGCTGGCGTACTCGTCTTCATGATCTTGGGCAGAGGCGTGAGAAAGGCTCTCTTTCTGTGCCCGTTTCTCATCGTATTTTTTTTGTGGGCCTGCCCGGCCCCGCCAAAAGAGACACCATCGGCGACGGTGCTGTCTCCCCTTGAACTCCATCAGCGGCTCGTTATGGGGGAACCCCTTGTTCTGATCGATACGGACAGTTATCTGGAATGCATGGATGAAAGGATTCCCGGCGCCCTTTGCATTGCCTGCGATGATGTCGACAAACTGGTAAGCCATCTACAGACTTTCCAAGGGAAACCAATCGTTTTTTACAGCCGGGGGCTTCACGTCCAGAAGCCGTGCCATGCCTTGGAGAAGGCAAAGACGAAGGGATTACCGAACGTTGCCGTGCTCATCGGCGGAATATCCGCTTGGAAGATGGCCGGTTACGAAACGGAATCGCCGCAGAGGGTTCCCCGTTTCAGTATCCCCTCCATACAGGCGAAGACCCTCGATAACTGGATTCAATCCCGCAGGGAGTTTCTGATCCTGGATATCCGTTCTTTCGTAAGCTTCCAAAAAGACGGTCTGAAGAACGCCATGAACGTACCGCTCGGTCAATTGCATGAGCGTTACCATGAGATACCTGTGAACCTTCCGATTCTTGTTATCGATAGCGACGGGTCAAGATCGATGTTGGCGGCCAGCTTCCTGCACAGGAAAGGGTTTGAGAACATTGGAAGGCTCAGAGGTGGCCAGGCGGCCTGGGAAACCCATCGGAGGCAGATGATGCCATGAGAGACCCGCTCAAAAGCGAATGGCGGACTGTCCTGATGATCGTTCTCCTGACTGTCGCCGGGGAGATCTTCATCCCGCCGTCTCTGCCGGCGCAGAGAAACAATCCAGAGCTGTCAGGCAATTATCGTTGCGACTTCTGTCATGATTTCTACCGGTTCCGGTCGCAATTTCCCCGTTCGGTCCATGGGCCCAATGGTTGCGGGAGCTGCCATCGGGAAATTGGAGACCTAAGGCTTCATATGGAAGGCCGGGAAAAACCCATCACCATATCCTGTGGAAGCTGCCACGGGGAGATCGAAGAGGACTATCGGAAAAGCGTCCACTACGTCAAACAGAACATTACCTGCCAGGACTGCCACCGTGACATTCATGTCATAGAGAAATCAAAGGGGGATTTCAAGCGTCTTGTCCAGGACCGCTGTACGACTTGTCATCCTGCACGGGATTATTCGATGTCCGGTCATGGGAAAGCCGTTGCCGATGGCAACCCGGATGCCGCTACCTGTTCGGACTGCCATGGGCTCCATGACACGCCTGTCAATGATACGGAATCCGAGCAGGATATGGCGAGGGTGAAAGAGTACTATACGCAAACCTGTCAGCGCTGCCATGCCGACCCGGCGATGATGAAGCGAAACGGATTGTCGGTGAAAGCGGCGTTGCTCTATAGCGAGACCTATCACGGCAAGGTGCGAGACATCGGATATCCATCTCGCGTAGCCGGCTGTTCCGATTGCCATAATGGCCACAACACCCTGCCGCCTTCCGATCCCCGTTCGACCCTCAATCCCTCGGACCTTGTGAGAGACTGCGGAAAATGTCACGGCCGTTTTCATCCGCGCTTCGTCGCATTCCATCCCCATCCGGACTATGGGGACCGCAAACGTTATCCGGTGCTTTTTTGGACGAACGTCTTCATGGATGCCTTGTTGCTGTCCGTTTTCCTCTTCTTCTGGGGCCATGCGTTTCTATGGTGGAGGAAGGCTTACTGGTCCAGGGCGCTGAAGGCGAAGGCGGGCGATCGGATCGGTCAGTCCGAATGCGTCGAGACTGGGCAGATCGAACGATTTTCGCTCGCGGAGAGGATCATGCATGTCCTGCTTATTTTCTCTTTTTTCACCCTGGTGATGACGGGTTTCCCCCTGAAGTACCATGACAGGGCCTGGGCCAGGGTCATGATCGATTTATGGGGGGGCGCGGATTCGGCCGGGCTCTTCCATCGGATGGCGACCCTGCTCCTTTCGACCCTTTTCCTCTATACGATATGGCTGTCTTTGAAGTTTCTCTTTCCCAGGGGTCAGGGCACAAAGGGATGGGTAGGGCGGCTGCTCGGTCCCGATTCCCTCTGCCCCAATCTCAAGGATTGGGAAGACATCAAGGGGATGTTCCGCTGGTTCTTCAACCGGGGCGATATGCCCCGCTTCGACCGCTGGACCTATTGGGAGAAGTTCGATTTCTTTGCCGTCTTCTGGGGAATGTTCGCCATCGGGCTTTCAGGGCTGATGCTCTGGTTCCCGGAACTCTTTTCCTACGTTTTCCCGGGTTGGGTAATCAATATGGCAACGGTGGTCCATTCCGAGGAGGCCTTCCTGGCCGCCATCTTCATCTTCACCGTCCATTTCTTCAACAATCACTTCGTTCCCAACAAGTTTCCCCTGGAACCGAACATCTTCACGGGTCGTTACCCGCTTTCCGTCCTCCGGGAGGAAAGGCCCCTGGAATATGAGCGACTCGCGGTCCAGGGCCGCCTCGACGAACTCAAGAGGGAAGGTCCCGGCGTCCTGACACAGCTTCTGACAGCATTCATCGGTCTTGCAAGCCTGCTGCTCGGCCTGTTCCTCACCGGCCTGATTCTCTGGACCGCCTGGTTCTACTGACGGAAATTGCCCGACTCCCAAGAATCCAGCGGGCACCAATCGTGGGCGGTTCCTTTCACCGTCATCGATCCGGCGATTCCATTTTATTTCTTTGTCTTCCCCACCGGAGCGAGGTAGATCACGTATTCGTCCACGCCGTCCACCCTGAGAAGCCTGTCGATGTATTCCTGATCATAGGCAGCGATAGCACAGGTTCCGGCACCGATCGCCTCACAGGCCAGGTACAGGTTCTGACAGACATGCCCGGCGTCGAGGGCGATGACCTTGTGGGCGGCAAGGCCGTAGCGCCACTCCATCCGGTAAGGGATCGTGGTCCAGATGAAGGTTACCGAGGCCTCGGCGGGGTAGGGTTGGCCGAGAACGGCCCGAACGATTTTACGTTCCAGGTCATCTTCGGTGAATTCGAAGAGCAGCGCATGCTCCAGAGGGAGATAGCGGTAGATCCCCCTTTCCAGTTCAAGAGTTTTCAGATTGCACAGATACGTCTCAAAAGAGTGGCGACAGCCCGCCGACGGAACGGTCCTCGTGGCATGACCGGCGTCCAGACGCCGTCTAATTCCCTGGGTCGCCCAAAGCAGAAAGGACAGTTCTCTCAGGGTAAGCGGTTCAAGGTCGTAGGCCCTGCGGCTCCGGCGATTTCCGATGGCCGTCGCCAGATCGACAACACCTGTCCGTGGTTCCCGCCTCCACTCTGGAAGCTTGATCCGGAGGGCCTTGTCGGAATAGGGCTTCTGGACAGGCGGAGGCGGAAGCCCTCGGTTCTGGTCGGTTTGGGAAAAATCGATGACCTTGCGGATGCTGTCTTTTAAAAAAAAACGATACTGATTGAGCCGATCTCTGTTCATGATTTCCATGTCTCTCTTCCGATCAGGCATGCTTTTCCTCACGGTACCGGGCCATTCGCACTTGTGCATCCAGATCCTTCTTGCGCAGGCGAATATTGTTAGGGGTTACCTCTACGAGTTCATCTTCAGCAATGAATTCAATACATTGATCGAGCGACAGGAGCCGCGGCGGGCGGAGGATCACTGTCGCCTCCGAGGTGGAGCTTCTGATATTCGTCAATTTTTTCTCCTTGACGATGTTGACGTTCAGGTCAGTGGAGCGGTTGCGTTCCCCGACGATCATTCCGCCATAGACTTCCGTTCCCGGCGACACGATGAGCTCGCCTCGGTCTGCCATTGCATGGCAGGCATAGGGGGTTACCCTGCCGGCCCGGTCGGCAACCAGCACGCCCGTTAACCGCTGTGGTATGGGACCGAACCAGGGCTCGTATCCCTCGAACAGGGCGTTCATCACCCCCGAGCCTTTCGTATCCGTCAAAAAAAGACTCCGGAAACCGATGAGACCCCTGGAGGGGATGATAAATTCCAGATTCACTCGCCCGCTACCTCGGTTTACGAGGTTGATCATCCGACCCTTCCTCGCCGCGAGCTTCTCCGTCAGGACCCCCACGAATTCCCCGGGAATATCGAGGTAGAGGCGCTCTGTCGGTTCGAGGACCCTGCCATCCAGTTCCCTGGTGATGACATGGGGCCTGGAAACCATAAATTCGTAACCCTCCCGGCGCATGGTCTCGATGAGGATCGCCATCTGCAGTTCCCCACGCCCGCAGACCTCGAAGGTATCAGCCCGATCTGTCGGTTTTACCCGTAGCGCAACGTTTCTTAGGGTCTCCCGGTCCAGTCGCTCATGCAAATGGCGCGAGGTAAGGTAGCGGCCCTCCCGGCCGGCAGTGGGGCTGTTGTTTACATAGAAGATCATCGACACCGTCGGTTCGTCAACACGGATCCGCGGTAGCGGCAGGGGATTCTCCAGGGCGGATATGGTGTCGCCGATGTTCAAGTTCTCCACACCGGCAAAGGCGACGATGTCTCCCGATTCAACCCGGTCAACAACGATTCTCTTCAGTCCCGAGAAGGTATACAGCGCAGAGAATCGGATTCCCGGCGTGACCGCATCTGCACTGCAAAGGCTGTAAGCCCTCTGCATCTCCAAAAAGCCGTTCCTCAGGCGGCCGACGGCGATTTGGCCCACATAGGGATCGTAATCCAGGTTCGTTACCAGAAACTGCGGTGTCGCCTCATCGTCGCCCTCCGGACCGGGAATCGTGGAGAGGATGGTTTCAAAAAGCACCTCCAGATTCCTTGAGCCGTCTCCCGGCTTTTTGTGGGCTATACCCAGCTTGGCATTTGTGTAGAGGATGGGAAATTCGATCTGCTCCTCCGTGGCGTCCAGATCGATGAACAGATCGTAGATGTCGTTGATCACTTCGTCGATCCGGGCGTCGGCCCGGTCGATTTTATTGATGACGAGTATAACGGGGATCCGTTGATCCAGGGCCTTCTTCAGGACGAAGCGCGTCTGAGGCAGCGGCCCCTCGCTGGCGTCGACGAGGAGAATCGCCCCGTCGACCATGATCAGGCTCCGTTCGACCTCGCCGCCGAAATCGGCATGCCCGGGCGTGTCCACGATATTGATCTTTGAATCACCGTAATAGATGGCGGTATTCTTTGCCGTGATGGTGATGCCCCGTTCCCGTTCGAGGTCGAGCGAATCCATCACGCGCTCCTCCACGACCTCATGTTCCCGGAATGTACCGGTTTGTTTTAGCATTCCATCTACTAGCGTCGTCTTTCCGTGATCGACGTGGGAGATGATAGCGATGTTTCTGATCTTCTGTTTCCTCAAAACGCCTACCTTTTCGGCTGGACCGCCTGGGCGATTACAACCATGCTGATTTGAATTAACACGCCATACTATCACGGTTGCCTCAGAGGGATCAACCATGCCGGGGCGATTGTGAAAAACAGGGACGAAAAGAAAAAAGGAGGGTAAAAGTGGTTTACCCTCCTTTTTATGAGGTATGGGCGAAATGATCAGTGTTGCGATTCACCGCCGGGCGGCGGAGCCATGAACAGTTGACAGTTGCACCAGACGATAGCCCACCCCACGAACAGGGCCAGCAGCCAGTCGAGGGCGAGGAAAATCCATCGGAAATGTACGAGCTGCGCCAAGTCGGGTACCGGCGCTGCCGGTTTCGCGCTGAGTATCCACAGCCAGATGCCTACGGTGATAGCCAGGGTGACGATCAGATACATAAACCCCCGGGAGACGTTGGCCATCTTATGAAAAGGCCAAAACTGGAACAGTCCCACGGGGACGAGTATGACAAAGAGCCAGAGAACTGTGAAGGTGCCCCCGGACAGGTCGGGCATCGCCCCCGCCTTGTGTTCGGCGACGGTGGGGAAAAAGGTTAAGCCGTAAGCGCCGGCAATCCAGATGTAGATAAAGGAGAAGAAGGCCAGGAAGCCCACGAGCAGGATAAGCTGTTGCGGCTGTTTGGTATTCTCGAAGGGCCAGAAGTTCAAGGTCAGGGCAAAGGCTGTGGACACCAGGAACCACACGAAGGGAAAGCCCGGGACATAGCCGAGAAACTCCTCAGGGACGAACCACCAGGTGAGAAGGGCGAAACCCCAAGTGGCAATGAAGCCCACTATCCCGCACACGGGCTGTTTCTGTTCGTAGTAAACCGCGAGCGGCATACCCCCCCATGGACCCATAATAAATACCCACATGAGCCAGAGGACACAGATGTTGAAGATGTGGGCATCCCATTTCAGCACGTTGTGGAAGATATAGTAGGTGATGTATGTTCCGACCAGTGAGAATACCCCCACCAGCAATCCCTGCGTCGGCTGGGCGATCTTCTGGAACGGCCAGTTTCCCATGTGGAAGGTCCACCAGAACAGCCAGCCGAAAGCACCGCAGCCCAAATACATTCCAAGCTGAACGACGTTATCCAGATCGCCCATTCCCACAGGTGCCAACTGCGCATTCACTCCCCAGGGTTTCCAGAGATACAGGGGAACGACCATGATGAGAACTCCGATGACTATCGTCATGACAGTCCCAATAATGCCTCTCATCGGTTGATTGAGCTTTGCAAAATAAGGCACATCCATCATTACCCCTCCTTTTCTTAAATAAATGCGGTCTGGTGAATCATTTTCATTTCGCAATCGTTAAAACGACGCTGCCCACATCGGGCATCGAATTCCGAAAGGAAAACGACTTCTATGTCTGAGAAGACATCCCTTTGCTATTCGAACGACTCACCTCCTTTCTCGGCATTTATAGGAAACGCTTTCCTTACAGCCGTTGGGTATATTCACCTTGCTTCATCTGTCAACACATGTCAAGCGATTTTCGAACATCCTTCGTTCACGCCAATTCAAGTAAATGCTTTGTTGATATTTGGTTTGATCATTCAGTCATAGACGATTCCGGTCAAATTCGCCAAAAGCTGTTCCGGGGAATATGATTTTCTCTCATCGGGCTTGGCATTCATGATTTGTCTCTTTCCGGCATTTCAATGAACTCGATGTCAGGCATCCTCTGCGGCCTATGGATGGATGAAAGGGGGCGTCCGCCCGGAAAGGGTCGTCTCCGGGCAGGCCTGAGATGATTTGTTGAGAAACGTTTCCGTTATCGAAACCTCTTGCCATGGTTTGACATGGCGCCTGGCTGTTGACCCCTCTGCGGTTCCGATCGTTACGTAATCAAAGGGCTGATGTTCAAGGTAATGCCACGTTTGTTTAGATTGGTGAAAAACCAGTGAAGGCTCTTTTCGGGATCGGGAATGTCGTGATAGAAGGGTCCGATGTTGCACGCCGGATCTCCTCCCGGCGGTTCGATCTTCATGACGTCGGCACCGAGGTCGCCCAGGACCTTTCCGCAGAGGTGTCCCTTCACGTCGGTGAGGTCAAGGACCCGGTAACCCCCCAGCAATGCCGCTTTCTCCTGCTCCATGCCATACCTCCTGAAAAAAGATCTGGACAGTTTAGTATTGACAGTCTTTCCATGGATCCTCGGTCCCAGCAGGCATCACCCCCTTTACAGGTTATTTCTTTTCTTGACAGACTGTTTCTTTCTGTAGCAATGTTCCGTTGGGAAATTTGGCAGTTGTCTTGATTCCTCACCGGAACAATTCGATATTGCTTGGTGCTTTCAATAGACGTTGAATGTTTGTTTCTAATGGGCCTTGCCGTGCAGGCAAAAAGAGCGTATTTTTTCAGACTGGAATTAGGCAGACTAACTTATCTCAGACAAAACGTTTTGTTTGGCGGATCGATTATAGGACGGGCATCAAGACCTGTCAATATAAAAGGTATGGAAAAGACGGGGGGTTTTCATTGATTTTAGCAGCTGAGGTCATTATAATCCCCGGCTTCAGGCTGTGTCTGTTCAAAAGCAAGCGATAGCCGAAGGTTCATCGCTACGCCCTTTGATCCCTTGTTGGTTTGGGAAGCGGTCTGAGCGGTAGGTGGGGCGGCACATTGAAAAGGTTGGGGGGGTAGATGGTCGAAAGGGAAAGCCAGGCAGCGTTCCAAAAGGAGCTGCAGGAAAAAATCGAAAAGAAATTGAGGGAAAACGAAATCACCCTTTTGGAGTACTGGCGCGCGCATCTTGAAAAGGTTCTTGCCATGCGCCCGGAAGGCATCGCTTCGCTTCAGCTTCAGATTAAAAAGATATCCAACATGATGGAAAACAGGATCAAGATGTTGAAAAAGGGATGAGATGAAAGACATTGCGAATTTCTTGTT
>JAFGIO010000105.1 GCA_016929555.1 Deltaproteobacteria bacterium | reverse complement strand
TAGCTGTCAGTTCGCTTGTTAAAGAAGGCGGATAAGAAAGACCCTACAAGAGCATAGCCGTGAGCCGCATGGATCTCAACGGCGTCCAGCCCCGCATCCTTTGCCCGGCGGGTTGCCTCTGCAAAATCATCGATCACGGCTTCGATATCGCTGACAGACAACGTTCGGGGCACGCTGCGAAAGAGACTGCGTCCCACTACCGGCGAAGGGCCTTCAGGCTGCTTTCCCGTCAGCATCTGGATGCTTTCAGGTCCCGGGTCCATGAGCTGAGCCGCCAGTTTCGCTCCGTGACGATGCGTTGCCATGGCTAGTTCTCTCCAACTGTCGATTTGCGCATCATTGTAGAGACCGAGTGGATATAATCCGAATTTCCGGTCCGGATGAACCGCGGTCGCTTCTGTGATGATCAGGCCTGCTCCGCCTTTGGCGCGCGCCTCGTAATAGTCGCGGTGTCTCTCCGTGACTGTCCCATCCGGCGCACCATACCCAAGCGTCATCGGCGGCAGGACGATACGGTTCCTCACTTCCATCTTCCCAATCATTGTCGGGCTGAACAGGTGCTGAAACATATGAGATCTTTTCCTTTCATTTCTTTGTGCTATCTGCCGGCCTAAGCATTTAAAAAGATAGCGCAACCGCCCGCGAACCGTTTTCGTCGGTTCTGCAAAGCTTTTGGGTCAAGGAACTTTATTTTCGCCGGTCGGCGGCCGTTTTGTCGCCAATGGAATGGGTCATCAAATGGCTTGGAAACCGCCGTCAACGAAGAGAACGTGACCGTTCACATTCCTGGCTTCCTCCGAACAGAGAAAGAGCACGGAGTTGGAAATATCCTCGGCCAGTATCTCGCGCCCCAGGATGTGGCACTGTTTGCAGATAAACGCATAGAGCTGATCCCCTTGCATCTTGAAATCCCGGGAGGCGTCTTCGCATGCACCCTGCATCATGGGGGTATAGACTGAGCCCGGGGCGACACAATTGACATTGATGTTATATTTTCCCACATCCTTGGCGATAGCGAGGGTAAAAGCCTGGATGCCGGCCTTGACGGCGGAATAGGGCGCGTTGTGGCGCTGGCCCCGGGAACCGATGGAGCCGGTGTTCACGATCTTTCCATATCGCCGCTCGATCATGTGCGGCAGCACATATTTACAGCAGAGGAATGTTCCCTTGAGCATGATGTCCACCGTCAGGTCCCAGGCCTCTTCCGTAACCTCCCATACAGGCATCGCTACAAAGGCAATGCCGGCATTGTTGACCAGGATGTCAATCTTCCCGAATTCTTCTATGACTTTCTTCACCATGTTTTCAACATCGTCGGCCTTGGTAACGTCGCATCGTAGACCAATCGCCTGCTGGCCCATCGCCTCTATTTCCTCCACGACGCTGTTCAGCTCATCCCGCTTACCCATTGCATATCGAGCATGAGGCAGATCCTGGCATATGTCCGTTACTGCAACGCGCGCCCCTTCCCTGGCAAAGGCCAAAGCGTGAGAGGCTCCCAGACCATGCGCAGCGCCTGTGATGACGGCAACCTTGCCTTCGAATCTTAATGGCATCATGTTTCTCCTCTTTACATTCGTACAGCGACCTCAGCAAGAGCGAAACGTCACAATTGACAACCTCGTAAAGAGCCGCAAACCATGTCACCCCCTTGCAGCCTGCCCCCCCACGAAGGCGGGGGAAAGCGGGGGTCCAGAACGTATCGAAAAGACTGGATTCCCCCTTTCGTGGGAATGACAAAAATGGAGCAAATCGGACTTTTTTACGGTTTCATCACACTTGCCGGGTCCACATTTCTTCCCTCAACCTTTGATAAGGCATTGCCTTTTAAAGGGACGTTTCTATGTGATTTTCTCCCTTCCGCGGCACATTGGGTATCTCAGTTACATGCGGTCCCGCTACGAACTCAATCGTTTGAGCAGTTGTTCCGCCCCAGTGACCATCCTGTCGATGACCTCCTTCGCCGTGGGAATATCCTTGATCAGTCCCACCCCCTGTCCGCAAGGCACCGTGCCGTAATCCGCGTCACCCTCAAGATAAACCTTTCTACCCCGCTCGCCGCTTATCAGCGGGATGAGTTCCTCGAAAGAGGCTTTTCTCGCTTCCATTTCCAGGATTTTCAAAGCCGTTTCATTTTTAAAAACACGGTTCTGATTGTTGATCGTGCGCTGAATCATGACTGTGTCGCACTCTGTTGCCTGAAGAAGCCTCTGCTTGAGATTTGGATGGGCGATGCATTCCTGGGTCGCCATAAAGAGCGTCCCGCACGTTACCGAGCTTGCACCGAGCGCCAAGGCCGCTGTCAACTGTCGATAATCCGTTGTTCCGCCCGCTGCGCTCACGGGAATGTCGACAGCATCCACAATACGGGGAATGAGGTTCCACAAGGTAACGTCGTCGGGCAGAGGAAAGCCGCCGCTCTCGAAGCCGACAACTTCGACAGCGTCGCAGCCGATCTTTTGCGCGTTGAGCGCGTGCCTCACCGAACCCACCTTGTGTATGAGTTTCACCCCTGCATTCTTGAGGGGCTCGACGTACTTCTCGGGCCTCCCTGCGGACGTCTCCACCACGGGCACCCCCTCTTCGCAGACCACCTGGACAAAGCCGTCATTCGGCAGTTCCCGGAGCGCCGGCAGCATGGTGATATTCACCCCGAAAGGTTTGTCAGTAAGCTCTTTCACCTTTCGTATCTCCTGTCGAAGTTTCTCGGGATCTGGGTGAGTCACAGAACCGAGGACCCCAAGCCCGCCTGCATTAGAAACCGCCGCAACCAATTCCGCCAGACCAAGCCATCCCATACCCCCTTGGAGAATAGGGTATTCGATTCCCAGCATCTCCGTCATTTTTGTTTTGATCATGATGCTTCTCCCTTGTCTAATTTTGATTTAACCGCTTTGCAATCCTTCTAAGACGGAATAATAAGTCGCAGACCGATCCTGCGTTCGCGCTTGTCCTTGAACTGTTCGCGCAGAGCCGCCTGGGCGGCGGCAAGCCGCGCAATGGGCACGCGGAAGGGCGAGCAGCTCACGTAATTCAAACCGAGGCGATGACAGATTTCGATGGATTTTGGATCGCCGCCGTGCTCCCCGCAGATGCCGATCTCCAACTCCGGCCGTACGCGGCGGCCGAGCTCAATTCCCATGCCCATAAGTTTTGCCACGCCGCCCTCGTCGATGGTCTCGAAGGGGTTCTGTGGCAGGAGGCCGCGCTGAATGTAGTCGATGAGGAACCCCTTCTCGGCATCGTCGCGACTGATCCCGAAGGTCGTCTGGGTCAGGTCGTTGGTGCCGAAGGAGAAGAACTCGGCAAATTCGGCGATCTCGTCGGCGGTCAGCGCCGCCCGCGGGATCTCGATCATGGTGCCGAATTTGTAACGAACCGTGACCTTTTGCTCTTCCAAAACCTCCATCGCTACAGCCTCGAGAGCTTCCCGGTGGAGTTTGAGTTCATTAACGTGGCAGGTGAGCGGAATCATCACCTCCGGCCTCACCTCCATCCCTTCACGCACGCACTGACAGGCAGCCTCGAGGATGGCGCGCATTTGCATCTGTGCCACCTCCGGCATCATGATGCCGAGGCGCACACCGCGCAACCCCAGCATGGGATTGGATTCCCGCAGGGCCTCCACCCTTGACAGGATATGGCCCTCTTCCTCCAGCTTCCGCAGCAGGTCGTCTATCTCCTTGAGGGTCCGCGCGTGCATGAGCCGGATCTTGTTATCGGCAAGTTCGATCATCAGGGTTTCGTATGCGGGCAGAAATTCGTGGAGAGGGGGATCGATGAGACGGATGATGACCGGCCGCCCCTCCATAGCGCGGAAGATCCCGAGAAAGTCCTCGCGCTGGAAGGGCAGCAGTTCATCAAGGGCTTCACGGCGTTCCACAGGCGTTCTGCTCATGATCATCTTCTGCACAATCGGCAGACGTTCGGTTTCAAAAAACATGTGCTCGGTCCGGCACAGACCTATACCCCCCGCGCCGTATTCCATGGCCCTGCGTGCATCTTTCGGGTAGTCGGCATTGGCCCAGACGTCCAGCCGCCGAAACTCGTCGGCCCAGCACAAGAGCTTCCTCAGCCATGGATCGGAAATGTCGGGCACCATCGTTTCGAGCTTTCCGCTGAAAACCTCGCCGGTCGAGCCGTCGATGGAGATCCAGTCGCCTTCATGAATTGTCTGGCCCTTGACGTTCATGAGGTGCTGGAGCATATCGATCTCCAGGGCGGCGACGCCGACCACGGCGGGTTTGCCGAATTGGCGGGCCACCAGAGCGGCGTGACTGGTGCGACCGCCGCGGCTGGTGAGGATACCTTCGGCGGCCAACATTCCGTGAACGTCGTCCGGTTTCGTCTCGGGACGCACCATGACGACCTTCTTCCCTTCCTTTTTGACCCAGCTCTGTGCGAGATCGGCGTTGAAGGCCACTACGCCGACTGCGGCGCCAGGCGAGACGTTGAGGCCGTCGGCCAGGAGGCGGCCCTCGGCCATGGCCGCCTTCTTGGAGGCAAGATCGAACTGCGGATGGAGAAAAAAGTCCACCTGTTCCGGAGTCATGCGCAAAACGGCGTCCTCACGCGAGATCAGGCCCTCTTCAGCCATCTCGACAGCTATGCGGACGGCGGCCTGGGCGGTACGCTTGCCGTCGCGAGTCTGCAGAACCCAGAGTTTACCGCGTTCGACGGTGAACTCCACATCCTGCATGTTGCGGTAGTGCTGCTCCAGCTTTTGGATGGTTTCCGAAAATTGTTTCCAGATAGCGGGCATGGTCGTGGCCATGCTCTCGACCGCATCGGTCAGGCGGATTCCGGCAACGACGTCCTCGCCCTGCGCATTGATGAGATAGTCCCCTTCGATCTTCTTCTCGCCCGTCGTGGCGTTGCGGGTCATGGCCACGCCCGTGGCACTGTCGTTGCCCATGTTGCCGAAGACCATGGTTTGGATATTGACGGCAGTCCCAATGTCATGGGGAATTTTGGCCGCTCGCCGATAATCGACAGCCCGCTTGCTGTTCCAGGATTTGAAGACGGCCTCGGTCGCCAATCGCAGCTGTTCATAGGGGTCGGTGGGGAAATGGATGCGGTTGTAGCGCCGGAAGATATCCTTGAATTGTTTGCCGATCCGCTCCCAATCCTCGGCATTCAGCCCGGTGTCGCTTTCAACTCCTCGCTCCTTGCATGCGTCGGAGATGACCTCTTCGAAGGCCTCGTCGGGAACGCCCATGACAACGGAGCCGAACATTTGAATCAGGCGACGGTAGGAATCATAGGCGAACCGGGCGTCTCCGGAAACGCCGATCAGGCCCTGAACGGTGTCTTCATTGAGACCGATGTTAAGAACGGTGTCCATCATGCCGGGCATGGAAAAGCGCGCGCCGGAGCGGCAGGAAATCAAGAGGGGATTGTGTGAATCTCCGAATTTCTTGCCGGTCTTGGCCTCGACTGCAGCGAGCGCGGTGAGTTCCTGCTCCCACATACCTTGGGGAAACTGCATCCCCCCAGACAGATAGGCGTTACATGCCTCGGTGGTCACGGTAAATCCGGGGGGAACCGGCAGCCCGATGCGGGTCATCTCCCCCAGGCTGGCCCCCTTCCCCCCCAGCAGGTAGTAGACACCGTCCCAAATTTGATTCGCATCGGCCTTGGCTTTGTCGAGGTCGTCAAAGAGATAAACCCATTTCTTTTCCATCTTGTCTTACCCCCTCTTCTGTATTTGGGCAAAACCCTCGATGCCTTTTTTTATAGGGTGGGTGATACCTTCCGAAAAGAAGTCTTCTGCAATGACACCGACTGTTATGCTTCGCAGGGAACCAATGAGCCCTGTACATACAAACGTTACTGGTCGATGATGATGGTTCATTGAAACAATGACACCTTTCAAAGCTCGCGGTCAAGCGTTTGTTTTGTTGTGCGTCAGATGTGTATTTCAGGTGATCCGGGAAGACATTGAAAACGTTCTCATCTCGTCCCATAATCGCCCGCTCCGGAGTCGATGGCACCTTGTGGACCGTTTGCACCCATTTTCATTGATCGGGATAGATTCGATTCACCAGTCTTCCCAGGGTCATGCCCTGCATGACGATGGAAAAGACGACGATCATGTAGGTGATGGTGACGATGGTCGTCCTTTCCGGCACGGGCGGAATCGACAGCGCCAGTGCCACCGCGATGCCGCCGCGCAGCCCTCCCCATGTCAGGATTTTGATTGCTCCCGGGCTGAAGGGCCGGAACTGCCGCATTACGAGAACGGCGCCCCCCACGCTCGCCAAGCGTGCGAAAAGGGCGATTACGATCGCCAGCAGGCCGGCAACGAGAAGCGCTTGCGTAAAGGGCACAAGGAGCACTTCCAGGCCGATCATCATGAAGAGCAGCGCATTGAGGATCTCGTCTATCAACTCCCAGAAATTGTCGAGTCGGTCGCGGGTGAGTTCCGACATGGCGAAGGCCCGGCCGTGGTTGCCGATCAGCAGGCCCGCCACCACGACGGCAATCGGGCCGGATGTGTGGATTCTGTCCGCCAGGGCGTATCCGCCCATGACCAGCGCCAGGGTGATGATGATTTCCACCTGGTAGTTGTCGACGCTTTTAAGCATCCAGTAGGCGGACACGCCGATCAACAGTCCCAGCAAGGCCCCTCCGACCGCCTCCTCGAGGAAGAGGAGCGCCACGCTTCCCGCGTTGACATCGCCCTCCCCAAGGGCGAGCTCGAGAATGATCAGAAAGACCACCACGCCGATGCCGTCGTTGAAGAGCGATTCGCCGGCGATCTTCGTTTCGAGGCTTTTGGGAACGCCCGCCGTCTTGAGAATGCCGAGGACCGCTACCGGATCGGTCGGCGAGATCAAAGCCCCGAACAGAAGGCAGTATATGAAAGAGGCCGGGATGTTCAGGAGGTCCAGCACCAGGAAGGTAAGGCTGCCGACGATGAAGGTCGAGGCGACGACACCTACGGTGGCCAGCACGGTTATGACCCATTTCTGGCTCGTCAGGTCTTCGAGTTTTATGTGCATCGCGCCGGCGAAGAGAAGGAACGACAGCATGCCGTGCAGCAGCGCCTGATTGAAGTCGATGGTTCCCAGAATGCGCTCGACGCTTGCCTGTCCGACATCCACGCCCAACAGACCCAGCGTAACCATTCCGAGAGAGACCGCCAGGGAGATGAACATGACGCCGATCGTGGTCGGCAGGCGCAGCATGCGGTAGTTGATATAGCTGAATACAGCCGTCAGCACCATGAGTACGGCCGTAATTTCGAACAGCGCCATGTTTCACCCATCAGGTTTTCAGATGGATCAACGAAAGCTGCCGGCAGGGCGTTTACGGCTCAGGTATCCGTTATCTCTGCCGGGGTCATGTGCCGGAGCTTGTGCCGCTGTGCGTCGAGGGTCCTTCTGGAAAAGGAGTCAAGGCTTTTGGCGTGCCCGGCATGGTCAGAGTCGAGAGCCCTGTTCCATGACCGGTTACGCTTTCTCGATCCGGCACAGCAGCGCCGTGTGGGGCCAACTGCCGATCTCGGGACTGCAAAACTCCGATTCGTCCGGGCAAAGCAGGTTGATATTGGCTTCGAACACGCCGAAGAGATTCGGTTCCGCCTCTTCCCGTTCCGGGAACCACCACCCGTGATCCGCGTCGGCCATGCGTGGGTCGACCCTGTCCGACAGATGCAGGCGCATGCGAACGCTTCCCAGCGGGGTCTCCACCTTGACCCAGTCGCCGTCAACCAGATCCAGTGCCTTTGCCGTTTCCGGGTGAAGGGTCACCAGGGGATCGGGCCGTGCCTTTCTCGCCTTTTCGATCTGTCTATGCTCCGACTGGTACATCGGCAAAAACCGGCTTCCCGAGAGGAGAACGAGGGGGAAATCCCCGGCCAGTTTCGGATCGCCCAGGGGGCTTTGAGGCATCTCGCGGTACAGGGGGACGGGTTCGCAGCCCAGGGCCTCGAAGGTACTCGACCGCAGCTCCACCTTGCCCGAAGGTGTGCCGAAGCCGTATTTTTTGTAGCGCTCGAATTCCCGCTTGCCGAAAAGGCCTTTCTGTTCGAGAAGTTTATCGAAGGTCAGACCCACCGGTTCAAGCATGTAGTCCCAGACGTCATCGATGCTCTCCCAGGGCCAGTGCTCACCCTGTCCGAGCCGGACCGCAAGTCCCCGCCAGAAATCGTAGGTGTTGCGGCGCTCGTAGAGGGGTTCGATCCCCCTGGGGCAGGCCACGCAGAAGGCTCCTGTGGACCAGAGTTCGGTCGTCTCGACGGTGGAGCATATGGGAAAAACGTAATCGGCGAGGGCAGCCGAAGGGGTGAGATAAAACTCACCAACGACATAGAGCTCCAGGCGCTTCAGGGCATCGTAGGTTCGGCGTGCGTTCGCCAGGGCAAGTAGCGGGTTGCTGGCAACGGAGATGGCCGCCTTGACCGAATAGGGGTTTCCGGTGATCATGGCATCGAAAACCGGCCGCGTGTGGGCCGTGCAGGTCATATCGGCATCGGGAGGGTGCATGTATTCGCGGGGAAGGCGGCGATTCGCCTGTTCGTTTCTCGACCAGCCGGGGAAGCCGAAAAAGGGGTATTGATCGGCGCCCAGTTGTTTCGCCCGCTGCTCCGGCGGAATGGCCTCGTTCATCTGCATTTCCTCTTGGCTTCTGATCCTGCCTACGGGATCGCTCCAGCCCAGGGTCTCCCCACCCGGAATATCCAGATTGCCCGTAAGGGCCTTCAGGCAGCATCTCGCCCTCGCGGCCTGCGTGGCGTTGACGCCCTGCTTGTCCAGACCGAAACCCCAGGTGATCACTGCGGGCTTTGTCGTTGCGTAACAACGGGCCGAAGCGACCACCTGCTCGGGTGTCAGCCAAGTGGTCTCGGCGACCTTCCGAGGCGTGAATGGCGCAGCGGCCGCCTTGAGCTCTTCGAAGCCAACGGTCCAGTTCCTAACGAAATCGCGGTCGTACAGATTCTCCTCGATGATGATCCGTATCCAGCCGAGCATGAGGGCCACGTCGGTTCCGGGCCTTATGGGAAGCCACAGGTCGGCCTTGTCCGCCTCGTCGATGCGGCGGGGGTCCACTACGATGAGCTTCGCGCCGTTCTTTTTCGCCCGGAGGATCATGCCGTAAAGATAGATGGGGTCCGATTTCGAGGGCCCGTGCCCCCAGAGAACAACGCATCGGCTGTTCGTCACATCACCCCAGGTGAAGCCGCCGAAGGTTGCGTACTCGACGGCCTGGCTCGGGCACATGCAGATCGTGTTGGCGCCGCACACGTTCGGCGATCCGAAGAGGTTGAAGAACCTGCGCTCGTCCCAATGATAGGTTCTCTTGGTGCCGTGGGTGAAGGCCAGCGTTTCCGCTCCGTAATGATCGCGAAGGGTGGCAAGCTTCTGAGCCACTTCGTCGAGGGCCTCCTCCCAGCCGATGCGCTGCCATTTTCCGGAGCCCCGCTCCCCCTTGCGTTTGATGGGGCAATTGATCCTGTCCGGGTGATGGACATGGTCGGCCATCAAGCGGCCTCTGGGGCAGATCCTGCCCCTCGATATGGGGTGCTCCGGGTCGCCTTTCACCCCGATAATCCTGCCGTCTTCCACCTCCAGGAGGAGACCGCACCGGGGATGACACAAACCGCAATAGGATCGTCTGATCTCAGCCATCGTAAACCTATGTTTATCTTGAAAAAGTGACAATATCGAGGTGTTCGCAGCTAGGTTCTCTTCGGTCGTTCTGAACGTACAGGTACAGCAATCACATTCTACTTTTCCTAAAGGAGAACAGGCGGCGTGTCAATGAAATTATCTCCCCACTTGCCATGTCTTGGCGTGAACAATTTTGGGAGGGGTCGTCTGGAATGCTCTAACGTGTATTGCTTGCCTGTTTCTTTTTTTGCGTGTAAAGAGTGGGCAAAGGTCGAAAGTATAACGTATGCATAGGAAAGCGGAGAGCTGGTTTGTACTCGGGGTGCTGTACGTCGGTTGCGTCTATTTCTTCGTCCTCATGGAGTGGATCTTTTTCGTGACGAAACCCTCGTTCTTTTCGACCGCATCCCCCTGGGACAAGGTGTCATCCTTGGCGGTGACACCCCTCTTTCTACTTATTCCGGGAGTCGCGGCGATTGCTCTCATCGGAGTGCTGAGTTATACCATAAAACCCCATTTCGGAAGGGCATTTCTTCTCGTAATCGCCTGTCTCATCCCTTCGGCGGTATTGTCCGACACCGTTTTTCTTCTGATCGATAATTTCACCTACACCCTCTTCGGTTTTGGTATCATTTTGTCGAAGAGCCCGTGGCACTTGGTATACGCGGTCCTCTTCATCCTGTTCATGGTTGCGTTTACCCGTCTGTTTTTCGACGCAGCGCGAGCCCCTCGCCATTCCGCGCTCTTTCGCAGGCTTGCAGTCGTCTCAATCATTCTGATCGCGCTCTCCGCAGGTGCGGCGGCTGTTGTCTACGCGACTGGTGGAGTCGAGAGCCCATCCATGCAATATAACCCATCGCAGGCGCGCCGCCCCAATCTCCTGATCCTCTCGAGCGATGCCCTGAATGCACGGCACCTCTCGGCGTACGGATATGAACGGGACACGACCCCGTTCCTGAGGGAGTTCATAAAAGAGGCGTTCGTATGCGAGAACTGCTTTACCAATTGCGCCCATTCGGGGGGATCGCTGGCGTCCCTCTTTACGGGAAGACTCCCGACGACGACAAAGTTGATATACCCTCCCGATATCCTGCGTGGACCCGATGCCTACCGGCACCTCCCCGGTATCCTGGGTGAGCTCGGCTATCACCGGTTCGACATCAGCGAGCGGCACTATGCCGACCCTTACGACCTCAATATGCGTAATGCCTTCGATATCGCGAATTTCCGCACGTCGCGCGATACGGCGTTTGCTGTCCTTCCGCATGCGCTTGCCGAGCGCTTCGGCCTTCAACAGTATTTCCTTTCTCAGACGTTCGACCGCATAGAAAGTCGCCTCCTGCACGCGTTCGGGCTGAAGTGGATGATCAACGTCTTCGAGGAGGTGATCCAGAGGAGAGGGGTCGTTGTCCGTGACGAGGGTCGTGTGAAAGCGGCGCTCGAATTTATCGATCGGAAGGGGGAACCCTTTCTGGTGCACTTGCACCTGATGGGGACACACGGTCCGAAATACGGTTCTCGAAACCGTCTGTTTTCTGTTGGCAAGAAGCAGGCCGAGGAGTGGATGGATGATTTCTACGACGATGCGATCCTCGATTTCGACGGGTATCTCGAGGAGGTTGTCGGATACCTGGAAGAGAAGGGTTTTCTGGATCGTACCATCGTTATCTTGCACACGGACCACGGTCAGAAGTGGGTAACCCACGAGAAGCTTCCCCTCATCATCCGTTTCCCCCGGGGGGAACATGCCGGGAGCATCTCCGCCAACGTTCAGTACTTGGACGTCGCCCCGACGATCCTCGATTATATGGGCTTGGAAATACCTCCCTGGATGGAGGGGATGTCCCTACTTTCCGGCGCTCCGGACCCGACGCGCCCGATCTTTTCCGTCTCCGTCAAGGAAAGTGAGGCGATCGGAAACGGGCGCTACGCAAAGCCTGCATCTTTCGCCCCCATCGAGGGGTTGGGAACGATCTCTGTCATAATCTGCCAGAGATACTTTTCGATGAATTTCGGGACGGAACAGTGGTCCAATCGCTTTTTTTGGTGTAATGTCAAAGAACACACAAACCCCTGTGACGAGACGGATATACCCCCCAGGGAAGCGTTGAGGGAATTGCTGGTGGAACACCTGCGGGAAAAGGGGTTCGATCTCTCCAAGGTTGAGGTCCCCGCCCTTGAAAAATAGAGTGATCGTTTGTGCTGATTTGGATTGTAATGAAGTAGGCGGACTCGTGAACAAATGAAAAAACGCTCCCCATGTCATGTCGACCCCAGGCAGAAATCATAAAGTTCTATCGTGTTGCATTATCGAGATGTTTCCCATCACTCGAAAGGATAGACCATTCGGACTTGTTATGCTCATATCAATAATGAAGAGGAAGAACGGTGGATGAGTAGATATCAGGTTGTGGGTATAGGGGGAACGGTGCTCTTTCTCTCCCTGGTATGCGCCTCGCCTGCGTGCGCCTACCTCGATCCGGGAGCCGGGAGCATGATTGTACAGGTCGTGATCGCAGCCATCGCGGCCGTCAGCGTCTCCATTGGCGTCTTCTGGAAACGGTTAAAATCGTTATTCGGCAGGGGCGATGAGGATGATCCGGGTGACAAGTGATTCAGGCTCCTTCAGAGACCCCGCCGGGCATGTCTTCACGAGGAACGGCCGGATTTACAGGAGTATTTTCGAACCCGGTGTGAATGATTTTGAGGCTGCTCGGGATGCCGGCATCCATGAGAAGCTCATCGATGCGGGGCTGCTCATTCACCACGAGGAGATTGAAGAGAAGGATGCTCCTTCAGGAACGGTATACTGCCTCCGCCATCCCCGCATTCCCATGATAAGCTACCCGTGGGAGTGGCCCTTTTCTCTCCTCAAGGACGCGGCACTCCTGCACCTTGATATCATGGAACGCATCGTTCCCGAAGGCTTTTGGCTACGCGACGCGAGCGCATTCAATGTCCAGTATGACGGGAATGGCCTGCGTCTGATCGACACACTGTCCATTGGAAAACGGCTTCCTGAAAGTCCATGGATCGCCTATAAGCAGTTCTGTTCCCATTTTGTCGCTCCCCTCGCCCTCGCGGCCTACGGCGACATCAGGACCCTTTCCCTCTGGCGCTCTTACATAGACGGATATCCCCTCGATCTGGCCGCGAAGATGATCCCTCTAAGGAGGCGCTTTGCGCCTGGGCTCTTTATGCACCTCCTCCTCCACGCACGATTTCAGGCTAAGGCGGACCGCAAGGAGAATATCGGAAAGGCCGACCAAGCGAAGACGCTGACATTGAGTGACAACGGTCTAATTGCGCTGATCCGTTCGCTGAGGCAAACGGTATCGGGGATACGGTGGAAGAGATCATCCGCAATCTGGGAGGGGTATGGAGACATCCGAACCTATGACAGTGAGGATTTGGCCCGCAAGGCCGCCTATGTTGAACAAGTAGTGAAGCAACTCAACCCGGCCATGGTATGGGATCTGGGGGCGAATACGGGAGAATTTTCGGAGATAACCGCTTCCGGGGGGGCCTTCGTCGTGAGTATCGACGGCGATCCTGCCTGCGCGGAATTTCTCTACGAGAAGGTCTCTAACTCGAAGGGGATGAAGAATATCCTTCCCCTCGTCATGGATCTGGCGAACCCATCCCCCGGCCTCGGCTGGGACGGCCGCGAACGTTTCAGCCTTAGAGATCGCGGCCCGGCGGATCTAGTCCTGGCGCTGGCCCTCATCCATCACCTAGTCCTTTCGAGCTGTGTACCGCTCGAGATAGTAAGCCGATGGTTCTCCGGTATCGGAGAGAACGTCCTGGTGGAATTTGTTCCCCTCGGCGATCCGATGGTGCAAAAACTCCTGCACAACCGGGTGGATGAACGCCACCCCTACGATGAAGCCGCGTTCAGATCGAACTTCGAAACGATGTTCCGGTTCGTTGACTCTACGACGCTCGAAAACGGCAGAAAGCTCTTTCTGTACCGGCGGAAGGGATGAAAAACCGCTCATTAAAATATGGGGGATAGAAGACGATTGCGGAAAGATGTTTTTTGGGGTAGGCAATCGTCTGAGCAGTTGACTTGGATTGTGGCTGATATAGACGGCTGCAAAAAGCGTTCTGGGGCGCAAACTGCGCGAAGTCGCCCGGGGCGGCATAGGGGAGACTCGGTCTGCCTGTGCCGGGCAAAAGGACGGGCCGGTCATGGATACAACGAACCCGTCTCTGTGATGCCCAAGAGTTCACCAAATGATAGGGCAGCGGACCTCTATCTCTGGTTGAACCGTCTTCCCAGCATGGCGCCGGCGATGTTGATCCGCTGCATCTGCACGGTGCCCCCTGCAACCGGCCAGCCGCGGCTGTCCCGCAGCATCCGTTCGATCGGATATTCCTTCGAATAGCCGTAGCCGCCGAAGACCTGCAAGGCCATGTCGGTGACCTCCTTGGCCATTTCGTTGGCGAAGCATTTCGCCACGGAGGATTCGAAGACGGAAGGCAGTCCTTTTCCCGCATTGACCGCGGCACGGTAGATGAGGAGCCTGGCGGCCTCCACCTTCATGGCCATATCCGCCAGGAGGAACTGAACGGCCTGAAATTCGCAGATCGGCTTGCCGAAGGCGATGCGCTCCTGGGAATACTTCTTGGCCGCCTCCAGGGCCCCCCAGGCGATGCCGAGGGACTGGGTGGCGTTCCCGCAGCGCTCCACGTCGAAGGCCTGCATCAGCTTGGCGAAACCGCCTTCCGGAATGATCAGATTCTCTCTGGGAATGAGGCAGTCCTCGAAGATCAGATCGCAACTGGCCATCCCGTGCAGGCCCATGAACTGTTCCTGCTTGCCGAAGGTTAATCCCGCTGTGTCCTTTTCAACCACGATTCCCCCGATTCCTTTGTGGCCCTTCTGTTCGCTCATGCGCACGTAGACCATGTACCAGTGGGAATGGCCGCCTCCGGAAATGAATCGCTTCTGGCCGTTGACCAAGTAGTGATCGCCTTTCAGCACGGCCCTCGTCGTCAGGTCGGTCAGCGCAGATCCCGCTCCGGGCTCGGTCATGGCCACCGCCATGAACTTCTCTCCCCGGCAGGTCGGGGGAATGAAACGATCCTTCTGCTCCTCCGTGCCGAACTGCTCCACGGCCCGAATCGGGCCGAAGCTGGTTTCCATGACGAGACCGGATGCCATGGTGCTGTAGCGGGCAAGCTCCTCCATGGCCAGCACGGCGTATATGGCCGGCAGTCCGGAGCCGCCGTACCGTTCGGGAAGCGTGATGCCGAGCAGGCCTAAGTCCCTGTATTCAGCAATAATATCGCCGTAATCTATAACGGATACGTCGCTCTTCTCCCAGACGTCGACCAGCGGCGCAATACGCCGGTCGGCGAAATCATGAACCATCTGCTTGAAAATCCTTTCTTCCTCGCTCAATTGAAAATCCATGATTTCCATCCTTCCTTTTTCTTCGATTTTGATCTTTGCAGGTGCTGGATAATCCTTCCTTGGAAATCGTTCCTGCATGAGCCTGCAGTCCAGATTTCCTTTGGTTCCGAAAGGAAAAATTCACGCGGGAGTGGAACCGGAGCCATTTCCAGCCGTGGTCCGGCCCAAGCATCGTTGATGATACTGAAGTGCCGAATAATGTCAATTGAATTATCCGCGGATGCAGGGTGTGTCAGGACCTTGAATCCTCTTTCCACTGCATGATCGAATTGTTTTGCATGAATATCGTTTCTTCGATTGAAAAGATGCGCCGATCGGTTTATAAATGAGCGGCATGAAATGGTTCTGATGGGGGAAGTAAACGCCCTTCTGCCTTCACGACCGTGTAAAAAAATCAATGAATGAAGGAGGTTATTTCTTTATGGAATTTGAAAACATCATCCTGGAAAAGAAAGGTCACGTAGGGATTCTGACGATCAATCATCCCCCGGCCAATGCGGTGAATCTGGCGACGCTGCTGGATATGCAGAATGCCCTCAACGATCTGGAAAGCGACAAGAACATTCGGGCGATCATCTTCACCGGCGCGGGAGAGAAGGGGTTCTCTGCGGGCTTCGATGTAAGCGACGCCGCAAACGGCGACAAATGCAGCTACATCGGCACGGGACTATGGACGAGGATCGACCGCCTCACGAAACCCACCATCGCCGCCATCAACGGGTTTGCCCTGGGCGGCGGCTGCGAGCTCGCCATGGCCTGCCATTTCCGAATCATGGTGGATGCCCCCAAGGCCCTCATCGGACTTCCAGAACTGAATCTCGGCATCATCCCCGCCTGGGGCGGGACCCAAAGGATGACGCGCATGCTGGGCCGGGCGAAGGCCCTCGATATCATCCTTTTCAGCAAGCGGCTTACGGCGCCGGAGGCGCTCGCAATCGGGCTGGTCGACAAGGTTTCGGCCCCGGGAGAGGTCCTAAAGGACGCCCTGGAAATGGCGAACCTCCTTGCGGAACGGCCGCCACTGGCGGTTTCCGTGGTCTTGAAGAGCGTGTCCGACGGGCTTGAATACGGCACCGATGCGGGTCTGCGCGCGGAGTTCGAAGGGGTGACGCGGGTCATCGGCACCTCCAAGGACGCCATGGAGGGATTTGCCGCCTTCCTGGAAAAACGCAAGCCCAACTTCAAGGGTGAGTGAACCGTGGCCGTATTCGCCGTTCCGCCTCAGGTTTGAGGGAACGGTCGGGAGCGGACCTGTCATGCCTACGATGAGGATGAAACGATGACAGAGACGGATGTATATGCAAAAATCTGTGAAAGGCTGTGGGTGCCTCCCCAGGCCAAGCACATTCCCCTGATTCTCGAGCGTCTTCTTACCCCCCAAGAAGGAGAGATGCTGCTGTCGCTGCCGGCCACCGTCAGCCAGTTCGCTGAAAAATATGGTATCGCCGAGGCCGCGGCCGAGGCGCAACTGGAACTGTTTGCCAAAAAGGGCGTGGCCATGTCCTTCGTCAAGGAGGGTGAGAAACGGTATTTCATGGTCCGAAGCCTCGGACAGTTCCACGACGCGGCCAACGCCGGTGCCTTCAACAGGCTCTACGATCCCGTGCCGCCCGATCTTCTCGAATTGTGGGAGCGCTATCGGGAGACCGATCTTTTCGAACTGGCCGCACTGCGCGACAAACTGCCGGGTCCACGCTTCCGGGTCATTCCACTCAAGAGGGCCGTAAGTCCCGACATCGAGATGCTTCCCTATGAAGACACAGAGGCCATCGTGAAGAACGCCCCGGCAATAGCCGTGGTGAACTGTCCCTGCGCCATGTACCTCGTATCGGTCGGCCGGAGCGACAAGCCTCTCGAGGTCTGCCTTCAGCTTTCGGAGGGTTCCGCGCGCTACGCCGAGGAGATGGGCGTGGGGCGTCGATTGACCCTCGAAGAGGGCCTGGCGACGCTTCGTCTGGCCGAAGAGCATGGCCTGATTCCCACCGTCATGGGGGGAGAGAAGCTCGGATTCATCTGCCACTGCGACAAGATGTGCTGCTCAAACATCCGGCACGTGGCCTCGACGGGGTACTTCCTGATCGAAAAGAGCCGTTTCCAATCGACTGTCAAACCGGAGCTTTGTACGGGTTGCGGTCTTTGCGTCCAGCATTGCGCCTTCGAGGCCATTGAAATGAAAGACGATGTCGCCGTAGTGAACCCCGAGAAATGCTATGGCTGCGGGGTCTGCGTTCTCCAGTGTCCGGTTGCGGGGGCCATCGTTCTCGATCTCGTCCGCCCCAAGGAACACATTCCCCTAATCGAGATGAAGCACAGCCAAGTTTAATGGTCCCGTAAAAAGTCGCAAACCATGTCACCCCCGCGACAGCGGGGGTCCAGAATATATTGAATTTACTGGATTCCCGCCTTCGCGGGAATGAGCTTGCTTAGTTTCATGCTTCGTGGCGCCTCACGGGGCATGAGGGTTTTTACGAGGCTATCAGGTTTGATGATCTCGTAAAAGCCAGCGGTAGAGGAGTCGTCGTTCCGCCGCCGCTGATACCCTGTCTGCGCGATTATGCCTGCAGGGGGATCACGAGATGAAACGCGCTCCCCCTATTTCTCCCTACACTCTCCGCCCATATGCTGCCGCCGTGCATTTCTACAAACCGCTTCGTAAGAGACAAACCCAGGCCCGTGCCCTGATATTTTCTGCTCATTGAAGTGTCCACCTGTTCAAAGGGATAGAAGATGCGCTCCAAATCTTCCCGTTCGATACCGATACCCGTATCGCTGATGGATATCTTCAGATAGGGTTGTCCTACTGCTTTATTCAGGGTCTCCAATGGGATTTCGGGATGATCCAGCACCAACGTATCGCCATTTAGATGCGAAAAGCATCCGGCGTAGAGGCGGACCGAACCGCCATCCGGCGTAAACTTGAGGGCATTGGAAAGGAGGTTGTTGAAAACCTGCTTGAGCTTCCTTCCGTCTACCCTGACGATGACGGGTAGATGTACCAAGTCGCTCGTTAAAGCGATGCGATGCTTGCGGGCATCTTCTTTGACCATGTCAAGACAATCTTCAATCATGTCCTTCAAGGGGACGTCGCCGAGCTCCAGTTCCACCCTGCCCGCTTCCACCTTTGAAAGATCCAGGACTTCATTGATGAGGCTTAACAGGTGTTCACTGCTCTTCGAGATGTCCCTCAAATAATCTTCCTGGATCTCGTTCAAGGGGCCAAAATGTTTCGCCAGCAGGATCTCCGAGAACCCGCTGACCGCATTCAGGGGGGTGCGCAGTTCATGGCTCATGTTTGCCAGGAAATCACTTTTTGCGCGGCTGGCCGCCTCCGCTGCCTCTTTCGCCTTCTTTAAATCCTCCTCCATCAGTTTGCGCAGGCTGATATCGCGGGCAATGCCCAGTGTCAGGTCTCTCCCCTCGATATTCACTGGATAGGTGCTGATTTCCACGGTGATGACATTTCCGTCCCTGCTTTTCAGCATCAGTTCATTCGGTCCGGTGGGTTCTCCCTGCATGTTTTTCATGAGGAGCTCAGAGGCCACAGGAAGTTCCGACGGCAGCAGAAGATCGAATTCGAATATGTTTTTGCCGATTATTTCCGATTTTTCGTAGCCGACACTTTCGGCGGCCGCTTTGTTTCCGTCTACAAAAAAACCGTCAAGATCGCTGATAAAATAGGCAACCGGAGCATATTCGAAAAGAATCCTGAATCTTTCTTCGGATTTCCGGAGGGCAATTTCGACCCGCTTGCGTTCGGCGATTTCGGCCTCCAGCATCGTATTGACCCGCTGGAGTTCTCCTGTTCGCTCCATTACCCTTGACTCCAGTCGATCGTTCGCCAATCGTAGAGCTTCCTCCGATTGTTTGAGAATCCGCTGATTTTCCAATAATTCCTGCTTTTTCTTGCTCGCTTCGTAGTCGATGAAGAAGGATAAGGTGCAGATCAGGAAGAAGCTGATCAGAAAGCGCTCCTTCAAACTGGAGATGTCCTGGGGAAGAAGCTGAGCATTATCATTGATTTGAAGAAGATAGGCTATGCTGACATAGAAAACGACCACCCATGCCGAAGCCTCCTTCCGATCGAGGGTCAGATAGACCCACAGCGGATAGAGATATGACCAGAGCATGTTGTCCCATCTCCCCTGCCAGCCGACTTCATAAAGAACGATGAACGCCAGCATCGCTGTGAACAATCGCTGGAAAATCTCCGAAACAACGTATTTTCTCCCTAACGGCGCCTCTTTCCGATTCGTGAGGTAAAGGATAAAAACAACACCGATCATCGATAAATGGATCACTGCCGTCCCATACATGTCTTCCCGCATGTACTTGATCAGATGCCAGGCAGAGATCGGCAGGCTGAGGTAGAAGGCGACGGTGAAGATGCTCTTTCTTAGAGAGTGATCCTCCTCCATGCTCTCGGTTATGGTTTGCGGAATGTTCCAGTTCAAGATGTTCACTTTAAACGACCCGCGAAAGCGTCTTCTCTTGGCGAACGGGCAGGAGAGATGCCGGTCCGGACAACCTACGAGATTATAGCAAATACCATGCCTTTTGATGGTGCCTATGTGCATCAAAGCCGATCCTTTAAATTGCTGAGATAGCTCATAGAAAGTCCATATTCCCTTTCCGGTGCCGGCCTCGTCCTCATCGGTGTCTTTTATAAACCGTCCTGGACGCGTTATGGAAGGATGGTTTTGTGTCAAATAACGGAACGAGATCTCTGAAAATAATATTTGACGCACCCAATGCGGCTCGTTAGTATGGCTGCAAAGTATCGGCTGACGTTTTTGGAGGATTATACAGGGCGAGGGCCATAGAAGCCCTCTATGCGGAAAGGAGGAATCCATGACAGCAAAAAGAGCACTTCTTCTCGTTTTGATCCTTGGTCTCATGATCGGTTGTTCAGCCGCCAAAACCGCCCCGAAACAGGCGGTGCAAACGACCCTGGAAAGCCACGGCGCCTTCCTGCAGTCGATGCCCGACGACCGGGAGGAGTTCGAACTCGCTCAGCGCGGCCTCATTGCCAGCGAGCCTGTGGTCGACATCCGCACGGCGGAAGGGTGGCCCATTTGGGAAATGAACTGCTATGCCTTTCTGGAGCCGGGCAAGCCGGCCCCGGATACCGTCCATCCCGGGCTGTGGCATCACGCCCAGCGTACCGCCATGCACGGGCTTTTCAAGGTTGCCGATCACATCTATCAGGTCAGGGGCTACGATGTTTCCGTGATCACCTTTATCGAGGGGAAAAGTGGCTACATCGTCATCGATCCGCTCATCTCTGCGGAGTGCGCCAAGGCCGCCAAGAATCTTTTCTTCAAGCATCTCCCTCCAAAACCGATCGTAGCGGTCATCTACACCCACAACCATATCGATCACTGGGGAGGCGTCAAGGGAATCATCTCGGACGACGACGTCAGGGCCGGAAAGGTTCGCGTCATCGCGCCCGAAGGTTTCATGAGGGAAACGATCAGCGAGAATGTCATGGCGGGCAACGCCATGACCCGCCGCGCCACTTACATGTTCGGCATGTTCCTGCCCAGGGGACCCGAGGGACAGGTTGGCACGGGGATAGGGGAAACAGCCTCCAAGGGGACCATCACCCTGATCGCTCCAACTGAAGAAATCACCAGGACCGGTCAGGAATTGATCATCGACGGCGTGAGATTCATCTTTCAGCTCTGCCCGGATACCGAAGCCCCCGTAGAGATGAATTTTTACCTTCCCGAATTCAAAGCTCTGTGCATTGCCGAAATCACGACGGCCGGTCTCCATAATTTGCTGACGCCCCGGGGGGCGCTCGTGCGCGACGGAAAGGCCTGGGCCCATCATATCGACGAGGCCATCGATCTGTTCGGCGATCAGACCGAGGTCTTTTTCAATTGCCATCACTGGCCGCGCTGGGGACGGGAGAATATCGTCCATTATCTGAAGAAACAGCGGGATCTCTATAAGTACATCCACGATCAGACCCTGCACTTGATGAACCAGGGGTACACGATGAACGAATGCGCGGAGATGGTCCAGCTTCCCGAAAGCCTGGCCAAAGAATGGTACAACCGCGATTTCTACGGGACGGTCAACTTCAATGTGAAGGCCGTCTATCAGCGCTATCTCGGCTGGTTCGACGCCAATCCGGCAAACCTACATCCCCTGCCGCCCGTGGAGGCTAGCAAACGGTACGTGGAATTTATGGGTGGCGCCGACGCGGTGATGGCCAAAGCCAGGGATTACCTTCGGAAAGGCGAGTACCGCTGGGTCGTCCAGGTGATGAATCATGTGGTTTTCGCCGATCCAGCAAACAAACAGGCCCGCGAACTCCAGGCCGATGCCCTGGAACAGTTGGGATACGCGTCGGAATCGCCGGTCTGGCGCAACTTCTATCTTGCCGGCGCCATGGAACTCAGGGAGGGCGTTCCCAAGAATCTCCCCGGGCATAGTGTGGGCAGTCTCGACGCCATGAAGGCGATGACGCTGGATATGTATTTCGACTTCCTGGCGATCCTGATCGACGCCTCCAAAGCCGAAGGCAAGAAGATCACGGTGGACTGGGTCTTCAGCGATACGAAGCAGGCCTATTCGGTCACCCTCGAAAACAGCGTCCTGAATTACAAGGCGGGCAAGCGTGCCGCCGCTCCCGATGCCACCGTCACGTTGACCCGCGAGGTGCTTGACGATATCTCGCTCAAGCGGGCCACCTTCCCCGGAAGGATTCTGGCCGGCGACATCAAGGTTGAAGGCAGCAAGAGGAAATTCTTGGAGATGCTCTCCTGTCTGGAGCCCTCTGCGTTCTGGTTCAATATCGTTACGCCTTGAAGACAGTGAGAAAAATAGTGAATCCTCTCGACGACGGGCCGCGCCTTGAGGCTCCTGCCTGGTCAAGCCGGCCGGTAACGGACAGAGGAATCGTGACTCCCGTTGAGAAGTAGCGGCGATCGTTTTATAAGGAAACGGTGTGAAAGCGTTTTATCTGTAAAGGCGATCGGATGAAGAAGAGGTGCCCATGGCGAAAAACCCTTCGGCCGCTGCTGCGGGAGGGATATGCCTTTGCAGGCAAAGGGAAAGGCCTGCCGGAGCGATAAGCCTATCGACGTGCGCTGCTGTCTTTCAGAAGGGGGTCGGGAATGGATCGCATGAAAATGGATAAAGTTGCCGACGGCATCTTCCGGATCGAAGCGGAGACCGGTGCTCCTCTTTCCTGTACCTGCTATCTCGTGGAAGCCGATAAACCGGCCCTTGTGGAGACGGGTCCCGCCTGCCAAGTGCCGGCCCTGAGGGAGGCCCTGGAAGGACGCAGTTTATCCTACATCGTATCGACCCATGTCCATCTCGATCATGCGGGCGGCCTCGGCCGGATGCTTGCCGATTCTCCGGACGCCGTTGTCGTTGTCCATGAAGGAGCCGTCCGCCATCTTGTCGACCCGGGACGCCTCCTCAAGGGCATCAGGCAAGTATTCGGGGATAACTTCGAGAAGGTTTACGGGCGGTTTCTGCCCCTTCCGAAAGACCGCATCCTTCCGGTCAAAGACGGCGACGTCATCTCTCTGGGTGATCGAAAGCTGCAAATTATGCATACCCCGGGACACGTATCGCACCATATCTCAATCGTCGATCCGTTAACGCGGAGCCTCTTTGCCGGAGACGCCCTGGGAGGGTATCTCGGAGACGGTTTCTGGCCGCCGGCGGCGCCTCCAGGTTACGATATGGAAGTGGCTCTGAAGAGCGCAGCGAAGATCAAGCGCCTCGATCCAGAGCTTCTGTTTCCGGCCCACTGTGCATCGGGAGCCGACAATCGAGGGCTTTTGGAGCTCGTTGAAGAAACCACGAGAGGCTGCGCCGGCATCATCCTTCAAGCTGCAAAATCGGGGGAAAACACCGAACAGATCGGGCAAAGGGTGCGCGGCTATCTTCGGATCGAAGAGCTGGCCTGGCTTTCGGTGGATGCCCTGCTGGTGCCGGGATTTCTCGGCTACTTCAAGAAGCAGGGTCTTCTGTAAGCTCATGGGGATTTATCTTGACAGGCAAGATCCGCCTGTTTATAGTCCCACCGGTGTCAAGGGAACTTCCGACAGATTAGAAAAATCTTGGAGACACCACAGCGGGCTTGATTGACTAACTCCGGATGCAGCGCGGGAATCGTATCCGGGAAATAGCCGGAAAAGCTGCTCTCGGCAAGGCGTTCGAAATTTCTGTTGCTCTGTTCGTTAACGCCGGCGCCATGTCAGCCGTCCCTGTTTCCACCAAGAGCTTAACCACCATTAGAAAGGAGCAAACAGCATGTCCGATTTTCCAATACCCAACTTTACCATTGACCTGTCCGGCCAGGTGGCCCTGGTGACGGGCTGCACGTCCGGGCTGGGACGGCGCTTTGCCCGCGTTCTCGCCGCGGCCGGTGCGAAGGTCGCGATCACAGGCCGCCGGGTGGGCCGCCTCGAGGAACTCGCGAAGGAGATTGAGTCCGCCGGCGGTGTCAGCGTTCCGATTCGTATCGACATGACCGACACCGACAGCATACTCGCTGCGGTGGATGCGGCCGAGCAGGCTCTTGGGACCATCACCATCCTGGTCAATAATGCCGGCATTCCGGATGCGCAGCGAGCCCACAAGATGAGCCTCGAACTGATCAACGCCGTCTTCGATACCAATTTGCGTGGACCCTTCATCCTGTCCTGTGAGGTGGCGAAGCGCCTGATCAACAAGAAGCTGCCGGGCAGGATGGTGAACATCTCTTCGATCGGCGCGTTTACCTACGACGGCAATGGCGCCGCGCTCTATTCGATCACGAAGGCTGGCGTTGCCCGCATGACCGAAGCGCTGTCCGTGGAATGGGCCCGATTCAATATCAACGTGAATGCGATCGCTCCGGGTGCGTTCTCCTCCGAGATGATGGACGGCATGGTGCAGCGTATCGGTGAATTCTACCAGATGTTTCCACGCAAGCGGCTCGGCGATCCGGCCCAACTCGACAGCACGTTGCTGTACCTGGTCTCGCCGTCTTCGGAGTTCGTCACGGGAACCATCGTCAAGGTGGATGACGGCCAGGGCACCCGCTGAGGAAGAGGTCTTCGACATAGAACACCGGCAGGACTGTATCTTGCTCGATTTTGAAGATGGGCTGTTTTTCTATCGAGCCTGAGCAGAGCAACGCCCTTAGCGAATTTGCGAAGATTTCACTGCCCAATTTCAGCGTTGGTTTGACCGGGGAGGAATTGATTGACATTGATGGGCTCCGGCGGGATGATCGTCAGGGACGAGAAGCCTTCCATGGCCGATACGGCCCGTTATTGCTTTGGATTTTGAAAGCCTCATCCCGCGGTAAGGGTATCTTCTGTCTTGAGGGCATCCGTAAGTGGGTTCCCCATCGGCATTTCCTGTCCAGCATCCCGAGGCACGAATTATCGTGAGAATGCGCTTTCGGCGGTATTGATGCCTGAATATGCAGGTTTTTGCGGATATTTTTTTGGAGTTTACCTCCTCAAACAAGGTCGTGCAAAAAAATTCAATGGCAGTGCACGCTTTTTCTTGACGGGATTGGTAAAGAATCATATAGAAACCCTATTCTTAGGGACAAACCCATCATATTCGGGAGAGGGTTGCTCGTCATCGAATGGCCCACCCCCGGATATGGCTCTTGAATAATGCGAAAGGTGCGACTGATGGAGGACGACAGTGAGCATACAGGCGTTCATGCGGCGTCACTACCGGCATTTCAACGCCGCCACGGTAATGAGAGCTGCAGAATCCTATAGGAGGTTCCTGGAGGCAGGAGGTCGAATGATGATGAGCCTTGCCGGAGCCATGAGCACGGCACAGCTCGGTATCTCCATCGCTGAAATGATCCGCAGGAATATGATACATGCCATCTCCTGCACTGGAGCCAATCTTGAGGAAGACCTCTACAATTTGGTGGATACCCGCCGTCAGGACTTGCCGGATTACCGCTGCTTGACACCAGAACAGGAACAGGATCTTTACGAGCGGCACCTTCACCGCGTGACGGACACCTGCATTTCAACGGAGGCCATGCTGGAGGTGGAAGGTATCATCGGTGACGATTGGATTGCATGCGATCGGGAGGGGAAACGGTTCTTTCCCCATGAGTTTGTCTATCGATTCATCAGCAGCCACAGGGAGACCTTGTGCGGAACGGATCCAACGGACAGCTGGGTCATGGCGGCATGCGACAGGAACCTGCCGATTTTCGTGCCCGGCTGGGAGGACTCGACCTTAGGCAACGCCTATGCTTCTTTTTGCCTGAGGGAAAAGGTCCGGAATGTCGAAACGGTACGATCCGGCATAGAGTACATGATGGAATTGACACGCTGGTATGGGGAAGCGGCTAAAAACGGTCCTCTCGGGTTTTTCCAGATCGGTGGAGGCATCGCCGGCGATTTCGCAATCTGCGTCGTTCCACTCATGCGGGAGGACCTCAAACTGAAAGAAACGCCCGTCTGGGGATATTTCTGTCAGATCAGCGATTCCACAACCAGTTACGGATCCTATTCCGGTGCCGTGCCGAACGAGAAAATCACTTGGGGAAAACTGAACCGGGACACCCCCCGTTTCATTATCGAGTCGGATGCCACGATCATAGCCCCCCTCATCTTCTCTTACCTGCTTGAAGACTCGGCGTAACGATCATTCTTCTCGTGATAGCTCGTTCTGAGCCTTGAGCTCGGGTTAATCCGGTACTGAGCGACTCCGTTCCTCATGAGGATGCCGCCCTGTGTGCGGTTTCGGCAATGACAGCTTCGTCGTCGTCCGCTGTCGGGTCCGTTCGGTAATAAAGGGTGTTTTGGGTGCGGCACGAATAGTATCACGCAACGGTCTTCAATCCTATCCATGGAATTATTGAGTCGTTCTCAATTATTTTTCAATATTTGTTGACATAACAGTCCGTCTTTCCTATATTTCTTGCCAGCGTAGATCATCCTATAAAGATTCACGGATGATGATCGATGCGGAAGCCAGTCTTCTCGCTCACCATATGAGACAGCGCCGATCGAAATTCATTGGAAGGAAGGGTTCATGGATACCATCGGAAAGTGGATTCAAAAGATAACGGATTTCATCAGTCGCGACGTTTGGCGAATCCACCGAACGAAGCTCCCTCCCGGCAAATCCTTTTTCCTCAATATTCTGAGGGTTCTGATCCTCTCCATTCGCGGTTTTGATGAGGACAAGTGCCACCTGCGCGCGTCGGCACTCACCTTTTACTCATTGATTTCGGTCGTTCCTGTTTTTGCGATGGCTTTCGGTATCGCAAAGGGCTTCGGGTTCGAAAAAAGGCTGGAAGAGCAGTTGCGCGACAAACTGGCCGGGCACGAGGACATTCTGGCCAAGGTCATTCAATTTTCCCATTCGCTCTTGGAAAACACGCAGGGCGGATTGATTGCCGGGATCGGCCTGGTCATCCTCTTCTGGGCTGTTCTCAAGGTGCTCGGACAGATTGAATATTCCTTCAACGATATCTGGGGGGTCAAGGAACAGCGGACAATCGGCCGGATGTTCGGCGATTATCTTTCCCTCATGCTGATCTGTCCCGTGATCATCATCCTTTCCGGCAGCATAACCGTTTTTATCACGACCCAGGTTACCTTGATCATGGAACAGGTCGCCATCCTGGGAGCCTTTAGTGCCCTGGTCTTCTTTTTATTGGAACTGTTGCCCTATACCCTCCTTTGGGGACTTTTCACCTTTCTCTATATTTTCATGCCGAATACGAAGGTCCGCTTCTCGTCCGGCTTGCTGGCGGGCGTTATCGCCGGTACCATGTTTCAGCTGGTTCAGTGGGGATACATCATGTTTCAGGTCGGTGTTGCCAGGTACAATGCCATCTATGGCAGCTTTGCAGCGCTGCCGCTATTCATGGCTTGGCTCCAGTTGAGCTGGCTGATCGTTTTGTACGGGGCTGAAATATCCTTCGCTCACCAGAATGTCGATACCTACGAGTTCGAACCCGATGCCCTTCAGGCGAGTCATCGCATCAAAACGCTGCTTTCCCTCCATATCACCCAACACCTGATTCAAAACTTCGTTCGTGGAGAAGAGCCTATGACCGCAAGCGACATCTCGAACCGTCTTGAAATACCGATCCGCTTTGTTAATGACATTTTGTTTAAACTGGTTAAAAGCCGGATTATTTCGGTTACGGAAACGGAAAACGATGGGGTGCGTGGATATCAACCCGCTCTCGATGTCAATGTCCTCTCCATAAAGTACGTCATTGACGCAATGGAACAGCAAGGGATCAATGCCATGCCCTTCGCTCATACCCAGGAATTCGAGACTTTGTCGTCGTTGATGGAGACATTTGGAGAAACCATTGAGAAACTTCCTGACAACAAGCTTTTGAGAGATTTATGATGAATGGTGAGCGCATTTAAACAGCAGGGCCCTATCGTTGATCTGGCCCTGCTGTTTAAACAGCCAATGAGGCATATATTTTTATAGGAACTCGCTCAAACATTCCACACAGTGGAATTGCCGAGCCCCGATCAAAACCTATTTCCTGATTTGACTTTCCGGTTTGACGCCTTCGTTGAGGATGATCACATCAACCCTTCTGTTTTGCTGTCTGCCGATTACGGTGTCATTGCTTGCCACCGGGTACTTCTCACCATACCCGATGGTGAAAATCCGCTCACTGGCAACGTCGCGTTTTTCCAGGGCACCGCTCACCGATGCGGCCCGCCTCTCGGAAAGGCCCTGGTTGTATTCATCGGTGCCGATGCTGTCGGTATGTCCTTCGACAAGCAGATTCCTGTTTGGATGCTCCCGGAGAAACTTGGCTATCTTGTCTATACTGATCTGCGCACTGGCTGTCAAATCGGACTTGTCAAAGGCAAAGAGGACATCACCGATAGTCAGAACGATCCCACGATCGGTCAATTGACCCTGCAATTCAGAAATTTCCTTCATCAGCGCTTCGGCCTCGGCCCTTGCCTTTTCCGCCGCAATGGCCTGTGCCCGAGCCTCGGCTTCGGCCCTTGCCTTTTCCGCCGCAATAGCCTGTGCCTCGGCCTCGGCCCTTGCCTTTTCCGCCGCAATGGCCTGCGCTTCGGCTTCAATCTTTGCCTTTTCCGCCGCAATGGCCTTCGCCTCGGCCCTTGCCTTTTCCGCCGCAACGGCCTGTGCCTCAGCCTCGGCCTTTGCCTTCTCCGCTGCAATGGCCTGCGCCTCGGCCTCGGCCTTTGCCTTCTCCGCTGCAATGGCCTGCGCCTCGGCCTCGGCCAATGCTTTTTCTGCAGCTAAGGCTTTCGCTTTCGCTTGTGCATTTGCCAGCTCCGCCTCTTTCGCATGGATGTCGGCGAGGATTTTCGCACGTTCGGCCTCGCTCTCTGCTGTAGACAGTTTCTGTCTTGCAAGATTCAGCGCAGAAGCCTTTTCAACCAAATCCTGTTGCAGCAGTTTTTGTTCCATCTGGCTCTTTTGCAGCTGCACTTCCGCCATTTCCCTGCCCAGATTGACGACCTCGTTGTTCGCGACAATTCCATCGGCAAGTGCTATGGCGGTATCCGACTTGCGTTCCGCCATGTAGGCAAGGCGGGAAATGTCATCAAAAAAGAGCTTTTTCTCTCTGGGACTGTACTGTTTGGAAGGATCGCGCGGATTGGGGGAGTAGGCTATCGTTCGCACCCGCTCGGCCTCTTGCAAGATTTCTTCTGCTTCGAGAAGTGTCTTCATGGAGTACGATTCCACAATCGGTTTGGCCTTTGCCTGGGCATAGGCGATACGCGCCCGTTCCAGGCGATCCTTGGCGATCTGTTCGCTGGGATCGAGCGCCGTTCCGCACCCCGCCAGAAAGGCTCCGACGGTAATTGCGAGGACAGCGACTTTCAACGGAATGGAAAGACAACGGGATTTCATACGAACACCTCCTTTTGAATGGATGGATCTATTTTACCGCCGGCATGTTTTCAATTTCCTCGCGAACGGTCTGTATGGCCTCGCGCAGTTTCATCGCGTCATGCTTGGCCTTTTCAGTATTGGCCAGTGCCAGTGCATAATCAGCATCCGCCATGGCTTCATCAACAAGCTTGTTGGCGGAAACCATATCCATGGCCGCCACAGCTGCTTTGGCTGCCTCCAGCTTGGTTTCGGCAGACTTGAGAGGAGCCGGCGCATACACTTCAGCTTCCGCCGCTTTGGCGGCGTTGATGTTCTCCTGCAACTTGGGGAAACGTGAGCTGACCGTATCCTTCGTTGCGCAACCGGTTGCTATGCAGATGCCGATTGCCATGAGTCCTGGTGCGATATATCGCAACATTATGTTTCTCTTCATAGGGTATCCTCCTTTTCATGATAGACTGCAAACTGTGGCTTGATGTTCAAACAAGCAGTAACTGACTGAAACCGCCTCACCCCCAGTATTGAGCTTTACATGACGGCAGTAAATATGTCAATTTCAATTTTCAATTTTCATCCATGATATCGAGTGCGACGGATGCCTGTCGAGCAGGAGGTCGATCTTCTGCGCATCCTTTGCCCTCAGGAAATGCACGATGGGAAAAGGGTTATCATGCGGGCATCCTCTCTTCCGTGTTTCCAAGCGCTGAAATACGTGCAAGACACCCGTCGATCTGGATTGAAAGCCTGCCGAATCGATCGGCACGGCGCTCTAAACAAACTTGACGATGGTGGTTAGTTTCCACGCCGACGCATCCACTGGCTGAACGAGCATATCCCGCCCAAAACCTCTACACCCTTCCGGGCAATATCCATGAGGCGAAAGGTCCGAACAATATCCCATATTCGGAGGTTGATATTTCATTGACACAAGCGCACGTCCTGTCCTATGCTGCGATCGCGAAAAGCGATCCCTTAGCGGTTCCCTTCGATATGGTCCGGTATTTCCAAGAGGGGAGATTATCCTGAACTTTCTCCGTTCATGTATCAAAAGGAGGCAAAAATGTCCTACAAGTCTATTATTCTCGAAAAGGCAAATGGTGTGGCCACACTGACTCTCAACAGGCCGGAGACATTGAACGCCTGGAACGAAGTCATGGAGATGGAATCCTGGAATGCCATCCAGGAGTTGAGGCAGGATGACGATACAAGGGTCGTGATCATTACCGGTGCGGGGAAAGGATTCTCCTCGGGGGCCGATCTTTCCGCTTCCACTGTGGAAGGTGCAGAGAGGAACTTCGCAAACGGCATGGTTGGAAGGAGCATGAAGGGCAGGGTCGGCGTGTGGGATGTTTGTGTAGCCATCCACAACTTTCCAAAACCGACGATTGCCGCAGTCAACGGCATCGCCGCCGGCGCAGGGACGTCAGTGGCCATGGCCTGTGATATCCGAATCGCCTCGGACAAGGCCAGGTTTTCCCAGATCTTTGTAAAGAGGGGGCTCGTTCCGGATTCCGCAGCAACCTACTTCCTTCCCCGTCTGGTAGGGCTTTCCAAGGCCTATGAACTTGTCTTTACGGCCCAGATCATCGATGCCGCAGAAGCCGAAAGGATCGGCCTTTTCAGCCGCGTCGTACCCCATGAGGATCTCGGCAAGGTGGCGAGAGAACTGGCGCTGAACATCGCCTCCAACCCGCCCATATCCATATCCCTTGCCAAGATGGCCCTTCGCCGTTCGCTCGCTGCTGCCAGCGTAGAGGAGCAGTTGGAGCTCGAGAATGCCTTGCAGGAGATCTGCTTTACCACCGAGGACTTCAAAGAAGGGGTTCTTTCCTTCGTGCAAAAGAGAGCGCCCGTGTACACGGGAAGATAGCATGCGCGTACGAGGGGATATCCGATTCACGCAGTCGGAGTCTCAATCCGTATTCCGCACCGATTTGCCCTCAAGAAAAAACCCATCCGCGGGTTCCCAAACAAAAGGTTCATGCCTTCTGCCTGTCTTGTTATCTGCGAAGACCGGCGGAACAGGCGAACCGGTGCCTTGCAAAAAAAGAGGGAGCCCGCAGGTCCGAAATCTTTGTTCAGCTCCCGGTTATGGCCGTTTCAGCTTGAAGCCACGCCGGCTCAGGCGTGGTTGGCTCCAGCATTACCATGTCGAGAAGAACGTTAACGCTCTCGTTCACGAACGGAGCATATTGTTCCCTTGCTTTCTGTTTAAGCTCGGTACGAGTATTCTTCCTGCCGCCGCCTTCTTTCTTCATCTCCTTGCGCAAGTCCGCGAGCCGAATAATGCCCTTCTTGTTGGCGGCATCTTCGTTGTTTCTAATAATCTCAGCGAACCTCGCGTCTTTGGCGATCCTGGCCTTGGACCGCGCTATCAGCTCCATGAGCAGACGTGGCTCCACGGGGTTCCAGGGCGTTGCGGCCTTTTCCTCTTCGTCAATGAAAGGCGTGATCTCCTGGGCCGGCAGCGGGTAATCGAGTGACGCTTCACCGATATCTTCCAGACTGAACCAAGTAGGCAGCGTTATGTCGGCCTCTACGCCGATTTTCTGCGTAGACTTGCCTCCGGGCAAGAAATAAAGTCCCGTAGTGACTTTCATGCCGCCCATATCCCAAGGCAGGGTCGTCAGCACCTGCACGGATCCCTTGCCGAATGTATGGTCCGACCCGACGATAACGGCGCGGCGGTAGTCTTTGAGAACGCCTGCCATGATCTCGCTTGCCGACGCGCTCAGGCGGCTCGTCAGCACGACGAGAGGGCCCGTGTAGAGCGCATGGGGATCTTCTGCGGGGAACGTGATCACTTTGTAGTTGCCTCCCTCCGTCTTTCCTGTTGACGAACCATTGGCGAGGATAGTCATCTGATCGTTGCTGTCTTTGGTAGCCACGATGCTTCCGTTGCCGAGAAAGAGGCCGGCAAGTCGCACCACCTCCCTGAGCAGGCCCCCCGCATTCCGCGAAAGGTCCAGCACGATCCCATCGACATGATGTTGCCTGGCCTCTGCAAGGAGGCTTTTCACGTCTTCATAGCAGGACTTATTTTCCTTTTCGTCACCGTAGAAGGAGGGAAGATCGATCACGCCGAAATGGTATTGCCGGTTGTCCACTGTCCGTTTCTCATAGCTGATTTTGGCTTCCCGCTCCTTGATGTCGATCTTGTCGCGCGTGATGGTGGCATCGAAGCGGGACGTATGTTCAGCCTGCCGCAGGATTGTGAGGGTTACCTGCGTGCCTTTCTTGCCGCGGATCATTTTGATGACGTCGTGTAGGTCCATGTCGATGACGTCGACGGGCTTTTCGCCTTCCTGGGCTACGGCGATGATCTTGTCCTTCGGTTTCAAAAGGCCCGAACGCTCGGCGCCTCCACCGGGAATCAACTCTTCGATGACGGTAAAACCGTTGTCGCTGCTGAGGACGGCCCCGATACCCTCCAGGGAAAGCTGCATCTGAATCCGGAGGTCCTCGAGGTTTTCAGGCGACAGGTAGCTCGTGTGCGGATCCAGGGCCGAAGCGAAGGCCCGGGCGAAGCTTGTAATGAGCTCTTCGGGATTCCGCTCGACGACGCGCATCGTCTGCAGTTCATAACGGTGAATCTGCCTCTTCCTGGCTTCCGGCAAGTCGATGCCCGCCTGCAGGGCATTTTCGATCTGGAATTGTACGACCTTTTTCAAAAGACCCTGTTTATCCTCCGGTTTCTTCGCATAGGGCCGCCTTTTCACGTCGATGTTTAGTTCCATCGTCTCGTCGATCTGGTAATCCGGCCCCAAAATCTTTTTGATGATGGTTTCGTTCTCCCGCGCCCGCAGGACGAGAACGTCGTAGACGTTCTGCAGTGCGGTACAGTTTCCAGCTTTCATATCCGTAAAGACGCCTTCAAGAACCGGTTTCATCCTTTCCACGTCGGACTCGTAGAGCAGCGTTTTAGAGGGATCCAGACTCTTAATCATTTGATCGACGGCGTGAGCCTTGATTGCCCCGGTCATGTCTTTCATTGCATAATGATTGGAAAGGAATCCTTCCATCAGTAGGGGCAATCGGTTGCAGGTAAGCTTTTCGGCTACTGAGGAAAGCGGCAACAGCAGGATCAACAGCGGAATCAGCAGTGTTCTCTTGACCCATTTTCCCCCCTTGCCGACAGGAGCCTTTTCGCGGCGGCGACGATTGTTTGCAAGGGCGTCCCGGGGGATATTTCCGATCCCTTTATCACACATGCTCATTTACCCTGTTCTTCCCGCGGCACCGGGGCGCCGCTGTTTGTACTTCTGCTCTGTCTTAGGCATCATGAGGTTGTGAAGATAAAAGGGGTGAACGGGTTCTGTCAAGGGAAAAGGGAGTTTGCATGGAAATCGAAAGAGAATGCCTATTGAAATTCACCCTTGACTCATGCCGTTTGTGGATGATTGGGAGACAACCCGTTTGACAAAGAAGCGATTTCCGGCTATATATCGACCATGCGTCGGAATCCTGCGTCGCCCGGCAAGAGAAGGCCACCCGGTTCGTTAGAGGCGTAGCTTGGGACGTTCAGGGATCGTGGCCTGGGGCCAAACCCATTTTTGTTTTTTATGGTAGATATCACCGGCGAGCTCATCGTCATCGTATTGCTCATCTTCGCAAACGGCGTTTTCGCCCTGTCGGAAATCGCCGTTGTTTCCTCGCGCAAATCAAAACTGAAGGTCATGGCGGATCGGGGTAGCCGGAAAGCCCGGAAAGCACTGGAGCTTGCCCAGGAGCCGGGGGAATTCCTTTCGACCATTCAGATATCGATTACACTGATCGGTATTCTGGCGGGCGTCTACGGAGGCGCAACGATCGCCAAGGATTTGCAGAGCGCCTTGGAGGCCTATGCCATGCTGAAGCCTCACAGTCATACCATCAGCCTCGCAGTCGTCGTTATCGGCATCACCTATTTTACGCTCATCATAGGCGAGCTTGTTCCCAAACGCCTGGCCCTCCAGAACCCGGAACGCATTGCAGCCCTTGTCGCCATGCCCATTTATTACATTTCCATTTTGGTCCATCCCTTTGTGCGCATCCTGGACGCGTCCTCGGGGATCGTCATCAGGATGCTGGGCCTGAAAAAACCTGTCTACGACGTTTCCGAAGATGAGATCAAGGCCATGCTTGCGGAAGGCGCTGAGGCGGGAATCTTTCATAAAATGGAGCAGGATATCTGCCACCGAGCGCTCCGCATGGACGATCTGAGCGTCCATGACATCATGACGCCCCGGCCGGACATCGTCTGGCTGGACGATGCGGCGCCCCATGAAGAGAACAGAAACAAAATCCTGAAATCCTGTCACACCGTATTCCCGGTATGTAAGGGAGGACTGGATGAGGTCGTCGGGATTCTCCACGTGAAAGATATGCTTAAAGTATATCCGGAAATCGAAGCATTGGATATTCGAAGCCTGTTGCATCAGCCCGTTGTTTTTCCTGAAACTGTATCTTTGATGCAGATCATCGATCATTTCAAATCGTCACCAATCAGGATCGCGCTTGTTGTGGACGAGTACGGGGTCATTCAGGGGGTGGTTACGGAGGATGATGTCGTTAAGGCATTGGTTGGCGATATGCCCGCCCTGCGCGGGGCGGAAGACCCGGTCATTGTGGAAAGAGAAGACGGATCATGGCTTGTGGACGGTACAATTCCCATCGATGCGTTCCAGCAGCACTTTAATATTGCGGATATGCGCGGCGATAGAGAAGAGGACTATCATACCCTGGGAGGGTTCATCATGACCCACCTGGGACGCATTCCCGTTACGGGTGATCGCTTAAAATGGGACAGATACCGTTTCGAGGTCGTAGATATGGACGGCAACAGGGTCGATAAGGTTCTTTTCATGCAGCACCTTCCACCGGACGATCCTGTTGCGTCGTTGAAAGATTCCAGTGAAATGTAACGCCGTTAATGCCGTTAATAACTGCCGATGTGATGTGGGCCTCGAAGGCGGCTTCCCGCAAAGTCTGCTAAAGATGTAAAGACCCATCCGTGGCTAAGAGTCCGAAATACCTCATTCCCGCCGGGAAGCGGCGCTGTAAACCCAGAACTTGCGCAGTTCATCCCTGCGGCTATACTCCAATACCGTGCAAGAAGGGATCAGCGCTTGTGTCCCAAGGGAATCAGATACAATGGTGCATGCTTTTCAGGAAGATTGAGAACCCGATGAACCCGTTCATCATCGAAGGCCCCTACAGGAACAGCTCCCAACCCCAGGGATGCAGCCTGTAGCAGCAGGTTCTGCCCGGCATGGCCTGCCTCCATTTTTGCATATCTCTCCGCCCTGGTGCCGTATTTTCGAGCAAGCCTTTCATAAACGGCCGTAATGACGATTACGGACGGTGCCTCCCTTACACAATCCTGGCCGAGAGCGGCGGAGGCCAGAGCATTGCGACGATCCTGGTCAGCGATACGGAGCAAATGGTGATCCTTGGAAGCATAATGGAACACACCCTCTTTCAGCACCACATAAATCTCCAGGGGAAACAACGCACCTGCCGAGGGAGCCGTTCTGCCTCCCCAGTTCCGTGTCGTTCCCTGAGCGGCCCAAAGCAGTTGGGACAGTTCATCTTCATTGAGGGATTTGGATGAAAAATCCCTGATGGATTCCCTTTTCTTCAGGGCCTCTTCCAGGGTCATTTTTCCCTTCTGCGAAGGAAGGGGAAGTTTGATGACGTAAGATGTTTGCAAACCGGTCATTTTTTTAACCTCCGCAAGGCCGAATCGAGCACCAGGAATCGGAATGGTCAATACAATAATCCCCAACATGATAACGAACCAAGGTCTTTTTGGATACATGTCTTCCTTCTCCGGAATCATGGTTAAAGGAGTTAGACCGATGAATCTTTCCAGTATCAGTCTGAATTTAAAGTTATATACCGGGTACCAAACATTTCTTTTTTATGCAATGTCATACCTCTAAACAACAATCCGCGAATTATATATGATCTGATTTTTGTCATGAAACCATGTCAGCGTTTCTTGACAGGCAAGATGGCATTTCTTATACTACACCCGTCCATAGGAAATCCTCGTCACACCAGAAGAAAAGGGTAAAAGAAGCAACGTTGACGTCCTCGGATAAAATCTTAAATCGATCTTTCCCGAGGGGGCGGGCTTTTTACGAGATCATCAGCTTTAGCTTGTCCGAGGTATTCGAAAGGCAACGCGGCCTCGACGGCAAACAATCACAGGGGAAGGAGAAATCCCATCATTCCCCTTCACTCTTTTTTGACACCGGGAGTGAGGGGTGTTTTTCAGGTGCACCAGGTTGCCACCGAAGGGATACAGATTACCCGCACCCTATTCTGGAGGCGGAAGGCAGCGATAAATCACAAACCAGGGAGGATGATGTCATGATGAGAAAAGACAGGGCAAAACCGATGGGGGCAGTAAAACAATCGACGGAGTACATCACGGCTGCAGAGGTGCGCAGGGTTTGCAGGGATATAGGCATCAGGGACTGGACGAGGATAAAGGATGCCAAGGCGATGCCCAAGGAGGCAAAAATCATCCTCGACATCGTCAATACGGAAAAGATGCCGATTGACGTCAAGGAATTCGCCGCCGGTCTCGATGTCGAACTGGAGCACGGAACAAGGTTCAAAGATGCCAACGTCACCAATAACCACCCGGTGGTAACCGGCAAAATCGTTCTCGCCCACCTGAAGGAGTCGCTTGATTATTACAAGCTTCTGGAGGTCGCGGAATTGGAGGGAGACTTGCTCAAAGCGGTGTCGGCAGGAAATCCTGCCAAGATTAAAGCTGTTTACAAAAAGCTTGCGGAGGCAAAAATCGTCCTGCATACGGCTGAATCAAAGCAGATAGGTCGTAAAAAGATTTCGTGAGATTCCCCAGTGCCTGGATCCGTTTTGATGCGGAGAAGTAGAACTCCGGTTCATGAAAGCACGAGGCGAGGTTTAAGAATGGATGTGGAGGGAGGTGGGTCATGGCCCTGTCCGGATTCTGTGAGCCCAGATTCGAGAGGGTGCGCGAAGAGTTCGAGCGGAATTTTGCAGAACGAGCCGAAGTAGGGGCATCGCTATGTGTAACCCTGGAGGGCGAAACGGTCGTGGACCTCTGGGGAGGCACCGCCCGGATCGATACCGGTGTTCCCTGGCAAGAGGATACAGTCGGAATGGTCTTTTCCAGCACCAAGGGCGCTACCGCATTGTGTGCGCACATTCTGGCGGCCCGGGGACAGCTCGATCTGGACGCGCCCGTCGTGCAGTATTGGCCTGAGTTCGCAAAAAACGGCAAGGAAAAGATCACCGTCAAGATGCTCCTGAATCATCAGGCCGGATTGCCGAACCTCCGCCGGAGACTGCCCAAAGGGGCTCTTTACGACTGGAACTACATGGTAACGGCCCTCGAAGAGGAAGAGCCCTTCTGGGAGCCGGGCACGCGCCACGGATACCACGCGCTCACTTTCGGGTGGCTGGTCGGGGAGGTCGTAAGGCGCCTGTCCGGCAGGTCCCTGGGGACCTTCTTTCAGGACGAGGTTGCCGAACCTATGGGCTTCGACTTCTGGATCGGTTTGCCGGAGGAAATCGAACCGAGGGTAGCGCCGATGATCCCGGCCGGACCGCCGCCCGATGAACTGCTGGAAACGCCGTTCATCAGTGCGATGCTGAACGACCGGACCTCTCTGCCCGGCCTCTTCTACTGGAACGTGGGTGGATGGGGTCCAAGCCGTTGGGACTCCCGCGAGGCGCATGCCGCCGAGATACCGGCCGGCAATGGGATAACCAATGGCCGCGGCTTGGCCGCCATGTACGCGCCCCTGGCCTGCGGGGGAAGCTTGAAAGGTGTGGATTTGGTGGGCGCCGATACACTGGCGCGCATGTCCGCCGTATCCTCGGCCAGCGGACGGGACGCCGTGACTTTGGCGCCCGGGCGGTTCAGCCTCGGATTTATGAAATCGATCGACAACCGGAGGCAACCCCTGGGCTTGCAAAACTCGACCATCCTGTCGGAAGAAGCCTTCGGCCATTCCGGAAACGGAGGCTCCCTTGGATTCGCCGACCCTCGATCCAGGATGTCCTTTGGCTACATGATGAACAGAATGGCCGGCTTGGAGGAAGACGACGACCGAAAGCAGAGTCTTGTCGATGCCGTGTACCTCTCGCTGAATTACAGATCCAAGGAATCGGGTACCTGGATTTGAGACCGGCCTGGTAACGGTGCATTTACCGTTCCTCGTGAACGGAACTGCATACGATTTTGTGAAGGGAGAAGGAGTTGAGAAATGGATTACGAATGCATTATCTTGGAAAAAAGAGGAAACGTGGCGGTCATTACACTGAACAGGCCGGATAAATTGAACGCTTTGAATCTTAAAACGAAAAAGGAGGTTTTTCGCGCCCTGAAGGAAATCGAGACCGATGAGGCCATAAGATGCGTGATTTACACCGGCGCAGGAAAAGCCTTCTCGGCCGGGTTCGATATGGGTACGCCTCCGGAAGACCTCCAGGAATTCGTGAGTCTGCAGGAGGAGGAATATCTGTACAACTTCGACAAGCCTGTCATAGCCGCGGTACACGGGTACACCCTCGGCGACGGAATGCAGCAGGCGATGCTCTGCGATATAATCGTGGCTTCGGAGAACGCGAAACTCGGTTTCATCGGTGCGAAGATCGGCGCCCTCTGCTATGGATCCTTCACGGTGCTGCCCGCAATTGTGGGCCGTCAGAAAGCGAGCGAATGGTTGTTTACCTGCGACTACGTGAGCGCTGAAGAGGCTTTCAAAGCTGGTTTCGTGAACAAGGTCGTGCCACACGATCGGCTCATGGCTGCGGCTCTGGAAATGGCCGAAAAAATAGCGAAACTTTCGCCGATTTCTATTAAATACTCGAAAAGGGCCATGAGGGCGCCTCTGGTCAGCGAGGAGCACCGGAAGGCCCTCGAGGAAGGATGGGCCGCCATTTCGGGAAGGTAGAGAATCCAAAAAGGAAAGCGAACGGACTTTTTTCAGGAGGTCTATAATCATGTGGGATGCTTCGAAATGCGATTTCTGTGGGGATTGCTTCGCGCAATGCCGTTATGTCGATTTCGACCGGGAGAAGGCGGTCGATGAGATCAAACGCCTTGCGGCGGGAAAGGAAGCGGAAATCCTGAAACAATGCATCACCTGCGTCGCCTGCAACGACTACTGCCCGACCGGAGCCGATCCATCCAACCTCGTCTTCAAGATGCAGGAGAAGACCGGTATTGCACCCGTGGACCGAAACCCGGTGGTGCGCGACGAACTTGCCGCGGGCCTTGAGGGTCGGGGCGATCCTTCGCAGATCATACCGGGTGAACCGGATAAACCGGTCCTGTCGTTCGACTCCTTCGATTTCACGAACTTTCCCGAAGGCACCCTTGAAAGCAGGTTGTTTCAGGGTATGTCGGTTGTACGAGGGCCCGAATACATGTCGCTTGTAGGCTTGGTCCACCTGGGGGCGGAAAGCTTCGTCGAGAAGTACGCCGCCCGGGTGATCGGCAAACTGGCTGAATTGGGCAAGGATATCGTCTATATCCATAACGAAGGCTACGTCTTGGCCCATGTAAAGGCGAGGGAGCTGGGCATTGCCGTCCCCTTTAGGTACATGCACCTTTTTGAATACCTCATCGATTATCTCAGAAAGAATCAAAAAGATATCGCAAAGCTGGGTAAAAAGGTCTCCGTGCAGGTCAACTGCGCCACCCGCTGGATTCCACAACAGGATGCCTGGCTCGATCAGATATTTGAGTTTGTAGGTGTGGAACGCCCGCCGAGACAGTACGATAGAGTGAACGCCCTCTGTTGCAGCTTGCCCATTCTCAATACAAACAGAACTTTGGCCGTGGAAATGCAGGAAAAGAATGTCAGAGACGCACTCGACTGCGGGGCCCAGGCCATGATCACGATCTGTCCCCTCTGCGACGCCATCATGCGGCGGCCCACATCACGCTTGGGCCTACCCAAGCTGTTTATCACGGACTTGTGCCGCATCGCCCTGGGAGAGTTGTCCTGGCCCCATTAGCATCCGTCTGACGGAAGTTGACAATAAGGTGTCATGGTCGGTGGTTCGTTAATAAAAAGAGATTTCCATTGCCGCCAGGAATGATACCGGTTATTCTCATGCGTCGTTGAAGACAGCGCGGTGTGGGATTCTTCAGAGACGTTGAAAAATAGAATGACCTTTATTTCAACAAGGTAAATGCAGATGGAGGTGGGGTAAATGCCTAAGGTGATCGTATGTGGGAGAGGAGGCAGCGGAAAGAGCTCATTCGTTTCTCTACTGGCGGGAGAACTTGCGAACCGCGAGACGGTTTTGGTGGTGGATGCGGACGAGTCGAATCTCGGGCTCAACGTGATGCTGGGCCTTGAGCCGCCGACGCGTACCCTTATGGATTTCCTCGGCGGGAAACCGGCGGTGAGACAAAAACTGCTGGCCCTCTTGAGGGGCGAGGGCAGCGAGGATCTGCAGCTCTTCGAAGGAAGCCTCGAATTGGGAAGCCTTCCTGAGGATTTCAAGAGTGGTGGAGGTCAATTGACGCTGGTCAGGGTGGGTAAGATCGAACACAGTATGGAGGGTTGTGCCTGCCCCATGGGGGTGGTAGCCCGGTCTTTTCTGAAACAGATAACCGCAGACAACGGGCTATGGGTGCTGGTGGACACCGAGGCCGGGGTGGAACACTTCGGACGCGGCATCCTGGAAGGAGCTGACTATATCCTGGTCACCGTCGATCCCTCCCAGGAGGCGGTAGCCATCGCGGAGAAAGCGTGCGGACTGGCGAAGGAAGCCGGAAAAGCCTGCGGCATCGTGATGAACAAGGTCGACGGCGAAACCGAGCCGTTGCTGAAAGAAAAGTTGATGCAGAGAAGCCTTTCTCCCCTTGGTTCCATCCCGTTATCCGCGATCGTCTCCCGCGCGAACCTGCTAGGCGATCCGTTGGCCGACGAATCCATGCGGGAAGAATTGCGCCAAATTCTCGTTTCAGTGGCGACGAGCCTGAGAAATGATTCATCGCGCCGCCGGCAATAGCGGAAGGCAAGGGACTATCCGAAAAGGTTCCGGTAGAGAACGGCGCCTGTCCAGGTTATGCGGTCCTCACGGAACTTCAGGTCCAGACCGAACCCCGCAAGAAATCGCTGGACATCGATGGCAAGGGACTCCAGCGAGGGTCTTGCCCGGCCGGGCTGAGCGCAAGGCTCGCCGCTAACCGCCTTGCATGGCTGGCAAAGCCTGCAATTTCCCCCGATGAGACCCCAGGATTCAGCGACACCTTGCTCCCGGAGGAACGCTTCGAGCTCCAGAATCTTTCGGTGGAAATCATCTTGGGTCTTGAGAGAGCCGGAACGATCGTTTTTCACGTCCAGTTTCCGCTCGTACTGGAGAAGAAAGCCGCGGTCGTATGTGTTCAGCCGGGCACTGATGTTCTCCAGAGTCCCGATATGGGGAGGGCACATGTAGTTCTTGCCGTAGTTCCGGCACTTGTCGGCTCGGCAGTATGCGCGTATCCGTTCTTCCGGGACCAGCAGAATCGGATCGAATTCGATACAGGTCGTGATATCCAGTTCCCGTGCGTAGTCGAAGAAGGTCATTCCGCAACGCCCCTCGCTTTATAATTTCTTGCCGTCTGCATCATTTCGGAGCGCGCTGTCACGAGGTCTCGTCATGCCATCGGATATTCCGAGCGATGCCGGCGTGGTTAGAGGTGACATTCCTCTGAAGCGAATTCAGGACCGATGGCCCGTTAGTCTCCTGCTGTCGCTGATGGAGATATGCAAGCGGACGTTCCGCTATCACATCCGGAGGAGCAGGAGCTGTATCATTCATCGGATTTCACGCCTTCGCGGGAGCCGGGAAGGTCCTGCAACCCTTCTTTCGGCTTGAGTTGATGCTTTCCTTCCGTCCGGTTGTCATACCAGCGCGTGGTTGGGTAGGCGAAGTCGATGTCTTCGCAAAGGGAAAATTCCTGGAGGATATCCTCCCAAATTTCCTCGCTGACACCACGACGCTTTCGCGATTCGCAAAGATGGCGAATGGTGAGCATGATACCGCTGTCCTTGACGCTTGTGTAAACGATCGGCGTATAGATCGTGTAGAATATAAGGAACTTGCGAGCCGCCTGGGCGACCTGTTCCGCCGCCTCTTTGCCCGCTGGTAGGCCGTGCTTCTCGGCGATGTGGCTGAGGATGTCTTTTGCCTTTCTCCAGTTGCTTTCGAAGGTTACCAGCACGGGGATTTCGTTCCAAATGTATTCGAATCCCTGGCTGTAGTTGGCTTGTGGCTCGGTAAAAACCTTCGCATTGGGAACGTGTATAATGCGTCCCGTGCTTTGGTCGGCATCGACCCAGTTGCCGATCTCCAGCATGGTAAACTGGAAGATCCGCAGGTCGATCACATCCCCCGCCACGCCGCCGATCTCGATCCGGTGACCGATCTCGAAGGGTTTCCGCCATACGATGAAGACCCATCCGGCCATGTTGCTCAGGGGATCCTTGAGGGCGATGGCGAGACCCGCCGAGAGCAAGCCGAAGAATGT
>JAFGIO010000104.1 GCA_016929555.1 Deltaproteobacteria bacterium | reverse complement strand
TAAAACGGCGCGGGAATTCGATTTCTGTCCAGTTGATGCGCGATCACGCCCAGACGAAAGGAAAGCGTTTCGAACCAGGGATGGACAACCCGGTTGTCCACCTCCACCTGAACGACCGCCGTTCTGCCGGAATGAAACGCCCGGCGCAATGCGGGCCCCATATCGGAGACCCTGCTCACATGTTCCGCATGACATCCCAGCACTTCGTACATCGAGTCATACCTGAGGCCGGGCAGATAATTCCAGGACTGGATCTGCCCCTTGAAAAAGCAATCCACCCCGCCGGCCAGGCTTCCGTGACTGGCGACCAGATACACCACAGGCAGCCGGTAGCGCAGAGCCGTTTCGATGTCCCCGCCTCCCATGCCGATGCTTGTGTCGCTCGTGAGCACGAGGACGGGCTTTCCCGGTCTCGCAAGCTGGGCGCCGATGCCCATGCCGATGCCGTATCCGAAGCCGCCGCCTTCGCCCGAATCGAGAATCTGTCCAGGGAAGGTTGCTTTGATTTTGTCTGTAAGGAAGGTGCTCACCAGAAACGAGTCGAGGATAATTGTCGCTTCGGGATCCAGGATGTCGGCTACCTGCCGGGACAGGTTCCATGGGTGAATGGGACTGCGTCCGGCGTACAGGGATTCGTCAACGGCCAGGGCATCCTCGTAGGTCCGACGCACCCGTTCCAGATGTTCTCGCCAGGTCTTCCGGTCGGCCTCCGTCGCTTTGCCCCGGACCAGCTCCAGGATCTGCAGCAGCACCTGCCTGAGATTGCCGATGATGCACTCGTCGATGGGCAGCGGCGCCCATCCCTCATCCGCTGCCTCCTGGATCACGATTCTTCTGGCTTTTCCCGGCCATGCCGGGGGTCTGCCGTTGCGCTCGAAGGAACCCAGCGGCAGACCGAGCATGACGACCAGGTCCGCATCCGCCCAGAACTCCGCCCGATAGGCCCCATTGACGGCCAGGGGATGATTTTCGTCGAGAGATCCCCGGGCCATCCTTCGCATATTGAGGGGCGTCTCCATCAAATCGCTGAGTTCTGCAAGCTCTTTGCAGGCGTCGGCCCAGTAAACGCCGTCGCCTGCGACGATAACCGGTCTCTTCGCCTCGAAGAGCATTCGCGCCACCCGCGCCACCGCGGCGGGATCTCCCTGGGCGGGTGCGGGTCGGGCCATCGTTTCCCGCGGGACGTCTCCTATGAGACTGTCGCGATTGTGGATTGCGCCGAGAGCCCTCAGGGTCAATCCCATGGTTACGGGACCCGGCGGATAGCACATGCAGTCCCTGAAGGCCCTCCTCAGATAGAGCGGTATCAGTCTCCGGTCGTCGATATCGACGCTCCACTTCGTCATGGAATCGAAGATCCGGCTCGGGTAGACTTCCTGGATGGCGCCCCGGTGGCTCTGATCCCATTCGTGCATCCCGAACAGGCCGATGACAGGACTCTTGGCAAGCCAGGCCTGGTTGATCCCGCTCACCGAGTCCGTAACACCGGTTCCCGCGCTGCCGAAACACACACCGGGGGAACGGCTGCATCGGGCGTAGGCGTCGGCGGCGTATACCGCTCCCTGCTGATGGCGGAACTGGATGCGGGTGATGCCGTTTTCGTGGAAGCCCGTCTCCAAAGACCACACATACGTTGCCGGTATGCCGAATACGTGCCTGACGCCATAGTCCCGCAGAATGGAACCGACAATCAGTCCACCGTGCAGACTCTCCGTTTCATTGATCGAAGAGGAATCCGCCTTCGAGAGGATATCTTCCTGTCTCATCCGCGCTGCCTTACCCCCTGTTGTTGACGAACGAAAATAACGAACCTGGATTCCCGCTTTCGCGGGAATGACCTTGCTTATTTTCATGCTTCGTGGCGCCCCACGGGGCACGAGGGTTTACGAGGTCGTCATCATTGGTTCCGCAGACAATCAAAGAGGTTTATCCTTAGCTGCTTTTTCCATGAGCCCGGAAACCGGGAGACGAATCGACTCACGCCTTCAGGATCGTGACGGACAGGGCCGCTTCGCCTTCGCCGATGGTGCCGCCGGCATTCTGGGCGAGGCCGACCTTCGCGCCTTCCACCTGGCGCTTGCCCGCCTGGCCGGTCAGGTGCCAGTAGAGTTCCACGATCTGCCGGACGCCCGTCGCACCCACCGGATGGCCCTGTGATTCGAGACCTCCGGATACATTGACAGGGAGCTTTCCGCCCAGGGTCGAATGTCCGGCCTCTGCAAAGGGACCGCCTTCCCCCTCTTTGCAGAAACCGAGTTCCTCGGTGACGTACAGCTCACCGAAGGCGGTCGCATCATGGAGTTCGGCAATGCTTATATCCTCCGGTCCGAGGCCCGCCTTCTCATAGGCGCGTCTCGATAGTTTCTGCAGCGTGGGGTTCTTTCCCCCCGGCGGGAAATCTTCCCCGCTCCCGAGCAGGCACGCGGCGATCTCGACGCCCTTCGCGCCGGTCCGGCGGGCGAATTCGTCCGAGCAGACGATCACCGCCGCCGCGCCATCGCCGATCGGCGAGCACATGGGCCGCGTGAGCGGCCAGGCCACCTCGGGTGCGGCAATCACCTCTTCTATCGTGAAGGTATTCTGGTACTGTGCAAAGGGGTTCATGGAGGAGTGAAAATGGTTCTTCGAGGATATGGCGGCGAGCTGCCGTTGCGTCGTGCCGTATTTCGTCATGTGGCGACGCGCTCCAATCGCATAGACGTCCATGAAGACCGTCCGCTGACCGGACTTCTCCTTTCCCGCCTGGCCGAGGGCTTCCAGTTCTTTGCGTACCTGTTCCTCCTGCTTCTTGAAGTTCTCCATGATGACGGGAAGCATTTCCACATCCATGCCTCCCGTGAAAGCGGCGATGACCTTGCTCTTGTCCTCCATGTACATCTTCTCCATGCCGATCGCGACGGCGACATCCATTTCGCCCAGGGCGACCATGGCCCAGGCGCCGTTCAGGGCCGTCGCGGAAGCCGCGCAGGCATTCTCGACGTTCACCACCGGGATGCCGCCGATTCCCATGGCACGAAGCACCACTTGACCCCGTATGCATTCCTGACCGTTGAGGAGCCCCTGTGCCGCGTTGCCGACCCATGCTCCCTGAAGCATTCCCTTGTCGATGCCGGCACTGGCGAGAGCGCCGTTGACCGCTTCCGCGACGAGGGATTTCATGTTGCGGTCCAAATGCCTTCCGAATTTTGTCACAGCCCCTCCAATGATCTTTACCTTTCGCATTGCTGAACCTCCTTATTCCTGATGGGGTCGGGCGTTTGCCAGATCCGATATTGCTAAACGACCGGTAAGTTTTTAGTTAAGCAAAAAACCGCGATCTGTCAAGGTTTTTATAGGACCGTTCAAATTTCAAAGGGATGGTTCTCCATTGCATTGTTATAATTGTAAAAAAACAGTTGTTCAGGTTTTTTTGTCTTTTCCCAAAGGGGGCTGCAATCTTAAAAAAAACTTGACTTCTGGAGCGTATTTTATGTATCTTCATGACCGACTGTTCGGTAATCAAACAGGGGAAGGTTGCAGTGGGTCGAACGGACAACACCAATATCAGAATCCTGCATGCTGCCGTTGAGCTGTTCGCCCGCAAGGGCTGTCACGGAACCTCTATCAAGGACATCACGGACAAGATCGGCCTGACCAAGGCGGCATTTTATGCCCATGTCGGCAGCAAGGGCGAGTTGGTTCACCGGCTGATCAAGGAATACGAGGTGCGGTATGTCGACGAACTCATACGGAGTGTAAATGAACAGGAGGGCACCGCCGTCGACAAGCTGCACCGCGCAGGCAGTTTTTCCAGCGAATTTGCATTGAAAAATCTGGATTGGCTTCTATTGTTTGAAAATTTTTCCAATGAACTCAAATCCGACCCCGATTTCGCGAACTCCCTCTCGATTGTACGCAATAAATTCAATAAATTCATAGCCGACCTCATCCGCACGGGCATACGCCAGGGTCTTCTCAAAAAGGACCTCGATCCCGATATCGCAAGCATCATCTATGGCGCCCTGAACCGCGGAATGTTTCAGCAGTGGGTCTTAAATCGTTCTCTAATGGATGGAGAGCACTTCGTAAGGACGAGCCGGATGATCTTCTTTAAGGGCATCGAGTCTCAGTAAAATCGTCTCACGGTATAGCTCACACTCATCATGCTGTAGTTCCATCGGAATCTCATAGTAATCCGGCAATCAAAACATAGGACAACGTCGCCTCTGTTCTTTCTGGAAATATCGTCATTTGCGAAATCGGATGGCAATATTTCATTTCGGGAGCATTCATTGAGGGTCGCAGACCCCAAATACATCTTCAAGGAGGAATGGGAATGGATCTGGGATTCAAAGGGAAGGTCGCCATTGTAACCGGCTCGGGCCGCGGCATCGGTCGGGGAATCGCGATGACGCTTGCCGCCGAGGGCGCCAGTGTCGCCGTCAACGACTTCTATCTCGACCGGGCGGAGAGCGTGGCGGGAGAAATCAAGAGTGCGGGCGGCAAGGCGATGGCTGCTCAGGCGGACGTCACCCAGGGAGAGTCGGTGGAACAGATGGTCGGCAAGGTGG
>JAFGIO010000014.1 GCA_016929555.1 Deltaproteobacteria bacterium | reverse complement strand
TGTCAACGTGCCCGTATAAAAAAAGAGGGCGGCCGCCGGCCGCCCTCCCCTCTATGTGTAGAGGCATCGATGATGCCCCGCGGAAATGGTCATGCTTCCGCCAAGACTGACGTTTCCTTTGACTTGCGGTGCCGCAGGTAAACCTTCACCAACTCCATCGCGACGGGCGCCGTAAAGAAGAAGGGCGCCATCTCGATCCAGTCGACGAGCGTGATCGCCTCCGTGCCGAAGAAGGGCTGCAGGAAGGGCACATAAACTACAGCGATGACAAGCAGATAGGAAATGCCGACGGCCCAGTTCATCCACTTGTTCGAGAAGGGACCGATGGAAAAGAGGCTATGGTACTCCGATCGCGCCGTAAAGGCTCGAAGCAATTCCGATGTACAGAGGGTCACGAAGGCGATGGTCTGGGCGTGTGAGAGTGAGTCCGGATAGCGATCAAGGCCGACAAAGTAGAAGGCGCAGAGGACAGCGATAGCATCGGCAATGGAAACAACGGCCAGTCCGATGGCCATGTCCTTGTTGATGACTGGCTCCTTGGGAGGCCGGGGGGGGTGCTTCATCGTGTCGGGATCGCCTTCCTCCATGCCCAGTGCCAACGCCGGCGCGCCGTCTGTAACGAGGTTCAGCCAGAGCAACTGGATGGGCCTCATGGGAATGGGCAAACCCATCACCATAGCGCCGAAGATGATCAGGATCTCGCCGATGTTGCAGGCCAGCAGGAAGTATACGAATTTCCGAATATTGGAGTAGATGATCCGCCCCTGTTCGATGGCCGCCACGATGCTGGCATAATTGTCATCGGTCAGCACCATGTCCGCCGTCTCCTTCGTGACGTCCGTCCCCGTAATCCCCATGGCCACGCCGATATTGGCCCGCTTCAGTGCCGGGGCGTCGTTCACGCCGTCGCCCGTCATGGCTACGATGTGCCCGCTTTCCTTCATGGCGTCCACGATCTTCGTCTTGTGGGCCGGCGAGACCCGGCAGCAGACCTGCAGTTTGTCGGCCCTGGCCGCCAGTTCGTGTTCGCTCATCTTGTCGAGTTCGGCGCCTGTCAGGACCAGGCCGTCTTCGCTGAGAATGCCGATCTCCCGGGCAATGGCCTGGGCTGTATCCTTGTAATCGCCCGTTACCATGATACTGCGCAGGCCGGCCCCCTTGGCCACCTTGACGGCCTCCACAACCTCCGGGCGAGCCGGATCGATCATGCCCATCAGACCGACGAAGATCAGATCCGTTTCGATTTCTTCCATGTTGCAGGCTTCCGGAACGGCATCGAGCGGCCGGTAGGCCACGGCCAAAACCCGCAGGGCTTGGCTGGCCATATCGTGGTTTTGCTCCAGGATGTCTCTGCGTTTCTCCTCCGTCAGCGGGATGTTCTTCCCGCCTTCCAGATAATGGGTGCTCAGATCGAGAACGATATCGGGCGCCCCCTTGACGAAGGCCGTGACGGCGGGATAAGCGAAGCTGGGAACGGAAAGGGATCCTGAACCGTTGGCCTTATGGATAGTGGTCATGCGCTTCCGGTCCGAATCGAAGGGGATCTCCTGGACCCGGGGCATGATTTTTTCCGCCTCTGCCTTGTCGTAGCCGCCTTTTACCGCGGCGACGACCATGGCTCCCTCCGTGGGATCGCCGATGATCCGCCACTGCTTTTCGCCCTTGCTCTCCCCGCTCTCTTCGAGCCTGCCGTCGTTGCACAAGAGACCTCCCTGCAGGAGCACCGCGATGTCGCCTTCCCGGCGGGGATCGAAGGTCGTTTCGCTCATCGAGAACTGACCGATGGGATTGTACCCCTCGCCGGTGACGCGGAACCGTTTGCCCCCGGTCCACCCCTGCACAACCGTCATCTCGTTCTGCGTCAGGGTCCCCGTCTTATCGGAACAGATGATCGTAGCGCAGCCCAGGGTTTCCACGGCGGGGAGCTTGCGGATCAGGGCGTGGCGCTTGATCATCTGCTGCATTCCCAAGGCGAGGCAGATGGTCACGATGGCTGGCAAGCCCTCCGGCACGGCGGCGATGGCCAGAGCTACGGCGGTCATAAAGAGATTGATGATGTCCATCTTCTCGATGCGGAGGTAGTGGAGAAACCCATCGCTGAGGATCATACCGGGATGGGTATCCCTAAAAATGCCGTAGACAAAGACGACGCCGCAGATGGCGAGACAGGCCGTACCGAGCACTTTCCCAAGCTGCTGCAGTTTCTGCTGGAGGGGGGTGTCCTCTTCTTCGTAGGACTGAAGCATCTCGGCGATGAGACCCAACTGGGTATGCATGCCCGTTGCTGCGACAAGACCTCTGCCCCGGCCGTAGGTGACGAGGGTGCTCATGAAGGCGGTGTTGTGGCGGTCTCCCAGGGGGGCTTCCTTGTCCAGGACGACCCTGGCATCCTTTTCCACGGGAACGGATTCGCCCGTCAGGGAGGCCTCCTCGATCTTTAGATTGACGCTCTCCACGAGGCGCATATCCGCCGGCACGTAATTGCCCGCCTCCAGAAGGACGATATCCCCCGGAACGAGTTCCCTGGCGGGAATGGTCATCTGGTGCCCGTCGCGAATGACCTGGGCGTTCGGGGCCGCCATTTTCTTGAGCGCCGCCAGCGCCGCTTCCGCCTTCGATTCCTGAACGACGCCCACCACGGCGTTCAGCACGACGATCAGCATGATGGCAATGGCGTCGATATACTCGCCCAGCAGCAGCGAAACGACCGCCGCAATGATCAGGATGATAATGAGGAAATTGTTGAACTGGTCCAGCAGCAACTTGAAAAAACCGGGGCGGGGGCGCTCGGCGAGTTCGTTGTAGCCGTGCTCCTTCTGCCTGGCGGCAGCCTCTGCCGCCGTTAGACCCGTCTCGATCTGACACTTGAGACCCTGGGCTACATCTTCAATGGGTTTACCATGACATTCTTTGTCCATCATACAACCTTCCCTCCTTAAAACCTCTCAAATCTCCTTACTTCGTCAGACAGACGGGCTAATCGATGGCTGGCAGCCAGCCGATCCCCTTGAATTCTTCTCGGTACTTGAGATGGCCCGTCGCCGGCGCAACACACATTTTTCATCTCAAATATCGATAATGAACTGCAGGCACTGCCGGGGCATCGATCCCCAATGAACCGGATGCCGCCCTCACGAAACATGTCCACTCCCCCCATTTTGGCGCACATCGAATCGCATCGAGGCACGGCTGAACCGACCAGCAAACACATCCCGCCATTCCAAATGGCGACGAAGATCTCTCCTGAATCGTTTAAGAAAACCGTTTTGGATCGTTACAATGAAAGTAATGACCAAACCGACGCCGGGCAGGCTTGAGCACTCCCCCATTTATTCGATGACCATGATGACCTGATCCGTCTCCACGTTCTGGCCGGCGGTGACCTTGATCTCCTTGATCGTTCCGCCGGCTGGAGAGTAAATTAGGTTTTCCATCTTCATGGCTTCCAGAACGGCCAGCTCATCGTCCTCTTTTACCGTGTCACCAACTTTTACCTTGATCTCCAAAATCTTTCCCGGCATGGGCGCTTCAACAATCACACTCATTTCCTTACCTCCTTATCGCATTTTTATCGGGATTATGTCCCAAATCCACTGTTCCCCATTCTATGGTAAATCCATCACCTGTCCGGCCGGGTGCCTTCTAACGGCGGTGCACTCCGTAAGACGTCTACCGAACGTATCGTGCATATAGATTCCGGACGACGTATATATACAAAAGATCAAATGATGCCCATCCCCTTCAGGATGGAAAGCATAACGCCGGCAGCCATGACGGAACCGACCTGACCTCCGGCATTGGCGCCCATGGCGTGCATGAGCAAGTAGCTCTTTTTATTCCATTTCTGACCTTCACGCTGCACCACCCGGGCCGACATGGGAAAGGCCGAGATGCCCGCTGCACCGATCAAGGGATTGAATTTGCCGCCCGAAATCAGATTTAAGCCTTTGCCGAAAAGGACGCCGCAAACCGTATCCAGGCAGATAGCCACAAAACCCAGGGCGAGGATCATAAGCGTCTGCGGATTCAGGAAAGCGCCGCCAGCCATCGTTCCCCCCACACAGAGTCCCAAGAACAGGGTGACCACATTGGCGATCTCGTTCTCGGAGGCCTTCGTGAGACGTGCGACGGCGCCGGATTCCTTCATCAGGTTGCCCAGCATGATGGTGCCGATCAGCGGCAATCCCATGGGTGCGATCATTCCGCCGCAGATGGTCATGACCAAAGGAAAGAGGATTTTCGCCGTTTTCGATACCGGCTTGAGATCCTTGTTGCTCATGATGATCTTTCTTTCCTTCTCGGTCGTAAGAAGGCGCATGATGGGAGGCTGAATCACAGGCACCAGGGACATGTAAGAATAGGCGGCGACGGATACGGCCCCCAATAGGTGAGGGGCATACTGGGATGCGACGTAGATGGTCGTGGGACCGTCACAGGCGCCTATGACCCCGATGGTCACGGAGTCCAACTTGTTGAAGCCCAGCAGCAGGGCCAGTCCCACAGTAAAGAAGATGCCGAACTGCCCGGCTGCGCCCAGCAAAAATATGGACGGATTCTGTAAAAGGGGCGTAAAGTCCGTCATCGCCCCGATGCCG
>JAFGIO010000003.1 GCA_016929555.1 Deltaproteobacteria bacterium | reverse complement strand
GCCTTTACCTGCCCTTGTAAATTGGTTTCCTCTTCTCGGCGAAGGCCTTCGGCCCTTCCCAGGCATCTTCACTCTGACGCAGTCTGCTCAGAAGGAGTGTCTCCAGATGAAGGCCTTCGTTGAGCGGCATCTGAAGACCCCGATAGGCTGCCTCCTTTACCGCGCGCACGGCCAGGGGACCGTTTTCGTTTATCCTGTTGGCAAGCACTTGGGCGGCGGTCATGAGTTTGGAAGCGGGAACGACTCGATTGACCAAACCGATGCGGTAGGCCTCCTCGGCGCCAATGAAATCTCCCGTCATGAGGACTTCAAGCGCTGAACCGAGAGGCACGATCCGGGGAAGTCGCTGCGTGCCTCCCGCGCCTGGCATGATGCCTCGCTTCACTTCTGCGAATCCGAAGCGGGCATGGTCGGAACAGATACGGATGTCACAGATGAGAGCCAGTTCCAAACCGCCGCCAGTGGCGATACCGTTGATCGCAGCGATCAAGGGCTTGGGCTGGCTCATTCCTTTCGCAGGCGATACTTCAGGCAGTGACGAAACGAAGGGGCGGTTTTCCCTATCCGCCTGCGCTTTCCTCTCCGTCATCTCCTTGAGGTCGGCGCCTGCAGAGAAGGCCCTCTCTCCGGCACCGGTGAGAATAGCCGTCCACACATCCGGATCATCCACCACCTTCCGCCAGGCCTCGATCAGCAACTGCCATACCTCGGAGTTCAATGCATTCAGCACTTCAGGACGATTCAGTGTAATGACCGCCGTCTTGTCTATCTTCTCGTATAAGACTACTGACATTCACTCTCTCCTCTCATTCCTTTATCGGATCTCCGCCATAGCTCCGGAAATACTTCGTCTCCTTCAGGGCGTCTTCGAACCGCTGATGATACCGATGGAAGGCTTCCCGCTCCCCCATCTCCTCGCGGTCCCTGAGAAAGATGAAGTCTCTCTCTTCGGGCCGATAATGAATGAGGGTGCCCAGAGTGTGATACACGGTCTGCGAATGGAAATTGAGCAATCCCAGTTCCTGATATACGTGCTTGCGGTACATCTTGCCGACGGCGATAGCGTCGCTGGGAAGGCAGCATAGGGCCTTTGCCAGCGCGTACACTTCGTCCTCCAGTTCTTCCCGCTCGACGGCTTTGGTGATGATCCCTATGTTTTCCGCTTCCTCTCCGCTTATGGTTCTGCCCGTAAGAGCCAGTTCCACGATTTTTTTCGTATGCCCCATGACGGCTTCCAGCGGTATTGCCAGCAATCCGCCGAAAGCGAGTCTCTGGCCGCGATGACAGAACTTCGTGTTCTTTGCCGCGATGGCGATGTCGCTGCAGGAGGCGAAGTACATCCCCGCTTCGACGCACCAGCCGTGGATCTGAGCTATGGTAACCTTCGCGCAATTTGCGACGGCCGACCGCATCCCCACGATGTGCTCCTCATCGACGTGAAATCGGGTGGAAAGGTATGGGCGTTTCCCCGGCCCTCCTTCGTAGACCCTGTAGACCATGGAAAGATCGAAACCGCCGCAGAAATTGTTCCCGGCACCTCGGAAGATGACAACCTTCACCTGATCGTCGTCGTTTGCCTCACTGAGAGCGTCCTTCACTTCCCCTGTCATCTCGTGGGGACCTATGCTTATGGCGTTCGTCTTTTCCGGTCTATTGAGGGTGATGTAAACGATATTGGGGACCGCTTCGTCCTTTTGATAGAGAATAGTGCGATAATCCTTTTCCATTTCTTCACCTCGTTTTTTTCTGCAAACCCTAAACTGGTAAGATCCGATCGAGGGACCTCCTTTCAGCGACTGGAGCCATGGGTTCAGACCATGCAATAGCCGCCGTTTACGCTTATCGTCTGGCCGGTTATATGCCCGGCCCGCAGGTCGGACGCGAGAAACACGACCATGTTGGCCACGTCCTGAGGCGCCCCGAACTTGCCCAAGGGATAAAGTCGCAGGGCCTTCTTCATTTGTTCCTGATACGCCTCAAACTTTGCAGGATCTTCCCGGCGCATGCTTTCTTCCATCTCCACCCTCCGCTCGACCCTCGTAAGGGATGGACACACGGCATTCACTCTGATGCCGTATCTTCCGACTTCCTTGGCAAGTGACCTCGTGAAGGCAAGTATCGCCGCTTTCGTACCGGAGTAAATCGTCTGCGTAGGTTCGCCTATACGGGCCGCATCCGAGCCGATGCTTATGATGCACCCCGTCTTGCGGGATATCATATGGTCGAGCACCGCCTTTGTGAAATTGAGCGTTCCGTAATAATTTACGTTGATCTGAATGTCCCAGCTTTCCCGTTGCATCTTGGCAAAGGATTCCATTACCCAGGCTCCAGCATTGTTGACCAGAATGTCAATATGTTCGAACCTTTCCAGGGCAGCACTCACCACCTGCTGGACCTCGGACCACCTCGATACGTCGGCCCTCACGAAAGTCGCCTCGCCACCGCTGTCGACTATCTGCTTGGTCGCAGCGATGCCGCGTGCCTCGTCTATATCGGCAACGACCACCCTTGCTCCTTCCTCGGCCAGTCCTTCGGCAATCGCCTTTCCCATCCCCCAGCCGGCTCCCGTCACTATGCCGACCTTATCTTTCAACGCCAGGTCCATACGTCCCTCCTTTGCAAAATATCTCAAATTTAGAAATCATTTGTAGGGCATGAAGTCGCGTCCCAACAACCCACGAACGATGACCAGTTTTTGGGCTTCGGCCGTACCATCCGCGATTTCGTATCCCATCACATCCAGCAGGCGTTGCGTCAGGGGATACTCCGTACTGTACCCGTAGTGCCCCATCATGAGAATACAGTCGTGGATGACCTCAAAGGCAACCTTCGGCGCATACCATTTGGACATCGCCGATTCCTTGCTGTGCCTCATTCCGCGGTCGCTCATCCACAAGGCCCGGTAGCAGAGCAGCCTCGCTGCGTCAAGCTTGGTCGCGGCTTCTGCTATCTTGAAGGATATAGCCTCAAATTTAGCGAGTGGCCTGCCGAAAGCGGTTCTTTCTTTCACGTATTCAATGACTTCGCTCAGTGAGCTATGGGCCTGTCCCAGAACGATGAGAGCCAGCAGCACGCGAAGGACATCGAAGCGGTCCATGATCAGGTAAAATCCTTTACCTTCTTCACCAATTAAATTGTGCTGGGGGACGCGCACCGAATCGAAGAAGACGGACGCGCAATTGAGGGGAATCATCCCTGCATAAGGTATCTCCGAGCGCGAAACGCCCGGAGTGTCAAAAGGCACATAAAAGCAACTGACCCCTCGAGCTCCGGCAGCGGGATCCGTCTTCGCAAATACGAATGCGCCCGTCCCCTGCATGCCGCGTGTCACGGGCGTCTTTTCCCCGTTCAAGATATAGTCAACACCGTCTCTTAAAGCGGTCATTTTAATAGCCGCTGCATCGGTGCCACAGCCTGGCTCTGTGAGGGCAATAGAGTACATCGCCTCTCCTCTGCACAGGGGAGGCAAGAGTCTCCTACGTTGCTCTTCTGTTCCGTATTGTAAAAGAACGGAAAACTGCGCAGGTACTATTACAGCGTGCGGAGCTACAAGATCGACTTTGGCGAGTTCCTCAACGACGATAGCAACAGAGGTCATGCTCATTCCCTGACCGCCGTATTCCTCCGCCGCAGCCATTCCAATATAACCTAACGCCGCCATTTTCTGAAACAGCCACTCAGGCATGTAATTTTGTTGCGCCCGTTCTTTCGCTCCAACGGCCAGTTCTTTTTTGGCGAACGTACGAACGGCATCGCGGAGAATCTCGTCCGCCTCAATAAAGCCGAACTCCAACATAGATTTCTCCTTTCCCGTCAAATGAACGTTAGCCGTCTATCTCAAATTCAAGGCAAATCTTACACCTCAAGCCCCATGAGAGCAAAAGAGACGGTTAATTCATGTATGAAAAAAGTGGACAAATCTATTTGTAAACAACACGTTCACAGTTCCGCCAAATCATCCTTGTACTTCTTCACCCAGCCGTCGGCAGCGCAGCTTCGGAAGATGTTGATGGCCGCCTGCAGCTTCTCCCTGGCCTGCGGGTGATTGCCTCTTCAGGATTCTCGAAGCCGCACTTGGAACATTTCAACTATAACCTCAACTTGAATCGCAGAGTCCGGTCACGCTTGATACTGATGATACGCTGTGAGATGAAATCCCGTTTCTGATCAGTTACCCAACGACGCTCAAACCGCCGAAGTGCTATTCGTGATTTTCAAAAACGGAGATTGAGGGGTGTGAAGAAACGGAGCATTATCACGTGCCGCAATGGTAAGGAAGAAAACGAGCGTTGTCAATTAAATTGTATACATACGTCAGGTCGTTGGAAAAAGAATTTATCTTGCCACTGAAGCGAAAAACAGGGACATGTTTACATGCAACGTAAACGCATGTTCCATCCATGGAAGGGAAATTTAGCTGCCTGGCATGTACGCACTTTCGAACCGCAATCGATGAACGGG
>JAFGIO010000103.1 GCA_016929555.1 Deltaproteobacteria bacterium | reverse complement strand
TCCGTTGGCATGGGAGGGATGAAGAGCAAGGTTCTGGCCGCCAAGAAGGTGACCGCCTTCGGCATTCCCTGCATCATTGCCCCGGGGAAAAGAAAGGGCGTGCTTGCCGACATTTTCGAGGGCCGTGAAACCGGCACCCTCTTTTTGCCGGTGAGCGAACCGCTCACCAGCCGCAAGCACTGGATCGCCTTTACCCTGCATTCCAGGGGAAAGCTGGTCGTCGACGAAGGGGCGAAAAAGGCCATCATCGACCAGGGAAAGAGCCTGCTGCCCTCGGGCATCATCGGCGTCGAAGGAGACTTCGGCATCGGCGATCCGGTGACCTGTGTTGACGCCGATGAAACCCTGCTGGCCAAAGGGCTCGTCAACTACACGGCCGCGGAAATACGAAAGATCATGGGCCTGAAGACATCCAGGATCGAACAGGTCCTGGGATACAAGGATTACGACGAAATCATCCACCGGGACAATCTCGCGGTGACGAACCGGCAAAACAACCGATAGAAAGGTTGACGGGGAATCATTCAGCCCCGGAGTCGTCCTCTCTCCTTCGCTGGTCGCCCTTTCCCTTGTAGATGAACCGTTCGAAGAGCCGGTGGAAGGGTGTCCAGTCCGATGCCACGTTCGGATCGCCTCCGATGTATTGCTGGAAGGCGTTGACCTTGGCATCCAGATCGTCGATGTAATGGACGATGAGGGCTTCCAGGGTCTTGGGACGTTTCGGCGATCCGAACTCCAGAAGGCCGTGGTGAGAGAGGATGAGGTGCCGCAGCTCCATGGCCAGCTGCTCGGGAAAATCCATGCCGGCGATCCTGGCATCGACCATCTCCAGGCTGATGACGATATGCCCGATCAGGCGCCCCTCGTCGCTGTAATCGATGGTCCGGTTATAGGAATATTCGTGAATCTTTCCGATATCGTGAAGGATGCCGCCGGTAAGGAGCAGATCCCGGTTGATGCCCTGGTAGTGGTGTGTCACGATGTCCAGCAGCTTCGTCACGGAAAGGGTGTGCTCGAGAAGCCCCCCGATGTAAACGTGGTGAAATCCCTTGGCCGCCGGTGCCCGCTTGAAGAGGGAGGCGGTCTTCTCGTCTTTGAAAAAGGCGTCGAGCAGCGCCCGGAGGCACGGGGTCTCGATCCGATCGACGAAAGCCATCAACTCGGAGAACATCTGCTCGATATCGCCCTTCGCCCTGGGAAAATAATCGGCCAGATCGACGGCGTCCTCATCGACCTTCTGGAGCGACAGCACGGAAAGCTGAACGGCATTCTTGTAATTGACGGCCCGGCTGTGGATGCGGATCACATCGCCGCGGTTGAAGACCCGCTCCCATTCCGAGGCGTTGTCCCAGACCTTGCCGTCCAACTCGCCCGTCCGGTCCTTGAGGCGGAGATTCAGGTAGGGAGACCCCTTCTGGGAGTAGGCAAGGTTCTTTTCCGTGACCAGGAAGGTATCGACGACCTTGTCCCCCGGCCTGATGTCCTTGATGTACGTGTTCTTTGTCTTCAAAATATCATCCTGTTCCGATCCGTGTATAGGTTCATTTTTCCCCTGCGCACATGGCCGACAAGGGTGATGCCCGCCTGCCGAAGCAGTTCGACCGCCCTGGAGGTTGGAGCCGAATGGGAAATGATGACCGGGATGCCGAGATTCCAGACCTTCAGCACGATCTCCGCAGATACTCTCCCCGTTGTCAGGATGATCTTTTCGCTGCAGTCCAGATCCCCAAGGAGGGCATACCCCCCGAGCATGTCGATGGTGTTGTGCCTGCCGATGTCCTCCCGGGAACAGATGAGGCCGCCCGGCTCGGCCAGGCCGGCACAGTGGGTTCCATGGGTCGCTTCGTGCAGGGGTGCCGAGGCGAGAAGCTCCTCCATGAGCGCTCGCACTGTCGCTGCCGACAGGGGCAGGCCCTGTGAAAGCCGATCCCTTCCTTCGCTCTTCCGGGACGGATCCTTCCGCAAGCCCCTCTGTCCGAGGGAACTGCTGCGGGCGCCGCTGGCGGCGATGGCCTTCGAAAAACGATCCGACCCGGCCCCCAGGGGCACCGGGGATACCGTTTCGACGAAAACCCGTTTGCCTGCATCATCCACCTCGATCTTCCCGATAGCCTTTCGGTCCGTGACGATCCCCTCGGAGCGAAGAAATCCCACAGCCAGTTCATCGAGATGATGGCCCGTGCAGGCGAGGCTGATGATCCTGCCGCCGTTTACAAAGACCTCCAGGATCGTTTCCCGGACGATGGGAAAATCCTGGTCCCGCCAGGCAGTCCCGTCATAGATTCGGGCGTGCAGCGATTCAATGCATCCTTGCGCGTCCATCGTCGTCATACACCCGACTTCTCTCTCAGGATGCGGTGATCCCCCGCCCGGATCGTCAGTTTCGCCGCATCGAAATACTCCATGAGCGGAATGATGAACTTGCGCGACAGGCCGGTCAACTCCTTGAAACTGGCCGGCGTCGCCTTTCCGTCTCTCAACAGAACGGCCTTGTAGTCCTCGCGGAGCTTTGTAAGGACATCCCTGTGGAAATAGAGTTCTTCGCTGATCTTGACCAGAACGGCTTCTTTGAGCATGACGCCCAGCACATCGCCGACGGCGGCCCTGCGGTCCGGATAGCGTTCCAGGATCTCCCGGAGCGTCGGCGGCGCGTAGCCGGCGGAAAGATACAGGCCCGCGATCTGCCCCCGAAGGTCCTCCATGTCTCCTTTCAGGCTCACCTTATGGCCGGGCAGGCGGACATTCTCCCTTTCAACGACGATCTTGCCTGTTTTCTCGAGATCCTTCATGGCCGCATTGAAAAGTCTCGGCGCGATAAAAGGCCCCAGGGTGATCCGCAACTCCTCCTTGAGAAGGCCCTCCTTCAGGGGATGACGCCCATGATAGGCCTTCAGGACATCGAGAACCCTCCGCTGGAGTTCTTCGTAAACATTCAGGGAGATGAACCGCCTGTCGTCTCCATCGAGAAGAACGGCCTGCCCGTCTTTGACGAGCGACGCCAGGATCTTCTGAAGCCTGTCGCCGCTGATTCCTGCCCTCTCCACGAACTCCTCGAGATCGATGCCCGCCAGTCCCGCCCGTTCCAAAAGAACCGCCGAACGCTGCCGCTCGGTGCCCCCCCGGAGTATCTCGCATTCGAGAAGAACGGCAGCGGCGTGCCGCTTGTGCTTGCGGGCCAGGGGGTCGATGATTTCTCCGCCCCCGATGGTCATGACGGGCGAATAGCTCCTGACGACGAATCGATCCCCGGCCACGGCCACGAAGGGCGACTCGAGAACGATCTGACAGTAGCCGCTTCCGCCGGGCGCCAGATCATCCTCGCCGAGCAGGATCATCCTGGCGATGATCTCGCTGGTGCCGCCATGAAAGCGGACCAGGGTTCGGTTCTTCAGCCGCTTTTCCGGCGCCCGCAGGTATTCAAAAAAAACGTCGAGACGGGTCGTTGCCTCAAGCGTCCCCGGACGGACCAGGACGGACCCCCTTTCAACCGTCGCTTTCTCGATTCCCTGGAGGTTGATCGCCGTTCTCTGGCCTGCTTCGGCCTGGGGAACGGATTGGTTGTGGACCTGCAGCCCCCTTACCCTGGCCGTGATACCGCCCGGCAGGATCTCCACGGCTTCCGCCACCTTGATGTCGCCCGATGTCAGGGTGCCGGTGACGACCGTTCCGAAGCCTCTCATGGTGAAGACCCTGTCGATGGGCAGGCGGAAGAGTCCCGTGCCCTCCTGTTGCTCCACGGAAGAGGCGGTGCGATCCATGGCGGCGACGAGCTCCGGAAGGCCCTCCCCGCTGACGGAAGAAACGGCGATAACGGGCGCGTCGGCCAGGAAGGTCCCCTGGACGAATTGATGCACATCGTCCGTAACGAGTTCGAGCCAATCCTCATCGACCAGATCTTTTTTGGTCAGGGCCACAAGACCCTTCTTGATACCCAGGAGCATGCAGATGGCCAGATGCTCCCTGGTCTGCGGCATGACGCCTTCATCGGCCGCAATGACCAGCAGGACCATGTCGATGCCCGTAGCCCCGGAAACCATGTTCCTCACGAACCGTTCGTGGCCGGGAACGTCGACGATGCCGAGCATCTGACCGCTTGGCAGGGACAACGAGGCAAAGCCGAGTTCGATGGTGATTCCCCGCTCCTTTTCCTCCTTGAGCCTATCCGTATCGATACCGGTGAGGGCCTTGATCAGCGCCGTCTTGCCATGATCGACATGACCCGCCGTTCCCAAAACGATATGCTTCATGATTGTCGATTCCTGCTTCAGTCTTCACCGGCTGCCCAGGGGGTCCACGGCGCCTCCCGAAGGACGCAATCGCGCATCTTCGGTGGAGGCCACGATAACAGAGTCCCCCGCCTTACACAACAAAAACATGCCTCCGCATCGCCGCGACAAACCTTCCAGACAAAAAATCATAAAAAAGCGCCCCATCCTTGACGAAACCGTAAAAAGTTCGATTTGACCCATTTTTGATGGTCTCGTAAAAAGTCGGATTTCCTCAATAATCGTCATTCCCGCGAAAGCGGGAATCCAGCTATTTCAGTAAGTTCTGGACC
>JAFGIO010000102.1 GCA_016929555.1 Deltaproteobacteria bacterium | reverse complement strand
TCGCCCGGCGGTCGGAAAAGGATCACGGCGCCGGGCAGGTAGAGATGCCGGAGGGTGTCCAGCATCGCTTCCGTGTCCGCCGAGCCTTTCTTGCCCGAGATGACGATTTCCAGCGAGGGGGCCATCAGGGCATCGAAGGCGACCATGAACAGGGAATGGCCGGAGGGGTGTTCTCGGAGGTTTCCGGAGAAGGCGCGGCTGATTTCCATGGCCCGGTTCTCCCTGTGCGGATTTCCCGTGATGCGTCCCAGGCGGATCAGATTCCACAGGGCTGCGGCGTTGCCCGAGGGCTGGGCGCCGTCGTAGATTTCCTTCCTGCGCACGAGCAGATCCTCGCCATCGCCGGCTGTGCAGTAGTAGCCGCCTTTTTCATCGTCCCGGAAGCGCCGGTCCATCTCCTCCTGAAGCCTCAGGGCCGCCCGGAGATCGCGGGCATCGAAGGCCGCCTCGTACAGTTCGATATAGCCCCAGATGAGAAAGGTGTAGTCGTCCAGCGTTGCCCTGATGGCCGCTTCGCCTTCCCGATACCGGTGAAGAAGCCGGCCCTTCGGATCGTGCATCCTTTTGTCGATGAATTCGGCCGCAGACCGGGCGGCGTCGAGAAGGCCCTTGTCGGCGAAAATCCAGGCGCCCCTGGCCAGGGCCGCGATCATGAGACCGTTCCAATCGGTGAGGATCTTGTCGTCCCGCAGCGGCGGGACCCGTTTCTCCCGTGCCGAAAGCAATTTTTTTCTTGCCGTCTCCAGCTGAAGACCGGCACCGTTTCCGGTGTTTTCCGGCCTCTCTCCGCCGGGCGTCGTCTCGAGATGGAGGATATTCAGTCCCCGCCTGCCGCCCGAGGCCTCGTCCATGAAGTTGCCCCTGCCTTCGATGCCGAAGTGGGCGATGAAAAGATCCGCCTCTTCCCGATCCAGAAGGGTCCGAACCTCTTTTTCGCTCCAGAGGTAAAAACGACCCTCCTCGCCTTCGCTGTCTGCATCGAGGGCGCTGTAGAAACCTCCTTCCGGCGAGGTCATGTCGCGGAGCACGTAGGTGAAGATCTCTTTCGCCGTCCGACCGAAGATTTCCTTGCCCGAAGCCTGGAAGGCCTCGAGATAAGCCAGGGCCAGCAGGGCCTGGTCGTAGAGCATCTTTTCGAAATGGGGGACGAGCCAGCGGTCGTCTGTGGAGTAGCGGTGGAAGCCGAAGCCGAGCTGATCGTAAAGGCCTCCCCGCCGCATGGCGATGAGGGTCCGTTCCGCCATCTCCAGGGCCTCCTTTTCGCCGCTGCGTTTCCAGTAGCGGAGCAGAAAGAGCAACTGGTGGGGGATCGGGAACTTTGGCGCAGGGCCGAATCCGCCGAATTTGCGGTCGAAACGGGCCTGCAGTTCTTCGAAGGTTTCTTTCAGGATTTCCGGCGAGGGTTCCCCCGGCTTCAAAGCGCCTTCGAGGCGCCGGAGCGACCCGGTGATTTGTTCCGAGGCCTCCATGATCCGCTCACGTTCCGACATCCAGATCTCACTGATCCGCGGGATCAGCTCCAGCATCCCCACCCTCCCGAAGCCGCTTTTTTTGGGGAGGTAGGTGGCGGCGAAAAAGGGCCGTTTGTCCGGCGTCATGATGATGGTCAGGGGCCAGCCTCCATGGCCCGTCAACAGTTGACAGACGGTCATGTAGATTCCGTCGATGTCGGGCCTTTCCTCGCGGTCTACCTTGATGCAGATGAACTGGCTGTTCAGAAGCGAGGCGACCTCCTCGTCTTCGAAGGATTCATGGGCCATGACATGGCACCAGTGGCAGGTCGAATAGCCGATGGACAGGAAAACCGGTTTGTCCCGCCGGCGCGCCTCGGCAAAGGCCTCCTCGTCCCAGGGGTGCCAGTCCACGGGATTGTTCGCGTGCTGGAGAAGATAGGGGCTCTTCTGCCGGGCGAGGCGGTTCGGCCTTTCTCGGGGCCGTTCTTCGTTGTTCGTCATAAACAATTCTCCAGCATCGTCTCCAGTCCTCCCTTGACATCCCTGCCCAGATGGAAACGGATCACCGGCCGGCCCGCACTGCGGAGGGCCTCCCCGTCTCCGGCGGCCTGGGCGGCCTTGAGGATGCCGAAGGTCATGGAGGATTTGGGTTTTCCCAGTTCATCCGGTATGGGCATATCCGTCCTGTCCTCGGCCGTGAGCTGGATGAAGACGCCGCGGCCGCCGTCTCCCTTGTGCAGCTGGCCTGTGGAATGCAGAAAACGGGGCCCGTAACCGGCCGTCGAGGCCAGATGGAAGCGGTCCCGGATGGCCGATCGCAGTTTCAGCAGGGCCAGGTCCGTTTCGGGGTTCGGCGGCAGATAGGCCTGGAGGCCCACGTAGGAACCCGGTGCCGCCTGTGCGAGAAATCCACGCAATGCGTCCCGGAGATTGTCTGCGTTCGTTTCCCCGAAAATGGAGATGCCGCCCCCGGTCATCGCCGGCGGATCTTCCGGCAGTGCCCCTTCCTCCCGATACCGGGCGATCATGTTCCGGGCCAGAATCTTGGCCTTCTCCACATCGGGCTGATCGAAGGGATTGACTCCCAGGATGTGGCTGGCGAAGGCCGTCGCCACCTCCCAGAGAAAGCACTGCCCGCCGAGGTCGTAGGGATCGTCGAGTCCGATCTGCAGAACGGGATGCCCCTCCGCCGCCAGGGCTTCCGCCCGCCCGTCGTCGGAGCCGTCCTTTCCGAGGTGAAAGAACAGGAAAAGGCGGTCTTCGCCGTAGGCGGCCGACGGCCCCGATGGTTCGCCGACGAGGGGCACGATGCCCTTTCCCTCCTTGCCCGTGCTCTCGGCGATGAGCTGCTCCAGCCAGTTGCCGAAACTCTCCAGCGGGCCGGGGAAGAAAAAGGTCGCCTTGTCCCGGCCGATCCGGGCCATTTCTCCCAAGACCGCTCCAAGGAAGAGCCCATCGGAGACGTTTGCAGGGTCTTCCGTTCCTATCCTTTCCTTTTCGGCAATGGTGACGGCTCGCGTCAGGAGTGTCCCGATATCGAGGCCTATCAGCGCCGCCGGGACGAGGCCGAAGAAGGACAAGGCGGAATAGCGCCCGCCGATATGGGGATCGTTGAGGAAAGCGGCGCGGAAGCCGCGGGACTGCGCCAGTTCGGCCAGGGCGCTGCCGGGATCGGTGATGGCGATGAAACGGTCTCCCGCCTGCCGCGATCCGATCCGGTCGTTCAGGAGGTTGTAAAAATATCGGAAGAAAGAAAAGGTCTCGACGGTGCCGCCGGACTTCGTGGAGACGATGAAGAGCGTCCGCGAGGGATCGGAACGGCCGGCGGCGGACAAAACGGCTGCGGGGTCCGTGCTGTCCAGAACGGCGAGATCGAGGCCGCCTCCCGAAACGCCGAAGGTCTTCCGGAACACCTCGGGAGCCAGACTCGATCCCCCCATGCCGAGGAGCAGGGCATGGGTGTATCCTGCGGCCTGGACGGTATTTGCGAAGGCGTTGATTCCCGGAATCTCCCCGCGCATCGCAGCCGGGCTCTGCAGCCAGCCCAGGCGGTCGGCTATCTCGACGGGCGAAGGTTTCCAGAGGGTATGGTCCTTCCGCCACAGGCGGGACAGGACCCTGTTTTTTTTCAGATCGCTTAAAACGGTCTCGATCCGGTCCCGGTAAGGTCCAAGTTTCGCCGATTCGCGAATACGTGACATTCCGCACCTCCTTTCATCGGTGCATTCGTCTCGTCTTATCGCCGCTCCGTTAGACGCCTGGCGACGGCCGCCACTTGCGCTGCGGTGATGCCGAAGCGGTCGTAGAGAACTTTGAGAGGGGCACTGGCCCCGAAACCGTCCATGCCCACGACGGCCCCTTCGATTCCCACGTAATGCTCCCATCCCAATCGAATTCCGGCCTCGACGGCGATCCTGTGCTTCGCGTCGGGGGGCAGCACATGGTTCCGATACTCCTGGGTTTCACCGTCGAAGAGTTCCCAGCTTGGCAGCGAGACAACCCGGACGCGGAGTCCTTCCCCGGCAAGGATCTGAGCCGCTTCGAGGGCAAGGGAGACCTCGGAACCGGTTCCGATGAGGATGACCTGGGGTTTTTGCGGGGACGAATCCCAAAGGATGTAGCCGCCCCTTTTCAACTGGCCGGCCGGTGACAGGACCGTCCGGTCCAGATGGGGGACGTTCTGCCGCGTCAGGATCAGGGCTGTCGGCCCCTCGCTGCGGAGCAATGCCGCCCGCCAGGCTTCTGCGGTTTCGGCGGCGTCGGCCGGCCTGATGACGACCAGGTTCGGGACGGCTCTCAAATTCATGAGTTGCTCGATGGGCTGATGGGTCGGTCCGTCTTCGCCGACGCCGATGCCGTCGTGGCTGAAAACGTAGATCACGCGGAGGCCCATGAGCGCCGCCAGGCGCATGGGCGGGCGCATGTAGTCCGAAAAGGTGAAAAACGTTCCCGTGAAGGGGATGATGCCTCCGTGGAGGGCCAGGCCGGAGGCGATGGCCCCCATGGCGTGCTCCCTTACACCGAAATGGATGTTTCTTCCCGCCCGCCCCCAGGCGCCCCCTGTCGCTCCCTGAATGCAGGGATCCGGTTCAGCCGGTCTCTGGAAATCACCCGCACCCTTGATCCACGTGAAGGTGGAGGGATTGAGATCCGCCGAGCCTCCCATCAGTTCCGGCATCACCGGTGCAAGGGCCTTCAGGATCGCCTCGGAGGCCTTCCGCGTGGCCATTTCCCCCCTTTGACCCGAAAAATCGGGGAGAGCGTTCTCCCAATCCAGGGGGAGCTCGCCGGCCGTGATCCGTTCGTATTCCCCGGCAGGTCCGGGCCAGACGTCACGGTAACGGCGAAATATCTCTTTCCAGCTTTCTTCAGCGCGTTTTCCTTGGTTCCGAAACTCACGGAATCGGGCGTTTACATCCTCCGGGACGAAAAAGGCCGGTTCCAGGGGCCAGCCGACCCGCTCCTTGGCGGCGCGCGTTTCTTCAGCCCCCAGGGGCGCGCCGTGCGCCTCGAAGGACCCTTCCTTGCGGGGGGCCCCGCAACCGATCGTGGTGCGAATGCAGATGATCGACGGGCGATCGCCGTCGGCCTTTGCCTCGCCGATGGCCCGGTCGATGGCCGCCAGATCGTTTCCTTCCGGAACATGCAGGGCCTGCCAACCGCAGGATTCGAAACGCCCGGCCACGTCCTCGGAGAAACTGAGCTGCGTCGAGCCTGCGAGGGAGACACGGTTGTCGTCATAGAGAACGATCAGCTTGCCGAGCCCGAGATGTCCGGCCAGCGCGGAGGCCTCGAAGGAGACTCCCTCCATCAGGTCGCCGTCGCTGGCCAGGACGTAGGTGTGGTGATCGACGATGGGGTAGCCCTCGCGGTTGTATAGGGCTGCAAGGTGGGCCTCTGCCATTGCCATGCCGACGGCCGCGCCGAACCCCTGGCCGAGCGGGCCGGTCGTCATTTCCGAGCCGCGCGGGTGATTCCGTTCAGGATGGCCCGGTGTGCGGCTATTCCATTGCCTGAAGGACTGCAGGTCGGAAAGGGCGAGGTCGTAACCGCTCAGATGGAGCAGTGCGTAAAGGAGCATCGAGGCGTGGCCGGCGGACAGGACGAACCGGTCACGATCGATCCATTGGGGATTGGCGGGATTGTGCTTCAGGTGTCTCGCCCACAGGACATAGGCCGCCGCCGCCGCTCCCAGGGGCATGCCCGGGTGCCCCGATTTTGCCTTTTCTATGGCGTCGACGGCTAAAAAGCGGATGGTTTGGATACATGTAAGGTCCAGGTTTTCTTGATCGCTCATTTCGACACTCCTCGTAACGGATCGGGGCATGGCCCTTTTGGCCAGGGAGTCTATAACATCAAGGCAGGTTAAACAAGAGATAAGCGGTGCCTGTCTCGCATGAAAAACGTATTGAAATTTCCGCCATTTGATTATATAAACCAAAATTCAATAATTATGAGGGGGTTTCTCGTCACACCTCTCATATCCTTATGACTGACGGGTGAGTTGCTCCGCTTGCGGATACCGGCCGCTTATCGAAGGATGCGAAACGAACTTTCAAATTATTTCAGGAGGTGCTATGGGGAGGCATAAGAAGATCGAACGCAAGAAAGAGTTGGATCGCCGGAGACGCAGACGGGAGAAGAGCCTCAAGTTGAGGAAAAGGCAGGAGAGGATCGAGAGGCAGGGGGCGGCACACCCCGCGAAGAAGGCGAAATAGGGGCGATTACGCTTTCATCGGAAACGGAAAGGATAAGAGCATGAAGATCATCGTGGGCTATGATGGTTCGGATGTATGCAGACGAGCCCTGCTTCTGGCGAAGGATCATGCGAAGGCCTTTGACGGCAAGGTATACGTGCTGACTTCCCTGGTCGGCGGACCCCAGGAAAAGCTGGAGGATATCCAGAAGGCGGAAGCGGGACTGGAATATGCGGAGACGCTTCTGAAAAGGGAGAACGTTCCCTGCGAGGTGCACCTCCTGATTCGGGGGCTGACCCCTGGCGAGGACCTGGTGGAGTTTGCAAACGAGAACCAGGCCGGCGAAATCATCGTCGGCATCGAGAGAAAATCGAAGGTCGGCAAGTTCATTTTTGGGTCCAATGCCCAGTACGTGATCATCGAAGCAAAATGTCCCGTCATGACGATAAAGTGAATTATCCCTATTGGGGCGAAAACTAATTAAAAAGCTTAAAAAAAAGCTTGAAAAAATAATAAAACTTCATTATAGGTCAAGAAAAATGGGAGGTGGCGTCCAAATCATAAGATAAAACGAACGGTCCAAACGGGAAGGGCATTCGGTTGAAATGACTGAAAAATCGGCATCATTCATCAGGAGTGGACAGTGGGCAGAAAGATAGCGATCAGTTTCGAAGATGACATTGTCAAAGTGGTTTATGCCTTCCCCAGGAAGGAAAGGGTGGATGTAGAAAAGACCTTTCTGTTGAAGGAGGATCAACTGGATGCGTTCCTGGATAAGGAAAACATCAAAGACCCGGTCATCGTCTGTCATTTCAAAAATTTCTACAGCGATATCATAAGCGTCCCTCCCGTCAAGAAATCCTATCTCAAAACGATCGTCGAAACGGAAATCCGAAAACGGTTCCCGGAGGTAGGGGACATCGCATATTATTACAATGTTCTGGAAAAAAAGACCCTTGAAGATCGAGGCAGCCAGGACATCTTCTTCTTTGCCGTCAACAACAGCGATCTCGAGGCCATCATCCGGCGGTTCAGTAAACACAAGATAACCGTCAAGTACATATTCCCCGATTTCCTGACCCTGGCCAATCTCGTTCAAGCCTCGAGTGCGGCATCGACCTCGACGAGCCTCAGTTTGTACATTTCTGAATCGGACAAGAGTCTGTTCCTCATGAAAGGGGGGCAGTTGCGGTTCGTCCGTTCCACCCCCTCCTTCGGTCGTGAAATCAATACAGTGGATGTGGACAACATCAACATGACGGTCAACTACTCCCGTCAGACCTTCAAGGTGAGCCCCGATCAACTGGTATTGATCAATGCCGTCCCAAAGGTGGACGAGGCCCCCTGGGACACCATCATACCCCCGGTCGCCTTCACCCCTCCCGCCATCATCCTTGCGGATCCGGGGGTCATTCGGGATTTCATCGTGCCCATCTCGGCTTTGGCCTCCCGCGATCTGTCGGAGCGGGACAGTCTTATGCCCCAGCGTTACAGGGACTATTTGAACCACAAACGGGTTTTCGCGCCCGTGACGGCCCTTTTCGTCATTATTGGTCTTCTCGGGATCAGTTGGCTGACGATCAATACGGCGGAAATCCTTTCTCTGAAAGTCAAAATCGGACAGGCGAAACAAGGGCTTGCCGACGCGGACCGCATCATTGCCAGTTACGACAAGAGCGCTGCCGAGCTGCAACAGATGGCCAACACCGTCAGCACCATCAACGAGATCAACTCGGCGACGGACGTGCAGAAGTTCCTGGCATCGCTTCGATTTTTCCCCATGAAAAACGTCGTTGTCCAGGACATCAAATTCAATGTACAAAGCGGTATCGGCCAATTTCAAATTGCAGGCAACATCACGGGCAACAACTTTACCGAAAGGTTGAAGATATTTCAGAACATACGGGACCGCATCCTTCAGATTCCCGGGACCAGCATCAATAACCAGAACATCGATCTGAAGAGCGGTGGATTTCTGATCGGTGTTCAAAGCAAATAACTTATGGGTGGCAGATTCATGGACGTCAGATTGAAACGGCTCTTCGTCTATTATGTCCTCGCTGTGGTATGTGTAGCCCTGATCCTTTCGGCGATCATCATCACGGGAAAGTATGCCGCCGTGCTTTCGGATACGCTGGCGAAATACGAGACGATCAAAAACAATGCCCTGTTGATGAAGCGGGCCGATAAAGACATCCAGGCACAGATCACCCAGGTCCAATCGATGCTTCCCGGTGTCTTTACACCGGAGCTGGCCGAGGGCGCCATTGTGACAACCCTCGATAAAATGGCGGCGAGGCTCAAGGACGCCGATGTCCTTGTCGGCGCCTTTAACAAGAAGGAGAGCGAGGTGTCGCTTCCCGTCACCTTAAGCGGGATGATGGGTGATTATAGGGCATTTTTGAATTATATCGGTTATCTGCAGTCGTTAAATGCCCCCTTCTTTACCATCGAAAACTTGTCATTAGGGGCCAAGGTCGGTGAGAAGCAGGCTGGGGTTCATTACGAAATTCGGGGGTTTCTCAAAGTAAAAACCTATGCCGTTGGAGAAAAAACGTGATCAGCGACAGAAACAAATACCTCATAGTAGCCCTGCCGATCGTGGCTCTGGTACTCCTTCTTTACCTGTCCTCAAAGGTGAGGTTCGACGCGCCGTTGACGCCTCAGGAAACGAGGCTGCTCGGTTTTTCAGAGGTGCAGAGCGTTCCCTCCGTTTTGACGAGAAAGCCTGCGGTCGTGGCTTCCATCCGGAATCCCATCACAGTTCCCAAGTTAGAGAGGGTAGCCTATCCGGGCGTGCCGCTCGCCATGATAACGCCCCCCGTCAGTCAGCAAGAGAGAGCGCCGGCTGAGAGGAATTTGTCGTTCATCATGATCAATCCATCAAAGAAGATTGCGATCATCGACGGCAGGCTCGTCAATGAAGGCAGTGTGATCGGCGAGCAGCGTGTGAAAAAGATCGAAGAAAGCAAGGTATTATTAACTAATGGAAAGGGCGAAGACATATGGCTGAAACTAAGGTAAAAGAATATAGGAGGTGGGGCATGCCTTTTTCCACCGGTAAGATCTATCCATTGATACCTTTGTTGATCTTTTTTATGTCTTGTTCGACTTTGGAGATACCGAGGGCGATCAAGATACCGGATGAGGCCGCCAAGGTCGTCGAGGAGGTGAAAGCCCCCGTCGAGCCTGTCGTGACGCCGGAATTCGTTCCTGCGCGCGAGGAATTGTCTCCCCTGCAGCAGAGAATCGTCGACCTCTCCGCCCGGAACACGCCCCTGCGCGATATCCTCTATGTGATCTCCGAGTCGACCAATTTGAACCTGGTGATGGAGAACGATGTGAACCCGGATATTCCCATCACGCTGACTCTGAAAAACGTCACCGCGGGGGATGCCTTGGACACGGTTTTCAGAGCGGTCGATTATTTTTACACGATCAAGAACAACCTGCTCATCGTGAAGACAACCGATACCAGAACCTTCGAACTGGGACATCCCGCCATCACCCAGAGCTACGACACCGATCTCGGCGGTGACATGCTGGGAGCGGCCGCGTCGTCGGGAACCTCGACGAGCGGCGGCAGCAGCGATATCAAGGGCAGCATCACCCAGAAATCCGAGATCGATAAGGAAGCCTACAAGTTCTGGGATGTGATCGAAAAAACGATCGGCGGCATTCTTGGACTGGCCGATGGCAAAGCCGCAGCTCCGGCTCCACCGGCGCCCGCCTTGCAGCCGGGAATGGCGGGCACGGCCGGCTATCCGGGTCCCTATATGGCGGCATCGGCTGTTCCCGAGCAGAAGGTGCTGATCAATCGAATGACGGGGACCATCATCGTGACGGCCACGAAGAGAAACCTCGAAAAGGTGGAGCAGTATCTCGATGTCGTCAGGAAAGTTATGAACCGCCAGGTGCTGGTGGAGGCGAAGATCATCGAGGTGACCCTCTCGGATGCGCTGCAGTTCGGAATCGACTGGACCTTCATTTTGAGCAGTTCGACCGATACCGCCACCTTCAGCACGACGGGTTTTGCCGGTATCGTTCCCGTCTCATCGCCCGCTTTCAGCATCGCCACGACGGCCAAGGATTTTACCTCGCTTTTGAAGGCGATCGAGCAGCAGGGCGAAACGAGAATCCTTTCCAACCCGCGCATCAGCATCATGAACGGGCAGACCTCGATCCTCAGCGTGGGCACGAAGACGGATTTCATCTCGAAGGTGACCGTAACGCAGCCGACGGTGACCGGCGGTTCTCCCACTTATGCGCCGGAGACCTCCAGCCTTCTGTCGGGCATCATGATCGGCATGGTACCGTTCATTACCGAAACCGGCGAGATATCGCTCACGATCACGCCGATCACCTCCGACCTGGTGACGATGACGCCCGCGCCCGTCGGCGGAACCGTCACGATTCAACTACCCACCATCGCTCTTCGCGAGATGAGCACGACCGTGAAGGTGCGGAACGGACAGATGGTCATTCTCGGCGGGCTCATCCAGGAGAGGGAAGAGCTTACGGACAGCCAGATTCCTTTCTTGGGGGACATCCCTCTCCTCGGATATTTCTTCAAGAGCCGCAACAAGCTCGTAAGGAAAACGGAACTGGTCATTCTGCTTCAGCCTGTGATCATCTCGCGATGAGCGAAGACAACACCTCTCTTCAGGAAATGGACAAGGTATGGCAGTTGTAAAGATTGGAGATATTCTCAAAGAGCGGGGTCTTGCCACCGAGAACCAGATTCGCATCGCCATCATACAGCAGCGCTTGACCGGCGACCTCCTGGGGGATGTTTTCGTCAAGCTGGGCTTCGTCTCCGCGAAGGAACTGGCACAGGCCCTGGCGGAGCAGATGGGGATGGAGTTCATCGATCTCGCCGAATACCCCGTTTCAGAGGAAGCCCTGAGGAAGGTTCCCCGGGACCTTGCGGAAAACGCCGGATTCATTCCGATCGATCTGGTCGATGGAACGATGACCATCGGTGTGACGAATCCGAGCAATGTCCTGGCCATCGACAAAGTGACAGGCCTTGTAGGAAAGCATCCGAAGGTCTATATCGTCGACGCCGACAGCTACCGTGAATCCCTTGAAAGGGGATATTTCTTTCTCGAGAATCCCATCGAGGTGAAGCGGGAAAAGATCATCAGCGAGGTCAGGGAGACAGAGGCGGTGACCGGCCAGACGATCACCTCTCTGGTGGATCTGATCCTCATGGACGGCATCCGGCGGAACGCCACCGATATCCACATCACCCCCATGGCCGATATCATTCACGTCTTCTACCGGATCGACGGCGTGCTCCATTACGGTCACGGCCTTCCAAAGATCGTCCATTCCGGCGTCGTATCGAGGATCAAGGTCCTGGCCGGTCTCGATATCGCGGAAACACGGCTTCCCCAGGACGGCTCTTTCACCTTTGAGTTCTTCCGTAAGGATTACGATCTTCGCGTCTCGACCCTTCCCACGATCTATGGCGAGAACGTCGTGATGCGGGTCCTGACGGGGTCCAGTTCGCTGCACCGGATAGACAGACTGGGTTTCGAGGAATCGGAGGTCAGGAAGATCCGGCACCTGTTCCATCAGCCCAACGGGATCATCCTCATGGCGGGTCCGACGGGCGCGGGTAAAACCACGACGCTCTACGCGGCGCTTCGGGAGGTGAACCTGCTCGAGAGAAACGTCCTGACCATAGAGGACCCGGTGGAGTTCAGGCTGACCCTGGCGAAGCAGGGGCAGGTAAACGTCAAGGCCGGTTACGATTTCGCCCTTGCGGCTCGGAACTTCATGCGGTCGGATCCGGATGTCCTGGTCATCGGCGAGGTCAGGGACGAGGAGACAGCCATGATCGCCATCCGCGCCTCGATCACCGGCCATCTCGTGCTTTCGACGCTCCATACCAACGACGCCATCACCTCCATACCGAGGCTTCTGGATCTCAAACTGGACAGGTTCCTCCTGTCATCGTCGTTGCTGGCCATCATTGCCCAGCGTTTGGTGAGGAAGTCCTGCAACTTCTGCAAGGTTGCCTATTCCTTGAGCGATGAGGAATTGAAGCTCTTTCGGGAGAACGACGTTCCGGTGGATAAGGTGTACAAAGGTCAGGGATGCGGCAAATGCAATGGAACGGGCTACGCCGGCCGGTTGGCTATCGGCGAGATCTTTGTCATCGATGACGAGATCAGGGATCTCATCTATACGGACGCCGCCATCACCAGGCTTCATGCATCGGCCATCAGGAAAGGGATGGTGCCGATGAAAAGGGACGCCCTGCTCAAGGTTGCAGCCGGCGCCACATCGTTGGAAGAAGTGCTCAGGGTTACGGGATGAAGTATTACGCCTACAAGGCCGTCGATGCGAGCGGCAGTCTCGTGGAGGGCATGATGGAGGCCGATGATCTCGCCGCCGTCAACGACAATGTCTCCGCGAGGGGACTCTTCGTGGTCCGCGTCAGCGAGGTCAACGCCTTCTCTCAGAAACTGGACGGATTCATCAGGGGATGGAGGATCAGCCGCACCGATATCATCGAGTTCGCTTCGAACCTCTCTTTCATGCTCCACGCGGGGGTTCCCGTCGTCACGGCCCTGGAGGACATCGCAAACACGATGACGAACCGCTATTTCAAGCCCGTCGTAAAGGACATCAAAGACAAGATCGAGATGGGCATGCACTTCTCCGAGGCTTTGGCGATTCACAAACATATCATTCCCCCCATCATGGTCCGTCTGGTCACGGTGGGCGAGGAAACGGGCCGGCTCGAAGACAGCCTCAGCGATGCGGCCGGACACCTGCAGAAGCAGGAGGATCTGAATGCCACCGTCAAGCGGGCCCTCATCTACCCGACTTTCGCCTTGATCACGACGGGCGGCGCCTTGATCTTCTGGTTTACGTATGTTCTGCCGAAGATCATGGAGTTCGTCACCGCCATGGGCGTAAAGATGCCCCCCGTGACGATGGCCCTTTTCCACCTGACCAAATTTACGGGAAAGTACTGGTGGGTGCTGCCCGCCGCCATCATCGCCATCATCATCGTTATTCTGCTGTCGAAACTCCGACCCGAAACGAAATACTACTGGGATCTTTTGAAGCTGAAAATTCCGATCGTCAGGGCCATCGTTTACAACAAACTGCTTGCCATGTTCTCCGAGCAGCTGCGGCTGTTGGTATCGGCCGGCATCACCATCGACAAGTCCTTTGATGTCGTAGCCCAGATCACGGACAGCGAGGTGCTCCGACGGGCGGTACTCAAATCCAAGGACAGCATCGTGAACGGAAGCACGATAGCCGGCGCCCTGGGCAGCCATAAGGTGTTTCCGCCCCTGGTGGTGCGAATGGCCAATATCGGCGAGTCGAGCGGCAGCCTCGACGACCAGTTCGCCTTTTTGGCCACGTACTATTTCAAGATCGTCGACGACGTGACGGAAAAGCTCGAGAAACTGCTGGAACCCATTCTCGTCAGTGTCCTGGGCATCGTCATGGCCGTTATGATCGCCGCTGTCTTCATTCCCATGTACGATGTCATCTCGAAAATCCGATAGCCGATAACAAACCATGGATTACCTGGAGTTTTACAATCTCAAGGAAGACCCTTTCGGGCTGACGCCCGATTCCTTTTATTTTTACCCATCGAAGATGCACAACGAGGTCCTTTCGTCCATCGATTATGCCGTAGAGCAGAAGGAAGGATTTTCGCTGGTCACGGGCGAGCCCGGGACGGGAAAGACAACGGTCCTCAAGATATTCATCGACCGTTGGAAAGACCGGGCGGAGATCGCCCTGATCATGACGCCGAGGCTCTCGGCGGAAGAGATGCTGCAGGCCGTCCTCGATGATTTCAATATCCATCTGCTGAGCACGAACAAAAACGAAATCATCAAGACATTCAGAGATTTTTTGATCGAACGTTCCACGGCCGGCAAAAGGGTCGTCATTATCGTGGACGAGGCGCAAAACCTCTCCCGGGACGCCTTGGAGGAACTCCGGCTT
>JAFGIO010000101.1 GCA_016929555.1 Deltaproteobacteria bacterium | reverse complement strand
TGTCCGATATTTTCATGGTCGCTTTTTCCGATTTTCGCAGTGGAATGAATGTTCATTCCACCGAGCGCATCCTATCTCAGGGAGAAGCCGCTGTCAACTTTTTTCTTTTCCTAAACCGGTGAAGGGGCTCCCGCATCTGCGGCCGAAAAGATGGACAGAGATGCAACGCCTTTCGGACTTTCAGATTCCCGGTTTTTTGCTTGACTTCAATAGGATAGATCTGTTAGTTTTTCCAACGCCTCAGACGGGAGGTTACGGGATTTCGAAGCGTAAGATCCCGGATAAATAGATGGTATTCGTATGTATTGAGCGAGGTGGAGGACGAGCAATGGATTTCGAACTTTCGGAAGAATTGAAGATGCTGAAGGAGATGGCCTATCGGTTTGCCCAAGCCGAATTCTCAGGCGTTTCCCACGAGTGCGACGAGGGCGAGAAGTACACGGCGGAAATACGCAAAAAAGCGGCGGAAAACGGCCTCGTCGGCGCCTGGGTGCCCGAGGAGTACGGGGGCCCCGGGGCCGGCATCCTGGGGAACGCCATCGTGACGGAGGAGTTGTCCAAGGTGGACATGGGCATCGGCTTGAACATCGTGGCGGCCACCTTCGGCTGCGAGGCGATCTACGACTACGGAACGGAGGAACAGAAGAAGGCCTACCTGCCCCGCGTCTGTTCGGGCGAGTGGGTGAGCGCCGGCGCCTTCACGGAGCCCAATGCGGGGACCGATGTGGCCGGCTACAAGACGCGCGCCGTCAAGGACGGGGACGACTACGTCATCAACGGCAACAAGATGTTCATCACGAACGCCACGGTCTGCGATTTCATGGTCGCCCAGTGCATCACCAACCCCGATCAGAAGAAGCACAACAGCTTCAGCCTCATCATCGTTCCTGCAGACGCCAAGGGAATCACCCGCAACAAGATCCATGGGAAGATGGGCATCCGCTCGAGCGACACCGGCGAGATCGCCTTCGAGGATGTGCGCGTTCCCCAGTCCAATCTCGTGGGCGTCGAAGGGAACGGCTTCCGGCAGTTGATGCATTTCTTCGACACCACCCGGGTGATGGTGGCCGCCCAGGCCCTCGGCCTGTCCGAGGCCTGTCTCGATACCTGCGTCAAATACGTGAAGGAGAGGACCGCCTTCGGCGCCCCCCTCGGCACCTACCAGCTCACCCAGATGAAACTGACGGAAATGGCGATCCGGATCGAGGCCCTGCGGGGACTCGTCTACAAATCGGCCTGGCTGATCGATGAAAATCGGCCGGACTATACGCTCGCCGCCATGGCGAAGTACTTCGGCGGACAGACGGCGGTCTTTTGCGCCAACGCAGCCGTGGAACTCCACGGCGGCTACGGCTACATCGATGAATACGCCGTGCAGAAGTGGTACCGCGACGCAAAGATCCTCGAGCTCTACGAGGGCACCAAGGAAGCGGAGATCATGACCATCGGCAGGGTGCTGCAGGCCAGGTAGCGTTTTGTATCGGCGTCTTGTCGCCGCAGGAATCAGGGAAGACTTCCTGGGCAGTCATCACTTTCGTCCCCGCCTTCGCGGGGCGATCTGAAGCGCGAATCCAGGAAACACACTATCATTTTACAAAACAAAGGAGGCTGTAAGTGAAGACGAAGATCACCGAAATGTGCGGCATCAAGTATCCGATTCTTCTTTCCGGTATGAGCTGGGTCGCCCTGCCCAAACTGGTGGCGGCTGTATCGAACGCGGGAGGCTTGGGCATGCTGGCCACGGGTCCCATGTCGCCGGATCAGACGAAACAGGCGATCCAGGAGATTCGGTCCCTGACGGACAAGCCCTTCGGCGCCAATGCGACGTTGTTGCTCCAAGGAGGCATGGAGAACGCGGATGTCATGCTCAAGGAAAAGGTGCCCGTCATCAACTTTTCCCTGGGCAAGGGCGACTGGATCGTGAAGCGGGCCCATGAATACGGCGGGAAGGTCTTCGCCACGGTCGTCAATATCCGCCATGCGAAACGGGCCCAGGATTACGGGTCTGACGGCGTCATCGCCACGGGGCACGAGGCCGCGGCCCATGGCGACGATGCGACCACCTTCATTCTGGTTCCAAGACTTGCTGAATCCATCGACATTCCCATCGTCGCCGCTGGCGGTATCGGCAATGGCAGGGGGCTGGCGGCGGCCCTGGCCCTCGGGGCGGAAGGTGTGGCCATGGGGACCCGTTTCATGACCACCCAGGAAAGCCCCCTGCATCCCAACTACAAGAAGCTCTCCATCGAAAAGGATATTGGCGACACGATCTTTTCCGATCGCTTCGACGGGATGCTGGCCCGGATGATGAAAACGCCGGCCGCCGAGAAGGCGGCGAAGGAGCCGGTCAACCTCTGGAAGGTGTTCATGAATTCCCAGGCGATCGCCAAGGAAATGCAGTTGCCCTATTCGAAGGTCGTGATGATGGTTCTCGGGTCGGGGATTCAGAATGCGCGGCAGCTCTTCTATATGGCCCAGGGGTTCAAGGGACTGCAGGATGCCACGCAGACCGGCGATACGGAAACGGGCATCCTTCCCGTGGGACAGTGTCAGGGTCTCATTCACGACGAACCGACCGTGGCCGAGGTCATCGAGAATATCGTCGCAGAGGCGAAAAAGGCTCAATTGTACCTTTCCGCCCAGTTCACCGCTTAGCAAGCGTGATGGCCTCGCAACAAGTCACAAATCACCCTCGATGAGGGGGTTACAAATTACCCTCCCCTCGACGGGGGTCACAAATTA
>JAFGIO010000100.1 GCA_016929555.1 Deltaproteobacteria bacterium | reverse complement strand
TCGCATCGCCGATCAAAAAGGGAACGACGCCAGCGGCAAGGGCCTTGATGACCGTCAGTTTCGCCACGACCATGAGCTGCGCGACCCCGAGCGCGTAAAGCGCCGCCGTGCCCGCTACCATGGCGGCGACCGTCCAGAGGAATCCCGGCCTGGGTCTCATGCCGACCATCTTGCCGACCAGGTAGGCCGCCACGACGAAGCCTAAAAGGTACCCGCCCGTCGGTCCCAAAAGCACACCGAGACCAGCCTTCCCGCCGGCAAAGACAGGCAGCCCGATGAAGCCCAGCAGAAGGTAAACGACCTGGCTCAGGGCCCCAAGGTATCCGCCCAGCAGGGCGCCGGCGATATAGAGGAAGAAGGTCTGCAGCGTAATCGGAACGGGAGGCATGGGGACGATGATGTAGGCCCCGAGGGCCGTCAAAGCCCCGAAAAGAGAGGCGTAAACCATGCCGCGCAACGATTGCATTTCCGTCTTCATCTTCCGAAGGACTCCTCTCACGTTCGGTACGCAAAAACCTGTCTATGGGTCCTTTCCCGCCGATCTTTTCATCGATCATCCATTAGAGGAGATTGTGCGAAAGGTCAAACGGTTTCTTGAGAGGCCCTTCCGGTCTTTTGATCCCCCGCTTGAATTTTCTTGATTTTTCGGGGTCGATCTGTTGTATGATGCCGACATGTTCAACCCCGATGCACAGGAAGATAGTCGAATACTCCACGAGATTCATTTCGGTTTTCTCTACCCATACCGCGTGGCGGGTATGGCAGAACCGGCCCTGCGGAAGATCGAAAGGACACAGCGCCTGCTCAGCGAGCGGGGCATCGGCGCCATCCTGACCCTGACCGAGGACGACCTCTACGGCGAAAGGCACCGGGCTGCCGGGTTCCTTCACCACCACGAACCCATCAATGACACGGAACCGCCGACCGACGAGGGAATGAACCGGGCCGTGGCCTTCATCGACGACTCCCTCGCCGCCGGCATCGGCGTTGCCGTCCACTGTCTCGAAGGGCGGGGGAGGACGGGAACCGTCCTGGGAGGCTGGCTCGGCCTGAAGGAAGGCCTCGACCCGGCGGCGGCCATCCGCCGGATAAACGACCTCAGATATTACACGGTTCTGACGCCGTCACAGCAGGAGTTCCTCTACCGGTACCTCGGCGGTCGAAACGGCAACGGGGGACCCTGAAGTCGAAGTATTTCAACGGATATCGGTCCCGAAGGGGATTGACCCTATGGCAAAACTCTATCTCGTTCGTCACGGCAAGGCCAAGGCCGGCTGGGACAGCGATCACGATCCCGGTCTGGACGACCTTGGCCGGCGGCAGGCCCGGGCGGCCGCGGAAATCCTGGCCCCACTGGGGCCGTTGCCCATCGTCACGAGCCCCATGGCCAGGGCCCGTGAAACTGCCCAGGCGCTTTGCGAAGTCTGGGGCAGGTCACCCCGCTTAGAAAAAAGGGTAAGTGAAATCCACTCGCCGGCCCTTGACCTTGCGGCCAGAACGGAATGGCTGATCCGCGTCATGGGAGACCGGTGGTCGAACCTGGAACCGGAGCTTCAAAGGTGGCGCGACGGCGTCGCCGAAGCGCTGCGGGAAATCGAGGAGGATGCCGTCATCTTCAGCCATTTCATCGCGATCAACGCGGCTGCAGGCAAAGCCGTCGGCGACGACCACGTCGTGGTCTTTCTGCCCGACAACGGCTCCATAACGACCATCGAGACGGGCGCGGCGGGTCTGGCCGTCCTGCGTTACGGCGAAGAGGCGGCGACCTTCATCGGGTGAAATCCCACCGGAGGATTTCAGGAAAGGCGCGATGGAAACCTTGATCATCGAAAAGGCCGGCAGCAAGGACGCTCAGGAGATTCTCAAACTGCAGCACCTTGCCTATCGCATCGCAAGGAACCTGCACCTGTATCAAAAGCTCGGCTGCCGTCTCTCCAGGGAAGAGAAGGTCGGCAGTTCTCTGACACTGAAATACCTGGAAAAGATCGCCTCGCCCGCCGAATCTGAACCGTCAGCCCTAAAGGATACCGCTCCATCCTCATGAAACCAATAATCCATCGGGACTGCCTGCCTTCGCTGCGAACTGCAAATGCAACCCCTTCCCAAAGGGGCGCCGGGGGGTGTTCTCACGAAAAACGTCGCGACTTCTGCAAGGCCGTCACGGCGGCGCTGATCCTCGTCATCATGGCGTTCTTTCCCACGCCGGCCCTTGCGGATTCCGAAACGGAGGCATCGGAGCGGAAGATCACCGTCGGGGAGGCCGTACTTTTGGGCATTGTCGAGGGAGTCACGGAATACCTGCCGATCTCTTCGACGGGCCATCTGATCCTCGCCAACCATGCCCTGGGTATGACACGATTCAGCGAAAGGACCGGACCCCTGGGACGTCTCATGGAACCGAACGAAGCCCTGAACGCCTTCGATGTCGTCATCCAGCTGGGAGCGATCCTTGCGGTCCTGGGGCTGTACAGGGAACGGGTCCGCCGGATGTTCGCCGGTTTCATCCGGGCTATGGCGGCCCCCCTTTCCATCGATACCGGTCCGTCCCAAGAGGATCGAGAGGGGCTGAGGCTGCTGGGGCTGCTGGCCCTTGCCTTCCTGCCGGCCGCCCTGACCGGGAAATGCTTTCATGAAACCATCGAGGCGAACCTCTTCGGACCGCTCCCCGTGGCCTATGCCCTGGCGGCAGGCGGTATTCTGATGATCGCCGCCGAATATCTCTTCTGGCAGCGCAGAGGAAATCGGCCTCGAATCGCTGCCATCGAGGCGATGCGGTACCGGCAGGCGCTCTTCATCGGGCTGTTGCAGGTTCTGGCGATGTGGCCGGGAACGAGCCGGAGCATGATCACCATCATCGGAGGCCTGATCGTCGGGCTGGACATGGTGGCCGCGGCCGAGTTCAGCTTCCTGCTTGCCCTGCCGACGCTGGGCGCGGCTACGATTTACTCCGGCTACAGGCATTGGGACGCCCTGACCGACTCCGCCGGCATCGTCGCCCTGGTAGCGGGACTGGCGCTGAGCTGGCTCACCGCCGTCGTCTCCGTCAAGGCGCTCGTGAAGTGGCTGACGAGCCACGGCCTGATCCCCTTCGGCATCTACCGCATCGCGCTGGCCGCCGTGCTGCTAATCTATTTTCGGCAATGGTTATGACAAAGGGAAAAAAGAAAACGGCTGCTTTGCGTTTGGAATTGTGGTACGAAAGCTCCAATCGGTGGGAAAACATCTTTTCCGTAAATCGAGACAATCGATCGATACGACCGGAACGAATCGTACCGGTTCAAAATAAACAATAAGGAGACAAAAGGATGAATCCAGAAAACATTATGGAAGGTTTATCGAATGAATTGGAAGCCGCCTTGAAGGGGATGTCCAATGCCAAAACCGTGGCAGATAAGGTGGCCTACAGCCAGGTCGTCAAGAATCTGTGCGAATCGATGGGCGTTTTTCTGAGTTTGGCGAACGATATCATGGAGGATTACGATATCGATGATGAGGAATGAGGCCACGTTATAAAAAACCCCTCCAATCCGTTTACCTGAGAAGATAGAAGAACAGATTGCCGAAAAGGCGAAGCGGGAAGGCTTGCCCGGACCGACGTAATATGGGGTTGAATTCTCTCCGTTGCCTCTGCTATAGAAAGGCGCATTCCGATCCTGATCCACTCCGTTACCGAAGAATCTATTAGAGAGGAAAAACTGCTTTCAGGCTGATAAATCACTTTAGGGAGGTTGAAGCTATGGGACCATTGCAGGGTGTGAAGATCATAGAAATTGCGGGTATCGGACCCGGGCCTTTTTGCGGGATGATGCTGTCGGATATGGGGGCCGAGATCATCCGGGTGGACCGCATCGGGGGACAGCCGGGGCTGGCCTCCGGCAAAGATGTCCTGAACCGGGGCAGGCGGACCATCGCCGTGGACCTCAGGGCTCCCGAGGGGCCCGGGGTGATCCTTCGGCTCTGTGAAAAGGTGGACGCCCTCTTCGAGGGATTCCGACCGGGCGTCACCGAACGGCTCGGCATCGGCCCGAAGGACTGCATGGCCCGCAACCCGAAACTGGTCTACGGCCGCATGACGGGCTGGGGCCAGGAGGGCCCCTTGTCCCATGCCTCCGGCCACGATATCAATTACATCTCCCTCTCGGGCGCCCTGCACGCCATCGGCCGCAAGGGCGAGCGCCCTGTGCCGCCCCTGAACCTGGTCGGGGATTTCGGCGGCGGCGGCATGCTGCTGGCCTTCGGGATTGTCTGCGGCCTTGTCGAGGCGATGAAATCCGGCAAGGGCCAGGTGGTCGATGCGGCCATGGTGGACGGCTCGGCGGCGCTCATGGCGATGTTTTTCTCCTTTCGGGAAATGGGAATGTTTTTCGATGAGCGGGGGACGAACCTTCTGGACAGCGGCGCCCACTTCTACGATTCCTACGAAACGAAAGACGGGAAATGGATCTCCGTCGGCTCCATCGAACCCCAGTTCTACGCCGAGCTCGTCAAGAGGGCAGGGCTTGACGCCGAGCGTTTCGCCGCGCAGATGGACTTCTCCAAGTGGTCCGGATACAAAGAGGAAATCATCCAAGTCTTCAAGACGAAGACCCGGGATGAATGGTGCGCCCTCATGGAAGGTTCCGACACGTGCTTCGCACCGGTGCTTTCCATCAACGAAGCCCCCGAACATCCCCACAACAAGGCGCGCAAGACCTTCGTGACGGTCGACGGCGTCTTGCAGCCGGCGCCGGCTCCCCGTTTCGACCGCACCGTTCCGGAAATCAGGCACGGCTTCCGTCTCGCGGGCCAGGATACCCTTTCCGTGCTTTCCGACTACGGATTCACGAAGACGGAAATCGAGGCGCTCCAGACCAAGGGCGTCGTCGCCGCCGCTTAGGGAATCTGGAACTGGAAAAGCCATATGATACGGGCTGTCTTCTGGGACTTCGGCGGCGTGATCTCCACGAGCCCCTTCGAGGCCTTCAACCGTCTCGAACGCGAGCGGAGTCTGCCGCTGGATTTCATTCGGACTCTCAACGCCACCAATCCGGACCAAAACGCCTGGGCAAGGCTGGAGCGCAATGAAATCAACCTGCCCGAGTTCGACCGGGCCTTCGCAGCCGAGGCGCGGGCCGCCGGATTCGATCTGTCCGGATTCGCCGTTCTCGAAATCCTGAGCGGCGACCTGCGTCCGGAGATGGTGGAGGCCGTCCGGCGTTGCCGAAGCCGCTTCATCAACGCCTGCCTGACCAACAATATCCAGGTGGAGAACGACGGGAAGATCCCCTTTTCCCAGGAGAGGGCTGATGCCTTCCGGGAGGTGATGGCCCTGTTCGATGCGGTCATCGAATCGAGCCGGACGGGGCTCCGTAAGCCGAACCCGCTCTTTTACGAGAAGGCCTGCGAACTCGCGAGGGTGGCGCCTGCAGAGGTCGTCTTCCTCGATGACCTGGGAATCAATCTGAAACCGGCCAAGGCCATGGGCATGACCACCATCAAGGTCGTCGATTCCGCTCAGGCCCTTGGGGAACTGGAGGCCATTCTCGGCATCCCTCTTCGCTGAAGGTGACGATAAAGATACATTTTAGGCTTTCTCGCTTTGATCGGGAGTTCATTAGCCATCCTCCCCTTTGACAAAAGGGGGAGGGGAGGAATTGTCAGGTGAAGATCAAATTTTTGGGAGCGGCCAGAACGGTGACGGGCTCTTGTTTCATCCTCGAGGCGATGGGACACCGATTCGCCATCGACTGCGGGATGCATCAGGGGAACCGTGCGATCGATCGTCGAAACTGGGATGCGGAACCCTACGAACCGGAAGACATCGAGTTTTTTCTCATCACCCATGCCCACATCGACCATACGGGCCTGCTGCCCCGCATGGTCCGGGAAGGTTTCCGCGGACCCATCTACATGACGATCCCTACAATGGATCTGCTTTCCATCATGCTGATGGACAGCGCCCATCTTCAGGAGATGGACGCCAACTGGCGCAACAAAAAGAAGCTCCGCCGGGGAAACGGCAAGGTCCAGCCCCTGTACACGACAAAAGACGCCGAGGCGACGCTGCCTCTTTGCAAAGGCATCCCCTACGAGCAGCTCTTCGAGCCCTTCCCCGGTTTCAAGGTCAATTTCAGGGATGCGGGCCATATCCTGGGCGCCTCGATCATCGAGCTCTGGATCGAAGAGCGGGGTCGCGAGGTAAAGCTGGTCTTTTCCGGAGATATCGGCCGGCCGGCCCAGTTGCTGATGGAGGAGCCAAGCGCCGTGACGGAGGCCGACTTTCTCTTCGTCGAGTCCACCTACGGCAACAGGAATCACAAAAACGAGGACGACACCCTAGCCGAGCTGGTCGAGGCAATCGCCTACAGTTACAGAAACGGGGAGAAGGTCGTCATTCCCGCCTTTGCCGTGGAGCGGACCCAGGAGATGCTCTATTCCCTCTATCTCCTGTCCAAGGACGGGAGGCTTCCTCCCGACATGCCCGTCTACATCGACAGTCCCATGGCCATCCACGTCACGGAGATCTTCCGTCGTCACACGGACTATTTTGACGATGAGACGCGGGCGCTGATCGACAAGGGCGAAAATCCACTTCACCTGCCCCAGCTTCACCTCTCCATGACGACTGAGGAATCCATGGCGATCAACGAACAGCGGGGACCGGCCATCGTCATTTCTGCCAGCGGCATGGCCGATGCCGGGAGAATCCGGCACCACCTCCGACACAATCTGTGGCGCCGGGGGGCAAGCCTCGTCTTCGTGGGATTTCAGGCCCAGGGAACGACGGGCCGCAAGATCGTTGACGGCGCAAAAACAATCCGACTGTTCAACGAGGACATCGCCGTCAAGGCCAAGGTCTTCACCATCAACGGCTTTTCGGCCCATGCCGGACAGGACCAGCTTTTGGACTGGATCGGCCGCTTCGAGAACCGGCAGATGCAGATCTTTCTGGTTCACGGCGAGTACGCGGCCCAGCAGGCCCTTGCCGCACGCATTCGGGAGCTTTACGGTTTCGAGGCAGTCATCCCGGACTATCTTGAAGAGATCGACTTGATCCCCGGGGAGGAATTGAAGCGGGTTGGGCCACCGGAAAGAGCAGCACCCCGTATCGACTGGGAAGAGCTGCTGGGCAATATGGAGAGCGGCTTTGCCCGGCTTCGCGAGCGCAAGACCAGCCTCGACGGCAAACCCTGGGTGGAGCAGACGGAATTGAGAGACCGGCTGGCCGAGCTGAATCGCGACTTGAATGCCGTCATTTCGGAGCTTTGATTGCCTTCCAAGGCCAGGATTCCTTCACTCCACGGCCTTCACAAATTCCGCTATTTCACCGAGCGAAAACTCCATGGATTTGATGAAGGAGAGCAACCACCAATCCTGCCAGCTCACCATCACATGCACCGACGTTACGCCTTTCTGCCGGCAACAGCCCTCGAAGGCCTTCACCAGCCGCGAGCCGATTTTCCGCCGCCGGTAACCGGGATCGACGCCCATCAATATCAGCATGGCCGTGTCGGATCGCCCGAAAGGGGAGTCCGTTATCTGTCCGAGCAGGAAACCGACAACTTTCCCATCGACCTCCGCCACCACGCTGACCCCCAACTCACCGCCCACATAGCTGTTGGGAGCGGAGGTATAAGTCAGGGCCCGGTCATTGCCGGTGATGCCCCTGTCGATAGCGAGGACATCCTCGATGTCGTCCTCTGTGATCTTGCGAACGATGACCTGAGATCCTTGCTCAGTTGCTGGAGCCATCTCGTGCGCCTCCTTTCTCCCGATTCCCGGCGCTGAGCCTTGTTTCGCTTCAGTCCAAGATCGGAGGGTTGCCGTTGATGAACATTGGGGAAAAACCGTCGTTTTTCTACGAAAGCGTTTTGGTTCAGTGAAGGACGATAGGACAACCTGCTCGACAACCGATTCTTACGCTTCGATGATACTCTTGCAACAGGCAACTGTCAAGCGCGCCGACAGGTCCGTCTCCGTGAGTTCGATCCAATGATAATGATCAGGAAACAACTTCGCCTGATCTTGTGTTTCCAGGAATCTCTTGAGGCATGTGCGTTCCCCGGAGCGCCGTGCTCCCTTACCGGCTGAAGCGGTAATGCACTGCGTCGTAATCCTGCATTACGTACTGCCTCATTTCGAGACGCTGCTTTCCGGAGCGTTTCGCCTGGGTTTCCCCTCCGGCCTCCACCAGGTCATCGAATCCGATGACCTCGGCCCGGATGAAACCCCGCTGGATATCCGAGTGGATAACTCCAGCGGCCTCCCAGGCGGTGCAACCCCTGCGGATCGTCCAGGCCCTGTTCTCCCTGCCGCCCACGGTCAGGAAACTGATGTATCCGCTTTCCTGATAGGCCCGTACCATCAGGGCTTCCGGCGTTTCGAGTTCCTCCGGATCGGCTACGACCACGGGTTTCGCCGTTGCAAGGGCGTTGGCCGCAATGAGCCTTTTTTCTTCTTCGGACAAGGCCGCCTCCGAGGCGAAGGTTTCCTTTCCCAGCGCCTCTGCCAGTTTCAACAAAACGGCCTTTTCGGCATCGCCGGGTTGCCTGCCCAGGCGGGTGTCGATGAATTCCAGATCCTGCAGGATCAGATCCACCTGCCGGTTCTTGTGAACAACGATGCAATCGGCGGCTGCAAGGCCCTCCTCACTGACGATTTCCGTCTGGACATAGGTTTTCTTATCGGCGGTTACCAGTTCATCGACGAGGTCGAGTCTCGGATCTCTGATATTGTGTTTACCGAGCGGGATGCCCGGAATGTCGATCAAACAAATCTTCATGATTCCTTTCCTTGGTTGTTCTCTGATAGTCCTACAGAGCCGGTTCCGGATGAAACATTCGGGACAGCTCTTCCAGGGCGTCGACGATACGGGGTGATGAGCGGTTCACCCTATCCGGGTCTATCCGGAAGATCCGGCCATTCGCCACGGCCGGTATGCTCCGCCAGCGCTGCCAGCCTTTCTTTATTCTGTGGAAATCCTTGGACCTTTTATCCATGGGGGCAACGACGATGATGTCCGGGGCGCTGGCTATGACTCCTTCGATGCTGTAACGGGGATACTTGATGCCTTGCCCGTGACCCACATTGACGCCGCCGGCAAGGGCAATCAACTCGTCGAGAAAGGTGTCGCTCCCCACCGTGACGATGGGATCGCTCCCTACCTGAAAGAATACCCTGGGCTTCGGCAGGCGGGCTGTCCTCTGGATAACGGTGTTCACCCGTTGCTTGAGTTTCGCTACCAGGGATTCCGAAGCCTCCGTTCTTCCCGTGATCCGGCCGATTCCCTGGATCGATATAAATATTTCATCGATATTCGAGGGGTTGACCACATAGACCTCAAACCCCAGATTCTGGAGCTGTCTCACCGTTTCCTTTCTATTGCCGTCGGCCGTCGCGATGATCAAATCCGGCTGCAGGGCGGCGATCCTCTCCAGAGAGAGATTGATGAAACCGCCCACCCGGGGAATCCCCTTCGCTCCTTCGGGATAGTTGCAGTAATTCGTCACGCCGACAATACAGCGATCGAGGCCGAGGGCAAAGAGGGTCTCCGTGATGCTTGGGGCCAGTGAAACAATCCGCTCCGGACGGCCGGGCACAGCGACCTTGCGGCCGATCTCGTCGGTGACAACGGCCCCCGGGACAGGCCCGGCAGTCAGGCAAATCGTGATTGTAACGATCAGAGTTATTATTTTACACCATTGTTTATGCATCTTCATCGGCACATCCGTCTTCGCCGCTTCAGGATGGAATCCCCCGGCGAAGGGGGCGTATCAAATCACCAAAGCGGATTTTTTTCAAGCCATTAATAGAGGACATTCTTATCGATCGTCTTGTTTTTTTACAATCCGCCGCCGCTTGATCTCATCAATTATTTGTTGTAACTTAAAAAACGGTGAAAAACTTCCTTGAGCAATACTGGCGAACTGGCGAAAACCCTCATGCCCCGCGGGCGCCGCGAAGCATGAAAACGAGCAGTTTCAGTCCCTCTGTAGTTTACGCCCTCGAAGGCGGGGGCGGAAATGACGGCTTCTTACGAAGCGATCAATGGGGGAACCCCTTATGTTTTTGAGACGACCGATTATCTGGGCGGGAATGAGCGCGGTTATTTTATGTTTCCTATCTGTTGTAAGCTACGGGGACACGTCTCAAAAACATGTTTCCATCGCGATTCTTCCCTGTTCCGACGTCGTAATGACATTCAAGAAATTTCATCCATTGGTTCAATATCTTAAACAACAGACAGGATTAGAGATCGACCTGATCGTGCCGAAGGATTCGGAAGCGTTCGAGTGGGCGATCAAGAATCGCGAAATGGATTTTGTTTTTCAGGATCCCCATACATATGTGAAATTTGCCGAGTTGTACAATAAGGACACACTGATACGGTCCGTCACGACCAGCGGTGAAGTTTACCAATCTGGCTTGATCATTGCCCGGAAAGACAGTGGCATAACCGATATAAGACAACTGAGGGGGAAAACCTTCATGTTCGGGCCCAAACTATCCGCCGTAAAATGGATCGCGGCAGCGAAATTATTCAAAGAAAACGGCCTCGATATTGACAAAGACCTGAAGGCTTATCAAAACAGCGGCTGCTGTGAAGACATCGCCTTTACCGTGTTTCTCAAGGCGGTAGATGCGGGGGTCGTATGCGAGCACTTTATTGAAGGACACCCGGAAAAGCAAAAGGAACTCGGCATCAACATAAACGATATTGCGATCATCGGAAAAACAGGAGCCGTTCCGACCAAGATGTTTGCCGCGCTGAAAGGAGTGGACCATAATCTGGTCTCCAGGGTTAACCGCGCCCTGCTTCGTCTTGACAAGAATAACCCCACCCAGGCAGCTATCCTTTATTCTGCAGAAATAGGAGGATTTCAGACGGCAAAGGATAAGGATTATGACCGTATGAGAACTGATCTGGGAATGAGACGTTAAACCGGATAAGCGACCTTTTGAACGACCATCGGGCGAGCGCTGCATATGAAATCACTGCGGAAACCCATCAGGTTGAGTCTGAAGCTGAAGCTCACCTTGCTGATCGAAGGTATCGTCATCATTCTGATCATTGTCACGGGATTCATAACCACCATCCGGGAAAAAGAAACCTTGGAGAGCGAACTGCGAAAACGGGGGCTCGCTCTGGCATCCGATTTGTCCTCATTCATGGTCAGACCTTTGCTCAGTCATGATTTGCCTACCATCCGTAGATTTGTTAACCAGGCAATGGAACAGGACTATGTCCGCTATGTGATTATCCTGGATCCCAAGGGTAAAGTCCTTATGCACAACGATCTATCCGAAATCGGCAAAAACTACAGGGATCGTTTGAGCATGGCCGCCGTGAAATCGACCAGGCCTGGTTACACCGACATACACATACCAAAACTTGAAGAATTACATAGCGATATAACCATGCCGATCAAGGTATCCGATGTGAGGCTGGGAACGATCCGCTTAGGCTATTCCCATTTGGCCATTCAGGAACAAATCAAACAGGCACAGCGGCAGATTTTTATCATCGGTCTGTTGACCACAGTTGGTGGCGGATTTATTGCCTATTTATTGGCTATCTATATCTCCTCCCCGATCAGGCGGATCACGGATGTCACAGAGAAAGTGGCCCAGGGACTTCTCGACACACAACTCCGGATCGACAGAAACGATGAAATCGGCACTTTAGCCAGTGCTTTCAACAGGATGACGGAAGATCTGAAGAAAACGACCGTCTCAAAGGATTATTTTGACAATATCATTAAGAGCATGAACGACATATTGCTGGTGATCGGTCCCGATTTAAAAATCAGGAGTGCCAATAAGGCAGCCTCTGAACTGCTGGAATATACAGAAGATGAACTGATTGGAATGGACGCGTTTCTCATTTTCGAGGAAGATTCGAAGTTCAACTGTGAAATGGTGCTCAAGAATCTCTCAGAAAAACTGGGTGTCGCAAACAGGGAGGCCGATTATATCACAAAAACAGGAAAACGAATTCCCGTGCTTTTATCGGCATCTTTGCTGCAGGATAAGACAGGAAGCATGGAAGGGGTTGTTTGTATTGCCAGAGACGTAACAGAATGGAAAGCGGTAGAAGATGCGCTTAGGGAATCAGAAATGGAACTGCATTTTTTGTCTGCACAATTAATGACGGCCCAGGAACAGGAACGAAGGCGGCTCTCCAAGGAATTACACGATGAATTGGGACAATCTCTCATGGTTTTAAAGCTTAAGTTGCGATCCATCCAGGAGGGATTACCGGCGGACCGGGATACACTTCGGTCAAAATGCACCGAGGCTATTGAATACATTAATGCTGTTGTTGAGAACGTCCGTCGGCTTTCCCGGGATTTGAGTCCTTCCGTCCTGGAACATTTAGGCCTTCCCGCAGCAATTCGCTGGCTTGTAAATGACTTTTGCAGGCATGCGAAAATTGATTGTACGCTGGATCTGCCTGAAATGGAGGGGCTGTTTTCACAGGAAGAGGAGATCATCATATATAGAATGATTCAGGAAAGCCTGACGAATATCGCAAAACACGCTCTGGCCACGGAAGTTTCTGTCATAATCGAAGAAAAGGACGACCATGCCCATTTCTGTATAGAAGACAACGGAATAGGCTTCGATATCCGTGAGATTTTTGCCCAAGATTCCCAAAGGAAAGGGTTAGGATTGTCGGCTATGCATGAGCGGACGCGAATGCTGAGAGGATCTCTCGATATCAGGAGCCGGAAGGGAAACGGCACAAAGATTTCCTTTACCGTTCCATATCACCAGGGAGGAAATCGAAATTGAAACCCTATCGTATCGTGCTGGCTGACGATCATGTGATGTTTCGCCAAGGCATAAAAAACAT
>JAFGIO010000099.1 GCA_016929555.1 Deltaproteobacteria bacterium | reverse complement strand
GGTGTACGCATAGAATACGATACCTTCGGCAAACCGGATGCACCGGCGCTGCTTTTAATCATGGGCCTGGGCGGCCAGATGATCTACTGGGATGAGGAATTCTGCGCTCAACTCGCCGCATCGGGGCACCATGTGATCCGCTTCGACAACCGGGATGTCGGCCTGTCGACTCATTTCGATCATGCCGGTGTGCCCTCCTCGATCGATGCAAAGGAGGCGCGCAAAGGAGCATCCAGCCGGATCCCCTATACCCTTGAGGACATGGCGGATGACGCCTTCGGCCTCCTCGATGCCCTGCATATCGGCAGGGCCCATGTGTTCGGCACCTCCATGGGCGGCATGATTGCCCAGATCATGGCCCTCTCCCGGCCCGCGCGTCTGCTGAGTCTGATCTCCATGTCATCAAGCACGGGAAATCCCGGACTCTCCTTTCTCAAAGCGGAAGATCCGGGCGTCACCGTGGAACCGGAACCCATGGAAAGAGAGGCCAATATTGATTTCACGGTAAGGGGATTGGGAATGCTTGCCGGTCGCGGCTTTCCCTTCGACGAGGAAGGGGTGCGCATTCTCGTTGCCAGGGCCTACGATCGGGCCTTCTATCCGGAGGGCCGGTGGCGGCAGCTCGCCGCCGTTATCGCGGCGCCTTCGAGGAAGGAGGCCCTGGCCTCACTGAAGATTCCTACCCTTGTCATCCACGGGGACGATGATGTCCTCGTTCCCCTCGCTCATGGCAAGGACACGGCAGAGTCCATTCCGGACGCCGATCTTCTGGTCATTGCCGGCATGGGCCACGATCTGCCCCGTCAGGTCTGGCCGCGGATCGTTTCTGCCGTGGCAGCGCATACAACCAGGGCTGGGCAGCTTCAATCCCGATCGGCCCAATGACGGGCAACGTCGCCGCAGGTGGCGAACCACACTCCGGGCTTTTCTTTCATGTATCGAACGAGCTGGTCGAGCATCTGCATGCGGTGGCTCCGTCCGATGACCTGCGGGTGCATGGTGAGGGTGAAGCAGCCGCCGTCTTCGAGGTAACCTTCGAACTCTCCCCGCCAGATCTCCAGAACCTTCGAAGGCGCTGAAAGCCCCGGGATGGAGGGAGGGCTGAACTGGAAGTGGACGTAGTCGTCCAGCAGCCAGTCGATGGGTAGCTCGATCAGCTTCGACTTTTCCTCCTCGAAAAGGAGGTAAGGTTTTTCCTGGTCCATGAGGGAACTGTCATAGAGCATCCCCTCCTTCAACAGGATCTCCGGCGTATAGGGGTTCAGGTCCCAGCCCGGGGACCGGTATCCGACAGGTCGGACGCCGCAGAGCCTTTCCAGCGTGTCGTTGGCCCGGCGCAGGATGGACGTTTCCTTCTCGAGATCGCCGATGAACTCCGTCGGATTCTCATGGTAATAGCCGTGATTGGCCAGCTCGTGTCCCTGACGGGCGATCTCCCGAACGGTATCGGGATAGAGGTCCGCGGTCAAGCCCGGGACAAAGAAGGTGCCGGGGATGGCATGCTTTTCCAGAAAACGAAGCACCCTTACGATCCCCACCTTTGTGCCGTATTGGCCCCGGGATATCGGCGTCAGGGTCTGGGCGAACTGCCTGCGGTCGCCCTCGAAGCGAAGCCTTTCCATATAACCGAGATAGAGGGATTCGGCGTCGAAATCGAAGGTGAGGCAGACGGCGCAGCGAATGCCTTTCGGCCACATAGTTTTTATCCTTTCTTTCTGAATGCATACGTTTGCGAAGACGGCCGTGAAAAGGCCGAACCCGAAAAAAGGGGCCGAAGACGGCGAACCGTCAACAGCCCCTCAATGATAAAACGAAATGGATATTTTAGCTATTCTTTAATGGTGAAATCCTCGTCGTCGGCAACCGGCTCCCAGGGATCGGGGTATCTCATCTTGGGAACGCCCAACTGGTCGAAGGGGAACATGCCTCCGAAGATGACCCTGCGGGCCGCCTTGCTTCTGGGCGCCAGTTTGTCCCAGGGGATATGGGCCCAAGCGGAAACGTAGGACGGAGCGATCAACTGGCGGTTGTGAACGCGTGGATCGACGTGAACGTTGACGATGGCCGGCACGCCCTTTTCTGCGGAGCGGAAAGCGCGGATCAGGGCCTCTTTGATTTCGGCCGGTTTCGAAACGTCTTCGCCATGACCTCCGAAGATCTCTGTGATCTTGTCGTAACGGGCTCCCAGTACGCCTTCCTGGCCTTGGGGCTGATCCTGCGGACCCATGGCTTCCCAGTTCTTGCCGTAAACGGCGTATTTCATACCGGTAAGCCATCCAGCGTTCTCGGTGACGAGGAAGACGATGGGCAGCTTGTGAATCAAGGCGGTCTCGAAGTCCATGCCGGCGATGCCCATACCGGCATCGCCCATCAGTGCCAGGACAGGGTGCTTGATGCAAGTAGGATCAGCGAAGCAGCATCCGATGGCCATCCCCACGCCGTGACCGACGCCTGCGTATTCCGAGGCGTCCATGATCTGACCGGAGTATCGCGCCTGGATGAAGGCCGGCGTATAGTCGGAAATGGTGTAGCCGTCGATCATGACCCGGTTCATACCGCCGTAGAGCTCTTCGCAGACGTCCCAGGCGACCTTGCCGAGATAGCCGTAATGGATGGGCGTATGATCCTTGTACTTTTCGGCCTTTGCCCGCCTCGCGTCCAGGCCGCCTTTCTGGATATCTTCGCAGTATTTGACCCACTCGGCGCGCTCGGCCGGCGGTTTCAGGTTATTGGCCTTGATGTATTCGATCATCTGCTCCAGGACGATGCGGACATCGCCGACGATCGCGCAGGGCGTCTGGATGTAGGTCCAGATCTGCTCGTCCGATTCGTTGACCTGGATGGTGGGAGGCCAACCCTGGCCCCAGTCGTCGAAGTTGCCGACCTTCATGCCGAGGGAAAGACGGATATCGCCGGCGCGGATGGCGTCGCGGCCGGAACGGGAGTCGAGGTACAGGGGGTTGTCTTCGGGGAAGGCGCCCCGGGCGATTCTCCGCGTCGTCACGGGAATCTGTGCCAATTCCGCAAAGTCCTTCAAGGCCTTGTCGGCGGCCGACCAGTGAACGCCGTCACCTGCGTAGATGATCGGTTTCTTTGCCTCCCAGAGCAGCTTGACCGCCCGGGCGATCATGGCCGGGTCTCCGCCCGGGGAGAGGGGCTCGCCCGTTTCATCGCCGCGCCATTTGGGCATGTAGAGGGCGTGTTCGCCGTACAGGCTGACCGGCGGCGCCAGAGGGGGAACTCTCTTGAGAAGACTCAACATCGGCATTTCCAGTGCGGCCGGCCCCTTGGGATACCGCTGCATCGCGACAAAGGCCCTGGCGATGTCCTGCTTTACCTGGGCCGGCTCCGTGCAGCGCATACAGAATTTGGTGATATGACGCATAAGGTCCAACACATAGGACGGCTGAATGCAGGGCAGATAATCGGTTTCGGGGCCGTTACCGCCGCCCAGAAACAGGACGGGAGAGTTGCTTTCATGGCACTGCTGGACGGCGCTGACGGCGTTGCCGACGCCCGGTCCCACGGTACCGAAGGACACACAAGGTCTTCTCGTCACCTTTGAATAGGCCTCGGCTGCGTACACACCCGACTGCTCGTGTTTCACCGTGATGATCTTGATGCCGGCGTTGCTCATCTCGTCGACCATCTGCCAGATATGGCCGCCCGAGACGCCGAAGGCGATCTTCATGCCGTGTTCCACAAGGCCCTGGGCGATGTAGGTGCTGACGTTGGGTTGTAATTCCCTTGAACCCAAAGGAATTTCTGTCTTTTCCGGTGTAGTCATGCGTTTCCTCCTTGGTTGAAAGTAAGTTTATACATGGGAACCCCATGAACGAAGCTCTCGCAATGAAAGAACCTGCCGATATCCTTTGGTGAAAATGTCGATAATGCGGATAGGGCCGCAGCATGGATATGCCCGGTGTTGATGATTAAGAATGGAGAATGGCCAAACTCTTTTGTAACCATGGACGAACAATTCCTGCAGCTCTGTAGAAAGCATAAAGAGACAGCGCAATAACTTCCAACGTGCATTCGGCAAAGGAACAAGCCACAGACTTCGATGGTTGAGGATCAAAGAATGTCCGGCGAGATATAGGAAAGGCAGGGAAGATTCCCGATACACCCGTTCTCACGCTCTGCTTGCGGATGCACTCATATCGTTTATTGGTACCCGTGTCAAGGGTCATCTTTGAAAAAAATCAAGATCAAAAGGGGATGAACGCTGGAGATGCGGGCCGTCGCGGCATATCAGCGGAGAATTGATTGGAGACTGAAGCTGAAAAAAACTGCTGCGGGG
>JAFGIO010000098.1 GCA_016929555.1 Deltaproteobacteria bacterium | reverse complement strand
TGTGGCGCCCAAGGACAAGGCTTCCTTGATTGAATGGTCAGGGAGAAAAGAAGCTTTAAAAGATAAGGACGGGCATATGAAAGAATATGACGCAATTATAATCGGTACGGGAATAGGCGGCGCGGCGGTGGGCGCCCTCCTCGCGCATGCCGGCAGGAAAGTGTTCATCTGCGACAAGAACAAGATCGTAGGCGGCCGCTGCACTTCTTACGAACACAAGGGATTCACGTTGGACTTGGGTGTCCATCTCTTCGGGGTGGGCGACAAAGGTTCCTTGGGCGAGGTCCTTCGCATGACGAAAGAGCCCGATGCGATCGAATGGGTCATAGCACGAAGATCCACTCAGCAGGTGGGAGGCGAATCCAAGAAGTATTCCCAAAAAGACATGATCCGCTCCCTTCCCGAAAACGAGCAGACCAACTTGACCAATCTCTTTGGCAGGGTGCACACGATAACGGATCAGGAGATCGACGAGCTCTGGTACGTGCCGGTTGAAACGTGGGTGAACGGATATACAAAGCACCCCTTGGCGCATGCCTTCATCAATTCCATCGTGGCCCAGTATTTTTGCGTTGCGCCTCAAGTCGCGAGTGCCGCGGAATTCATCAAATGCTTCAAGGAGGTGCTCGTTGCCCGTTCGAGCGCCTATCCCAAGGGCGGATGCATTGCCATCCCCAAGGCGTATCTGATGGTTTTGGAGAAATACGGCGGCGAAGTGAAGTTGAACGCCGCTGTGCAGAAAATCATCGTGGAAAACGGAACGGCCGTCGGCATACGTCTGGAGGACGGTTCGGAACTGCGCGCGCCTGTCATCATCAGCAATGCGGATATCAAGGCGACGGTGGCGGAGTTGGCAGGCTCGGAGCACTTCCCCAAAGAGTATGCCGAAAAGATCGCTCAGCTCACCTGGGCTGCATCATGTATCATGTACAAGGTCGGATTGAAGGAGAAGGTGACGGACGATCAGCTTCGTATGTCTGTGTCTCCGGCGAAGCCCCCTCAAGACGCCTCCGAGGTGGAAAAGGGTATTTACGTGCCGGAGATGGTATCGGGCATGATCGTGGTGCCCACCAACTACGATTCGGCGTTGGGTCCCGATGAGGACAAGCAGCTCATCTGCTTCGGCACGGGCATGCCCGATACGAAAACCTGGGGGAAATTGGAGTGGGATAAGTGGCAGCAGACGCTGCGGAGATCCCTCCTCAGTTCCTATCCGGAGGCGGAAGACAAGATACTCTGGGAAAAGATGGATACGCCGCAGTTGGTGGAGGCATATGCCGGCGAGGAAGGGAATATCATCGGCGTAGGCCAGACGGTGGACCAGATCCATGAGCGACGTCCTTCCGTCGTGAGTCCATTGAAGGGATTGTACTTCGCTTCCGCCGAAGCCGGCGGTCACGGCATCGGCACCGAACTCGCGGCAAGCAGCGCCATAGAACTTTTCAAGGTATTAGCATCGGAGGGATGAAGAACCTGAAAAAATCAAACTGGATAGTCTCGTAACCCCACCCCATGCTCCGCGGGGCGCCACGAAGCATGAAAATAACCCCCACCCTGGCCCTCCCCCCTTGAGGGGAAGGGATACAGGGAAAGGGATTTCTTGCTAAATTGTCATTCCTTCGCGCAGGCGGGAATCTAGGAATTATGTAATGATTCGACAATACTGGATTTTCGCTTTGACGGGGATGACAAAGAAGTGAAATTATGGCTTTTTTCCGAGCTCGTCAACTCTGGAATGCAAGGATATTTGTCTGAGCGACGATCAAGCATAACGGCGCCTCTTTTTCCCCCGTCATCCGAATTGCCTTGTCGGGAACTGCCGCTGTGCGGTCAAATGCGCATCCCACAGGACGGCGTTACCGAATTTGGATGGATGGTGTTGGTAAAGCAGGTTTTCAACCATATTTTATCTTTCTCAACCGTGCAAATGGGCGCTATGTCATCCTGCTCGTATCGGGAGCCGCCTGCCAGCAGATTAGAGTCCAACGGCTCATTTCTCTGCAATAACAGGGCAATGATCTCTTCCACGGTTAGGGGAGATCGGTTCTTCCCCTTGATTTTCTCGTTCGCTTCAACGCTCGTCAGTTTTTCCGTGTTGGCCCCATCATCTATGTCCAGTATAAAATAGATGCCATCGAAAATCTTGCTGTCATTTTGCGAAAGGCCCTTCTTTAAGACATTTAGGATGCGGGAAGATTCAAGATCTGTATCACCTGTCATTCCATTGAGATTGATCATTGCAAGCTGCGAATAAATGGTTAGATATTGATTGGGGATGACAGGAATCAATGGGTTTCTGTTTTCAACTATATCCAGAGAGCATACCCTCGAGATCACGTCCACCTTATGCGTTTTTAGCTTGTTGATAATAAATGCCGGGCATCCGAGGCTTCTCAATCGTTCCAACTGTTCATCAAAGATATCTTCATAATAAGCCGCCTTGGCCGTCTTCGCCATTTCTTCAAGACGAACCTTTGCCTCGGCGAAAACGTCATCGATGAAAATCATGATGTCCTTTTGTGGCGGCACATCTGCAAATAGCGAAACGATCTGGCTGACTTTGCTCTCCTTCAAGTCATGGTTGTTTTCGATCTCGCCCATCGTATTCCCCCCTGTATATATGGTTTGCTTATCGGCATGTCCGCTGGATTGACCAACATCGTCACTGCGATTATAACACTTTTCATTGCGTCAACGGTATAACAAATTTGCCTCAGCTTTGTCAACTTACCTCTCCGGGGTGTCGGAAGCAACGCAGAGCATAAGTGTTGAAGGGGCCGATCGTAATGGCAGCATAGCCGTATGTCGACAGGAGTTCCTCGATCGACATCGTCATCTTCGATCGATTCCGGGGGGTACCCGTTGCTTAACCCGTTCGTGTGCATGGTTGCGGCTGAGCACCTTGTAGGCGATCAGTTTGACCTGATCGTTCACCAGGAACCAGGCAAGGGCATAGACCCAGACGAAACCGGCCCACATCCACCCCACCGGCGCCATGAACAGACCGTAAACGGCGATGAATGTGGCCGCCAACTGTGTACCCAGGACGGCCGCGAGCAGGATCGGCGCTGGCCGGAGGGACCAGAAACGTCCACGGGTGCGCGCGACAAAGACCGTCAAGTGCCCCGCGACCGAAAGCTTGAGATACATCAAAGATTGGATCGTATCCTGGTCGAGAAGAAAAATCCTCTCGCCGAGGTAAAAGAGGAGGAAGGAGGCGATCACCCCGGCGATACCCAGGACGGTGGCCAGGCCGAGCACCGTCCGCATGTCCCAGATCTCGGGCTTGTCGCCGGGGCGGACATTGTCGTAGGCGATCGAAAGGATGGCCCCATCGTTCAGAATGGCCAAAAGGACGATCATGATCGCGGTCACCGGGTAGAAGTTAAAGACCAGGATGGACAGGGTCATGAACAGGAGCACGCGAATCGTCTCCGTGATGCGGTAGATGGCGTAGTTCGTCATTCGCTGGAAGGTCTTGCGGCTCTCCTTGATGGCATCGATGATGACGGAGAGCCCCGTCGACATCAGCACGATGTCTGCCGCGGCCCTCGCTGCGTCGGTGGCACCGGCAACCGCAATTCCGGCGTCGGCTTTCTTGAGGGCCGGGGCATCGTTCACGCCGTCTCCCGTCATGCCGACGATGTGCCCCCTCTGCTGAAGCACGTCGACAATGTAGTACTTGTGTTCGGGAAACACCTGGGCGAATCCATCGGCCCGCTCGATCGCATCGGCGAGCCGACCCGTTTCGTGGTGGCTCGTATCACCGAAGACGCCGGCATTGACCATGTTCTTGCCCAGACCCAACTGTTCACCGATCTCCCTGGCAATGGCGAGCTGGTCCCCAGTCACCATCTTTACTTGGACACCCATCCTGCCGGCGGCCTCGACGGTGTCTCTGGAATCTTCGCGGAGGGGATCGTACAGCGGTATGATACCAAGAAGTTCCCACTCTTGACTGCCATCCCTTTGGGCGACACCCAGCGAGCGGAACCCTCTCGCGGCGAACCTGCCGACCGCCTCGTCCACCTGCGCCTGGAGGCGGCCGGCGTCGGGATCGAGGGCCAGGATGACCTGAGGGGCTCCCTTGCTGAATGTGGCCGTTTTTCCGTCCTTTCGTTCGAGCACGGCTTCCGTACGTTTGTGCACCGGGTCGAAGGGCTGGAAGTGAAGCAATCGATGGCCCTCCATCGCCTGCCGGTCCTTCACCCCGGCAATAACAGCCAAGTCGATGGGATCCTGGTTTTCTGCCCTCGAGGCAAGGGCAGCGCCCAGGATGACTTCTTCGGCCGAATGGTCCCCGATGACGAAGGGATCTCCCAGGGTCAGCTTGTTCTGGGTCAAGGTACCGGTCTTGTCGGAGCACAGCACATCGATGCCTGCCAGCTCCTCCACGGAAGAAAGTTTGGTGACGATGGCTTCTTTTTGGGCCAAAACGCGGGCGCCGATGGCCATGGTCACCGACAAAACGGCAGGCATGGCCACGGGAACCGCTGCAATGGTAAGAACCAGCGCGAACTGCATCACCTCGAGCAGCCGGTCGTGACGGAAGAGCGCTACCATGAGGATGATCGCCGCCATTAGTACCGCAATAACGATCAGATAATCGGCGATCCTGATGACGGCGCGCTGGAAATGGCTCCTGCTCCGGGCTTTCTCTACAAGTTCCGCCGTTTTCCCGTAGTAGGTGTCCCTGCCCGTAGCGTAAACCAGGACATCGATTTCCCCCTGACGGATGATGGATCCGGAATAAACCCTGTCGCCCGTCTTGTGCTCCACGGGCAAAGACTCCCCGGTCAGGGCCGACTGGTCGACCTCGACGGGATCACCTTCCAGCAGCTTGGCGTCCGCCGGTACAACATCCCCGATGCGAAGGCGCACGATGTCGCCCGGGACCAGCTCACGGGCAGCGACGACAGTCCATTTGCCGTCCCGCAAAACCTTCGCCTGCAGGGCCAGCCTTGCCTTGAGGGCAGCGATCGCGTTGTCTGCCTGGTATTCTTCACGGAAACCGACGACGGCGTTCAGGATCAACAGGGCCAAGATGACGCCGAGGTCCGGCCAGTGACGCAACGACGCCGAAAGCACGGCTGCAATGATGATCATTCCCGGAATCGGACCCCAGAAGTAGGAGAGGAACTTGAGAAACGGGTTGGTCTTCTTCTCGGGGATCTCGTTGTAGCCGTATCGGCCCATTCGCTCCTCGGCCTCGGCTCGGCTGAGACCGCTTTGCGAATAACCAAGGCGTTCTTTGAGTTCGGCCAGGGTCAGGTCTCCGGGTCGTACGGGAGGGCTTTGCCTGTCCTTCCTATTCTCAGAGGATCTTAGCCTGTTGGGATACTTCAAAGTGCTCATGTCCATACCTCATTGTCTTACAGTTCACGGTCTGACGGACTGGCGCCCGAGACGGAACCCGATCACCAATCCCAAATCATTCGCCGGCCGGGACCGTATCCATAGCCCGGTCCCATCCCGCGACCGCTGAACTGCAGGGCCTGTTCAAACATGGCAAGGTGGTGCCGCGTCTGGAGAAGCAGGTTGTTGAGGAAACCTGCCGAGTCACTCGTAGCGGGGGAGGAGATCTTGTTCCATCTTCACTTACTGTCAATAGGATATCCGTCGTTTTCCCTGTGAAAATTTTGTGACTCGATTTTATAGGATATGTTCCGGGCGGACGCGGTTCCTTTCATCAAAGGTGACGCCCTCCATGGCGAGAAGGGCCTTTTTCATGGGAATCCCGCCGCCGAAACCGCCCAGATCGCCTCCGGTCCGGACCACCCGGTGGCAGGGGATGATCAGCGGGAAGGGATTGTGCGCCAGGGCCGTGCCGGCCGCCCTGGCCCCGCGGGGAAGAAGTAGCCTTCTGGCCAGCCCGCCGTAGGTGGCGACCTTCCCCCGGGGGATTTTGAAGGTCAGGATCAGCACCCGGCGCTGGAAAGGGCTGCACAAATCGATATCGAGATCTGCAAGGGTAAAGACGACGTCCCGGCCTTCGCCATATTCACGGATCTGGCGGATGACTTCGGCGAGCCGAAGCTGTTTCGCCCGGGGCATGAAACCGGCGATTCCGTCGGGATCGGGATTGGTTATTCCATCGGGCGGCTCCCGGCGTGAACGCTGCTTCTTTGGTTGAACTTCACCCGGCAGGATGATCCTCAAGATGAAAGGATTCCTTCTGCCCGCCTCCCACAGGAGGCCCACCCTGCCCAAAGGAATGTCGATAGGGGTATAGAGAATCATCGAAATCAATCTCCTTTCCGAAAAAAGCCATGGATCTCCTTTGCAAGCTGTGGACCGATGCCGGGAAGCTGCGCAATCTCTTCCGGAGGGGCCTGGCGAAGCCGGCGGATGTCGCCGAAGCGCTCCAGCAGGGCCTTCTTCTTCACGACACCGATGCCGGGAATCCCGTCCAGGACCGATCGCAGATCGCTTTTCCCCTTCAGTTTCCGGTGATGAAAGAGGGCGAAACGATGGGCCTCGTCACGGATTCTCTGGAGCAGAAAAAGGACGGGCGGCCAGCGCGACGGGTAGAGGGGCTCCTTTTTCCGGGGCAGATAGACGCGGTCCTCCGCGGATTCCTTCCGGAGCATACCGGGGCTTGCTCCCATCCCCATTCCCTCCCTTTCCTTGGCAAGGCCGATGACGTCCACGCCGCTTATGGAAAGGTCGCGCAGGACAGAGAGGGCGACGCCCAATTGGCCTTTCCCGCCGTCGACGACGATCAGGTCGGGCAGCGCCTCTTTTTTTTCGAGGCGCCTGCGCAGGACCTCGTACATCATGGCGTAATCATCGGCCCCCTCGACGTTTCGGATGCGAAAATGCCGGTAAGCGCCCTTGTCGGGCAGTCCTTCCCGGAAGGCGACCAGAGAGCCCGTGGCGTACTGCCCTCCGATGTTGGAGATGTCGCAGCATTCGATCCGGGAGGGGCGGTTCTTCAACTGCAGCTTCCGGGCCATCAGATCGAGGGTCTCTTTGGGGCCCTGCTCGTGGCGCCGCTGGGTCTTGAAGACGTTTTCGGCGTTTTGAGCCGCCATCTCGACGATGTCCCGGCCCTCGCCCCGACGCGGCACCCGGATCGCGACGCGCTTTCCCCTCCGCTCGGAGAGCCACTGCTCGATGACGGCGCCGTCCTCGACGGCTTCGGGAAGGTAGATCTCTTCGGGGATGAAGGTTTCGGCGTCGAAATACTGCTTGAGCAGCGACGAGAGGATGTCGGCGGAGGCGGCGCCGATCCGGACCAGCGGGAAGATCCTCCTGCCCAGAAGTTTGCCGCCGCGCACGTGGACGGCGCAGATCTGGGTGAGGTTGCCCTCACGGTAGAGCCCGAAGGCATCGCGGTCCCTGAAGGACATGGAGACGATCCGCTGCTTCTCCAGGGTGGCCTCGATGGCGGCGATCCGGTCCCGCAGGACGGCCGCTTCCTCGAAATCGAGGGAGGAGGCGGCGGCATTCATACGCTCGCGAAGGTTCGAAAGCAGCTTTTTCCCGCGGCCTTCGATGAAGGCCAGGGCATCCCTGACGAGCCCCCGGTAGGTTTGGGCATCGACGCGTCCCACGCAGGGGGCGCTGCAGCGGCCGATTTCGAACTCCAGGCAGGGTCGGCTGCGGCTTCGCAGGTCCCGGTCGCGGCAGGTGCGCAGCCGGAAGAGGGGCTGGAGGAAACGGAGGGTTTCCTTAGCGGCGGCGCTGGAGGGGTAGGGGCCGAAGTAACGGGCGCCATCCTTTTTCGGCCGGCGGACCAGTGCGAATCGGGCATAAGGGTCCGAGGGGTCGATGCGGATATGGAAATAGGCCTTGTCATCGCGGAAATCGACGTTGTAGCGGGGTCGGTGGACCTTGATCAGGTTGTTCTCCAGAATCAGGGCTTCCTTCTCCGTCTCCGTGACGAAAAATTCGATGTCGGCGATGCGCGAAACGAGAAAGGGCACCATGAACCGGCCGTCGGTCCCGCCGAAATAGGACCGGATACGGCTTTTCAGATCGAGCGCCTTGCCGACATAGATGACCTTGCCGTCTTTGTCCTTCATCAGGTAGACGCCGGGCGACCGGGGGGCGTTTTCGACCTTGGCGGTGAGGCCTTCGTTCGGGGGCAGTTTTGTCATGGTGCCGTCTTTCACTCGTTCCCTTCAGCGGGGTGAGCCCGTCGTGATGACTTCCTTCTCCGTGACGATCATATCGACGGGCACGTCATGGGCGCCCGCCGGGATCGCCTCGACAAGCTGACAGGAAAAGGCGAGGCCCACCCTGATGGTTTGGGTTGGGAGCTCCGGGAGGAAACGGTCGTAATAGCCGCCGCCGTAGCCCACGCGGTATCCCCGCCGGTCGAAGGCGACGGCGGGCACGAGAGCCGCATCTATGTCGGCGATTGGCTGGAGCGTCGCCATTTCGGGCTTCGGCTCCCTGATGCCGAAAGACCCCGGTTCCAAGTCGTCGTAACTTTTGATGCGATGGGGATCGATCCGCCGTTCGCCGGGCCGGCAGCGGGGGACGCAGACCCGCTTGTCCTGTTGCCAGGCCCATTCGATGATGGCATCCGTCTCGACCTCGCTGCCGAAGCTTAGAAAGGCCATGAGAACGGCGCAGTCCCTGATTGCCTGCAACAGAACCACCCGCTCGCAGATCCGGCCGCTCATCTCACCGATATTTTCCTTGGACAGGGCATCCCTGGCAGCGAGGATGCGCTTTCGGATCATTTTCTTATTGATTTCTTCCATGATCATGAATCGGTCCCCCCCAGTCTCAGCATCAGGGCGGTCAGTTCCTTGATCTGGTCCCGCAGCGCCGCCGCCCGCTCGAAGGCCAGCTCCTTGGCCGCTTCCTGCATCTGCTGCTTCAGCCGCCGGATCATCTCGGGAAGTTCTTCCTCCGTGAGTGTGATCTCCCTCTCTTCCCTTTGCGCCGGGACAGTGACGTAGTCGGCCTCGTAGATGGAGGCGAGGATGTTGTGGATCGATTTCTTGATCGTCTCCGGGGTGATATGGTGCTTTTCGTTGAAGCGGCGCTGCAGGTCCCGGCGGCGGTTCGTCTCATCGAGGCAGATCCGGATGGAATCGGTCGTGCGGTCTGCGTACATGATCACCCGGCCGGCGACGTTGCGGGAGGCCCGGCCGCTTGTCTGGATCAGCGAGCGGGCGGAGCGCAGGAACCCCTCCTTGTCGGCGTCCAGGATGGCCACGAGGGCGACCTCGGGGATGTCCAGGCCCTCCCGAAGCAGGTTTACGCCCACCAGGACATCGAACTCTCCGAGCCGGAGGTCCCGGATGATGTTGACCCGCTCCAGGGTGTTGATGTCGGAATGGAGGTAGCGCACCCGGATGCCCAGGTCCTGGTAGTAGGCCGTCAGGTTCTCGGCCATCCGCTTCGTCAGTGTCGTCACCAGGACCCGGTTGCCTTCTCCGGCCTGTTCGCGGATTTCGGCAAGCAGGTCGTCGACCTGGTGGGTCACGGGCCTGACGGCGATCTCCGGATCCATGAGGCCCGTGGGCCGGATGATCTGTTCCACGATCCTTCCTTTGGCCCTTTCCATCTCGTATTCCGCCGGCGTGGCCGAGATGAAGAGGCGCTGCTGGGGGAATTTTTCATACTCCTCGAAGGTCAGCGGCCGGTTGTCCAGGGCCGAGGGCAGTCGGAAACCGTACTGGACCAAGGTCTCCTTGCGCGAGCGGTCGCCCCGGTACATTCCCCGGAGCTGCGGAATCGTGGCGTGGCTCTCATCGATGACGATCAGGGCCCGCTCGGGCAGATACTCCATCAGCGTGGGCGGCGGCTCCCCCGGCTGGCGGCCCGTCAAATGGCGTGAGTAGTTCTCGATGCCCTGGCAGTAGCCCATCTCCTCCATCATCTCGATGTCGAAGAGCGTCCGCTGCTCCAGGCGCTGCACCTCCAGGAGCTTATTTTCGCTTTTGAGATGGGCAATCCTTTCCCGCAGCTCCTCCCGGATCGCTTCGATGGCCCGCCGCAGGTTGTCCTGCGTCGTCACGTAGTGGCTGCCAGGGTAGACGGCGATCTTACCCAGCGGTTGCAGCCTTTTGCCCCGCAGGGGATCGATCAGGGAAATCGCTTCGATGGTGTCGCCGAAGAATTCGACCCGGATCGCCCGCTCCTCCTCGTAAGGGGGGAAGATCTCCACGACGTCCCCCCGAACCCGAAAGGTGCCGCGGTGAAAGTCGATGTCGTTCCGTTCGTACTGGACGTCTACGAGCCGCTTCAGCATCTCGTCCCGTCCGATCTCCAGGCCTTCCTCGAGAAGCAGCAGCAGGCCGTAGTAGGCCTCGGGGGAGCCCAGGCCGTAGATGCAGGAGACGCTGGCCACGATGATCACGTCGTTCCGGTCGAAGAGCGAATGGGTGGCCGAGTGGCGCAGCTTGTCGATCTCTTCGTTGATCGAGCTGTCCTTTTCGATGTAGGTGTCCGTGCTGGGGATATAGGCCTCCGGCTGGTAGTAATCGTAGTAGCTGACGAAGTACTCGACGGCGTTCTCGGGGAAGAGCGTCTTGAATTCACCGTAAAGCTGGGCCGCCAGGGTCTTGTTGTGGGCGATGACGAGGGCCGGCCGCTGAACGGCCTGGATGACGTTTGCGATGGTGAAGGTCTTGCCGGAGCCGGTGACACCGAGCAGGACCTGGTCGCCATAGCCCTTCCCGATGCCCCTGACGAGCTCCTCGATGGCCTGGGGCTGGTCGCCCCGGGGTTCGAAGTCCGTCACCATCCTGAAGGGGTTTGTCGAAGGATTCTTCATGGGCGCGCTGCAGAAAATGCCCCTTGCCCTGCGCCGGTTCGGCGCGGGGCAAGGGGGTCCGTCAAATGCCCAAGGCCTTTCGCTTGGCCTCGATGTGGGCGGCGATGGCCTCTACGGCCCGGACGGCATCCGTCTCCACGTTCAGGATGCCGCCAGTGACCGACGGGCAGTCCTCGGTGAGAAGCTTCACGAGCCTCGGGGCCCCCGTGACGGTCGGCACGGGATTCACATAGGTGTATAGACCGAAGGCGAGGGCGAAGACGGCGTCGATGGTCGCCTTCTGTTCCATGTATTCCGGCGCCACGGCGGCCAGGGGAAGGTCGGGGACCGCCACACCCCCCAGGGCCGATGAGACGGCAGCGATGAGATCGGCGATACGGCCGGTATCGGTGCAGGTGCCGTAACTGAGAACGGGCGGCGTGCCCAGGGCCTCGCAGAGCCCCTTCAGCCCTGCCCCCGCAAATTCTTTCGCCTCGGGACTGCAAAGGCCGGCCAGTTGCATGGCCGCGTTGCCGCAACCCATGGACAGAACCAGGATATCCCTCTTGATCAGCTCCTTTGCCACACGGACCGTATGCACGTCCTGGCCGGTGTCGCGAAGGGTCGTACAGGAAACCAGCCCCGCCAGACCCCGGATGGCGCCCTTTTTGAGGGCCTCGATCAAAGGGTCGAGGGTGCCCCCCAGGGCATCGAGAATGCTCTCCGTGGAAAATCCCACCACAGCCTCCCGGACGGGAAGATTCCTCACCGGTTCGATGGCGGCCCTCCTTCCGCTGAAGTTCTCCACGGCCATGTTCAGCAGCTCCGCTGCCTGCTGCGCGGCCTTCGAAGGTTCGTAGTTGATCCGCTCCGAGACTTCCTCGAAGGATACGAGGTCGCTGACGGGAATCAGCCGAAACCGATAGCGCTCGGCGTAGAGGGGATCGATGGGCATACAGCAGTTCATGTCGCAGGCGAAGAGATCGACGCAGCCGCTGGCCAGAACCGCCTCCTGCATGAGCCAGTTTCCCGTGAAGCCGTGGAAAACCTCGTCCATGGGCCAACGCTGGATCATCTCCTGACCCGTCTCGATGGAGGCGATGATCCGCAGTCCCTTCGCTCCAGCCGCCTTCGCCCTATCCTGCCATTCTGGCCGCCTCGCCAGTTGCACCATGGCGAAGCCGAGGAAGGGTTCGTGGCCGTTGGGGACGACGTTGACGTAGTCGGGATCGAGAACGCCCAGGTCGACGCGCATGGGATGGGGTCGTGGGATTCCGAAAAGAATGTCCTGGCAGAACTCATTGACGATCTGGCTCTGGTAGGCCATGGCCACTCCCAGCCGCATCGCCTTGAGGGCGAGACTTACGTAGTTGCCGTCCACGTTGGTCAGGCAGGAGCTGGTGGCCCGGAGCATCTCTCCGTAGATCCCCCCGGGGAAGATATCCTGGCGCCTCCATAGATCCTGCCGCTCCTGGGGGGCGAGGGCCGCCACGATCCGGCTCGGTTCGTCGGCCTTGCGGTTGAAGTCCTCCTCCGCGAAATCGCAGAGATCGGAGGCGCATTGGGCCATCGAGGGCGGGAGGGCGAGCCCGAGCCTCCCGGCGAACCGGCGCAGCTTCTCCGGCTCTGCGATGGAGAAAGGCGTCGTCCCCTCCGCGGTCGCCCGAAGGGTCTTGATGGTCTGCTCCGTATGGTAGTGGTAGGTCGACGCCCCCATGACGTTGCGCAGAAGCATCATCCTCATGGCCATTCCGTCGGCCGTGATCCCGCAGACCCCTTTCTTGTCCTTTGCGGCGTCGGCCCTGCAGGGTCCGTTGGAACAGAGGTCGCAGCGGACGCCCCCCATGCAGAAGGGGCAGCGCTTGTCGGGCGCACCCAGCCCCTGGGATTCATAGCGCGCCCAGATGTTGTCCATCCCGTCCGCAAGGATGCGCTCATGTACGGCCAGCACCGAGGCGTGCTGCGATATTCTCTCCTTTTCCATGGAAGCCTCCTTTTGTATTGGATTTGCCGAAAAGATTCGGAACATGGCCGCCGCCCTGCGGAAGCCTGAAGGATCTTGCAACCTCCGGGTTCGGCGAAATCGAGCCGTCCGTCATCCCTTGAAGGTGCTGTGGCCGAAATCCCCGAAGGGTTCGTCCCTTTCCCGGACCGCCTGTCTGAAGCCCGCAGCCGCCGCGCGCTGCTGGAAGGCATAACCTTCCTTCGTATGCCGCGTTATGCCGTCCAGGATCGTTCCCAGGATCTGGGTGGGGCCGATGCCGGCGGCGAGCACGGTCTGGTTGATGAGAAGCTTCATCATGATCAACTGGTTGACGGGCACGCGGGCGATGCGCTCGAGCAGGATCTCGAAACGGCCGTCCAGCTCGTCCGCCGGGGCGCATTCCGTGGCAAGACCCCAGGCGACGGCCTCCCGGCCGTTCAGGCAGTCGCCCGTGAAGAGGAGTCTTTTGGCCTTTTCGATCCCGATGCGAAAGGCCCATACCGAGGTCGTGGGGCAACCCCAGACGCGGGCCGGGGGGTAGCCAATCTTGGCGTCTTCGGCAATGACCAGCAGGTCGCTGCAGAGGGCCATGTCGGTACCGCCGGCGACGCAAAAACCGTGAACCTTGCAGACCACGGGCTTGTTCGCATAGAAGAGGCTCATGAATCCCCGGACATTGCGGGACATCATCTGGTAGTCGATCATGGGGTCCCAGACGGCCCTGGGATCGTGGTTCTTCGCCAGGACGACGGGGTCGAGGGGCGAGTTTTTCGTTACGTTTGCGCTGTCCGCGAAGGCAAGATTTTTGTCGATCATCTGCTCGGCACTGGCTACGAGATCATAGCCGCCGCAGAACCCTTTGCCGTTGCCCGACAGGGCAATGACGTGAACGTCGGGGTTCAGATCGGCCCGCTCCGCGCAATCGGCCAGTTCCCGCGGCAGATCGAGGGTGATCCCGTTGCCCCGTTCGGGGCGGTTCAGGGTGATCCGGGCGATGGGTCCCGTGACTTCATAAGTCATCGTTTTCAATGTTTCCATGGTATCGGTCTCTCCTGGGCATGGTGTTGAAAGTTTGCGACCTTCATCGTTCAGGCGCTCCGACGGCGAACGGGAATCCCGTAGGGGCCGTCCCGGAGAAAGGCCACGGTCGGTTCAGCGCCGCGCCGCTTTACAAATTCCCCGTGGACCGACTTCAGCGCATTCCGAAGCATGGACCGGGTGAGGCCCTCCGATGTCTCCTGCCGCCTGCCCTTGAGGAAGTCGTAGCCGCTCCGGCCCGGTATCCGGCAGAAGTCGCCTTCCGGGATCTGCGGGCAGCAGTAGATGATGCCTCCTTCGCCCACCTTCCGGAGGACCTTTCCCCACATCTGCGGCTCCCATTGGTCCTTCGTAAACTGCCAGGTCGGGGATTTCAGGATCTCGACGTAGCGGTCCGGACCCTGGAGCTTCAGCAGGTGCAGCAGGGTGGCGTATTCGTCCGAACCTACGGGATCCTGATCTCCGTGGCAGCCGGCGATGATCAGGGTGCCCCCCTTTTTCAGGGCGTCCAGGGCGGCGCAGGCCGCCTTGGCCGTCTGGTAGTGGTTCAATCCCGCATAGCCCCCGTGGGTGAGGATGATGTCGAAGGGGTGATCGATGGGAATGCTGACGGCCCGCCGCACCTGCTCGCAGGCCTTCAGGTGCGCCTCGACCATATCGCCACCGTAAACGCCCGTCGTCTCGTATTTTTCGTTTACCGTGACGTTGAGAATGAAATCGACGCCCGCCATGCCGGCGATCTGCAGCGCCTCTTCGTGGCAGGGGTTTCCCTTCAGGACGAGGTTTTCGGCTTTGGCATTGTCGAGAAAGAGGGGGCCGTGAAAGCGCTGCAACGTCGACCGGTCGACCAGTCCCGGGCAGACGGATTTGCGCCCGCCGGAAAAACCGGCCATGAAGTGGCTCTCTACGAGGCCGGTACAGATTTTAAGGTCCGCATCGAGAAAGGTCCTGTTGATGGAGACGGGGGTTCCTGCCTGCGTCCGTCCCACGAGGCGGAGTCCCAAAGGGTTTTCGCCGTCATGGTCTTCGATGGCGTATGCCCGGACGATTTCGGGGCCCATCATCTGCAGCCTCTCTTCGGCGGTGCTCGGCCGGTGCATACCCGTGGCCACGATGATCCTGATGCCCGACCTAGGGACGCCGCAGGCCTCGAGATACGTCAGCAAAGGAATAAGGATACCGCTTTCCCCCCGGTAGGGGACCGGCCGCGTTATGTCCGAGACGACCAGGGCCACCTTCATACGGTTCGGAGAACCCTTGCCGGCGATGATTTTATCAAGGGCCGGCGTGCCGATCGGTTGGTTCAGGTTTCGCTCGACCGCAGCTCTGATCTCCGGCAACGGAGCCGTCGAATCCATGGCCAGTGTCTCGGTTTGGGGCGGCACCCTGACCGCAAGATCGGTTTTCCCAAAGGGTACAAGAACCCTTTTCCATGCCGTCGCCGCCATCTGCTATCCTCCTCAATGTTTTTCGATGAAGCCGTAACGGAATGATTTCAATGATCGATGCATATTAAACAGATCGCCCGATGGGTGTCAATCGGTCTTTTCTGTGATCGTTTCTCCAACCGGCCCGTGTTTCCGCTTCCTATCCAAGTGTCGAGATTCTCTCGATTTCTAAATTCACCTTGACAAAAAAGGCCGATTGTGGTCTACATGCAAACTTACTAAATTAGCGGGGTCCGATTATGAAGAAGAACTTGACTACGGTCAGCAACATCAAGAGAAAAAGGACGCACGGATTTCGCAGCCGAATGTCTACGAAAGCGGGCAGGCTGGTTTTAAGCCGCAGGCGTGCGAAAGGGAGAAAGAGGCTTACCGTTTGATCCTCGGATCCAGGAACGATGAGACAGGGGAACCTGTGACATAGGCGTCTTTTGGGAAAAGGGCCACGCGGAAACGAGAGTCGGCGAAGCGGTCCGAAACAGCATGGTCAAGCAAACCTTTGGGAAACGGGATCGGATTCGAAAAAGAAAAGAGTATCAGAACATATACAGCAAGGGCGTGCGGAGGTATTCGATTCACTTTACTGCCATCGCATGCCCGAATCCATCGGGACTCACGAGACTGGGATTGTCGGTCGGCAAAAAGGTTGGAAATGCCGTCAAAAGAAATAGAATGAAACGCCTCGTTCGAGAGTTTTTCAGACTGAATAAGGATCGGCTGCCGGCTTCCCAGGATATCGTGATCATAGGAAGAAAAATGACGCAACCCTTAACTTACCAGGGTATATGCAAGGAACTGGAACATCTGCTGATCTCGAAAACGAGCGTCTGATATTATGATTATGAGATTTATCGGGAAAGGCCTTATCCTGCTCATTCGAGGTTATCAAATCGCCCTTTCCCCGCTTTTCCCGCCATGTTGCCGCTTTTATCCGACGTGCTCCGAATACGCGATGACGGCTATTCTTCGATACGGCCCTTTCAAAGGGACTGGCCTCGCGCTGATGAGGCTGCTTCGCTGTCATCCCCTTGGGCCGAGCGGCTACGATCCCCTGAGGTAATTGTTATGAAAGACGTGGAGGAATTCAATGGACAAAAGGACCATTCTGGCCATCATCCTGTCGCTGGCCGTCCTTATGATATATCAAATGTTTTTTCTGAAGCCGCCTCCTCCGAGGCAACCCCTTCCGGATCAGAAGTCCCAAGCCCCTGTAGCGCAACCGCAGATCTCTGAACAGGCCCCCCCACCCGGTGAGGTTGCTTCGCCGGCTCCGACAATGCTGCGAAAGTCGGCGGGGATTGAGAAGGATGTTGCGGTGGAGACGCCCCTTTTCAAGGCGGTCTTCACGACCAGGGGTGGCAGCCTGAAATCCTTCCAATTAAAGGATTACTTCAGGACGCTTCCTCAGGACCGGCAATACAGGTTTCCGGATTTGCTGGGTTTCCTCCGTCAAGAAGAATCGGATTCTGACAGGCAAAACACGGCTCAGTTGGTCGAAATGGTCCATATCGAAGGTGGAATGCCCAGACCGCTTGGCGTCGCCTTTCCCGATTCGAGCTTGAACATCCCCCAGGAGGGGATTTACGAGAGCGATAGCGGTACCGTCGAGATCTTTCCGGGCGGCGAGAGCCAGCGGCTCGTCTTTTCGCAGGTTCATAGGGGGAGTATCAAGGTCGAGAAGATATACACATTCCATCCCGACAAATACGCCTTCGATCTCGAGGTTCGCCTGACCAATCTTTCTGGGGTTCCTTTGAGCGAAAACATCAGCCTTTCCTGGTACCGGTTCGTGGACCCCAAAGCGGATACCGATCGGGACGGGCATGCGGGTCCCGTCTCCTATGTGAAGCAGGAAATCGATCGCCTCGATGTCGCCAAGATCGAGACAGAGAAGATCCTGGGGCCGGATGTTTCCTGGAGCGGTTACGAGGACAAGTATTTTATCGCCTCGATGATTCCCCGGAATCCGTCCCTGACGTCCCTCGTCGTTTCCAAGGACGCCCGCAACATGGTATCCGTCAGCCTCAGGGGTCCCAAAAACGTCATTCCGCCAGGCCAGACAGGCCTGTTCGGTTACTCGATTTATCTTGGCCCCAAGGACTACAACCTGCTGAAGGCTCTGGGCGTGGGCCTGGAAAATGCCGTGGATTTCGGCTCGATCCTGAAGTGGCTTGCCATGCCCCTGCTTGTCGCCTTGAAATTTCTCTATCGCTTCGTTCATAACTACGGCATTGCCATCATCATTCTGACCATTCTGATTAAGATTCTCTTCTGGCCTCTGGGCAACAAGAGTTACAAGGCGATGAAGGAGATGCAGAAGCTGCAGCCCAAGATCCAGGAACTCCAGCAGAAATA
>JAFGIO010000013.1 GCA_016929555.1 Deltaproteobacteria bacterium | reverse complement strand
GGCACTTTTTACGGGTTCATCAACCTTCATCGCTTTGGAAGGAATGGCTCCTTTTCGGGACGGGAAAGCCGCCGACACCAAGGATCGCAGCCGCCCGTCACGCCGCCTGCGACTTCTCCACCAACTCCTGGAGCTTGCGCTGCGCAGCGCCGGAGTCGATGAGGGAGCCGGACAGGGCGATACCCTCCTGGATGCTCGGCGCCTTGCCGCTGACATACAGGGCGGCCGCATTGTTCAGAACCAGGAAATCCCGCCGTGGACCGCGTTCGGCGCCGGAGAAGATGTCCCGGATCACCTGCGCGTTGAAATCCGGAGGGCCGCCGGCAATATCCTTCAAACTGCAGCGTTTCAGACCGAAATCCTCGGGCGATACTTCGGAGAACGTGATCTGTTTGCCCTTGATCTCCGCCAGGGAGGTCTTCCCGAGAAGGGATATTTCATCCAGGCCGTCCATGCCGTGGGCCACGATGACGTGGTTGAAATCCATCTCGGCGATCACGTTGGCCATCATGCCGACCAGCTCCGGCTTGTAGACGCCGATCGTATGGTTGCGGGCGCCGGTGGGGTTGATGAGCGGGCCGATGATCGTGAAGAAGATCGTCTTGATGCCAAGCTGGTTCTCGGGGCCGAAGACCTTCAGCATGACCGGGTGGAAATTCGGCGCGTAGATGAAACTGATTCCGATCTCTTCGATGAGACGGGCGGCCTGTTCCGGCTTCAGGTCGATATTGACGCCCAGCGCCTCCAGGACGTCGGCGCTCCCCGAGGGCGACGATATGGACCGGCTGCCGTGCTTGGCCACGGGTACGCCGGCCGCCGCCGTCAGGATCGCGTTGGCCGTACTGACGTTGAAGGTGGTCAGGCCCCCTCCGGTCCCGCAGGTATCCGTCAGTTCCGATCCGACGGAAACCTTCATGGGAATGCAGTTCTTGCGCATGGCCTGGGCGATATAGGCCACCTCCTTGATGCTGGGTCCCTTGCTGAGCAAGCCCACGAGAAACCCGGCGATCTGGACGTCCGACAACTGCCCCTCGTTGATCGCATCGATGACGTCGTAGATCTCGCTCTTCTCCAGATCGAAATTCTCCGTCAGCTTGGAGAGGACCGGCTTGATCGTCTTCTTGCCGTTTTCGATCGCCGTCGCCGCCTCCTCCGCCGAGGGGGGAACGATCATGGCCGCCGGCGCGCCCTCGGCGAGTTCCCGGAACTTGTAGGTCTTGAAGGCCATCATCGTCCGTGTCCCCAGGACGCCTTCCGTGTTCTGCATCTTGTCCGTGACGATGTCGGAGAGGTGTTCGTATTCCCGGACCTGGACCTTGGCGATCAGGTCGTACTCGCCGGTGATCGAGAGCACCTCCACCACCTCGTCGATGGCCCCGAGCTGCGTCGCGAGCCCGGGAATCTTCCCTTTTTCCGCTTTGAAAAGCACCAGTGCCGTAATCATGATTCTTCCTCCTTTTTTAAAATGACTGTTTCTCTATGACGACATCGTAAAAAAACCCTCATGCCCCGTGTGACGCCACGAAGCATGAAAATAGGCCAGGTCATTCCCGCGAAAGCGGGAATCCAGGATTTTTTTATTTTCGTACTAAGACATAAATCGCCATCCCCCACGAGGGGGTGGGGTGGAGGTGAACCATGCTGAATATGCGAATCTTTTATTCACCCTCCCCCTTACTCCCCTGCCCTCAAGGGAGGGGAGACGGACTTTTACAGGAATGTCGTTCTACGTTTTCATCGCCGCCTTGTAATCCCGGACCTGTTCCTCCAGTCTTTTTGAAAGATCGGGGGATTTCAGGTTTTCTTCGATGGTCCGTTCGAAGGCGCTGCCGATCACGACGCCGTCCACATGGGGCGCCAGGGCCGCCGCCCCTGCGGGATCGGCAATGCCGAAGCCCACGCAGATGGGCAATTCCGTAAAGGCACGCAGAGCCGCCACCCGGTCCCGGACCGCCCCCACGTCCAGCCCGGCGCTGCCGGTCACGCCTGCCTTCGAGATCAGGTAGAGAAATCCCGAGGCGCTTCCGGCGATCCGTTTCATCCGCTCCGGCGGCGTCGTCGGGGCTACCAAACGGATGAGGGCGAATTCGTCGCCCCCCTGCCAATGGTCGGTCAGCTCCCGTGATTCCTCCGGGGGCAGATCCACGACGAGCACCCCGTCCGCGCCTGCGGAAACGGCGTCCCGGGGGAACGATTCCAGGCCGTAGGCAAAGATGGGGTTGTAATAACTGAAAAGAATGATGGGGATATCGGTCACTTTCCTGAGGCGTGCCGTTATCTCCATCGCCTTGGCAAGAGAGGTGCCACTCCTCAAGGCCCTGACGGCCGCCCTCTGGATGACGGGACCGTCGGCCGTCGGATCGGAAAAAGGAACGCCCAATTCCAGAACGTCGAGACCGGCCCTGCACATGGCCGCAAGCAGTTCGAAAGAATCATGAAGGGAAGGGTCGCCGGCCGCGACGAACCCCACCAGGGCCTTTTCGTTCTTTCGCTTCAATGCGGCGAAGCGGATGTCTAATCGGTTCATGAACGGTCGTCTCCTTTCTCGTCTGTGCGATCCGAAACGATTCCCAGGTCCTTGTCGCCCCGGCCGGAGAGATTCACAACGATAAGGGCGTCCGCGGGCATTGCCGGGGCCGCCTTTATGCAGTAGGCCAGGGCATGGGAACTCTCCAGGGCCGGAATGATCCCCTCCAGCCGGCAAAGCAGATGAAAGGCCTCCAGGGCTTCATCATCGTCCGCGGAGACATAACGGACCCTGCCGGCGTCTTTCAGCAGCGCGTGTTCGGGTCCCACCCCGGGATAGTCCAGACCGGCGGAGATGGAATGGGCCTCTTTGATCTGGCCGTTCGCGTCCTGAAGCACATAGGATTTGGAGCCGTGGAGCACCCCCAGGGATCCATGGCAAAGGGTCGCGGCGTGTTTTCCCGTGGCGATGCCCTTGCCTGCCGCTTCGACCCCCACCATTTCCACGGGATCCTTCAGGAAGGGATGGAAAAGCCCCATGGCGTTGCTCCCGCCGCCCACGCAGGCGACCAGCAGGTCGGGAAGACGGCCGTGGGTTTTTTCAATCTGCCGCTTCAGCTCCTCCCCGATGATCTTCTGGAAGTCCCGGACCATCATGGGATAGGGATGGGGCCCGGCCACGGAGCCGATCACGTAATGGGTGTCCGACGACGTTCCCACCCAGTAGCGCATGGCCTCGTTCATGGCGTCCTTCAGGGTTCCGGTGCCGGAGGCGACGGGCACCACCGCCGCTCCCAGCAGCTCCATCCGGAGCACATTGGGGGCCTGACGCCGGATGTCCTCGACGCCCATGAAGATCCGGCATTCCATTCCGAAGAGGGACGCCGCCGTCGCCGTGGCAACCCCGTGCTGGCCCGCGCCGGTTTCGGCGATGAGTTTCTCCTTGCGCATTCGGCGAGCCAGAAGCGCCTGGCCCAGGGTGTTGTTGATCTTGTGGGCGCCCGTGTGGACCAGATCCTCCCGTTTGAGAAGGATCTGGGCGCCGCCAAGATAAGCGGTGAGGCGCCGGGCGTGGAAAAGAGGGGTCGGCCTGCCGGCATAGTCCGCCAAGAGACTTTGCAGCTCTTCCTGGAAGGCGGTCTGCGGGGAAATTTCCCCATAGGCCCTCTCAAGTTCGAGGAGGGCCGGCATCAGCGTCTCCGCCACGTAGCGCCCGCCGTAGAAGCCGAAATGGCCCGCTCCGTCCGGCGGGGTCTTGCCGTACGCCTCCAATGCCTGTTGCCGGATGTTCGGTTGCGATTGCATCGTTGAATTCTCCTTTTCGTGCCGTGGGATTGCGGCCCCGGTTCGTCCGGGCGGGCCGCCACCTTCCGGTGCACAAAAAAAGGGGCCCTGGAAAACTCCACGCCCCTTTCTGTGCACAAACAAAAAGGACCGTGGACAACGGCTCTGCCCACGGTCCCGCTATGTTTTCTACTTAATGCTTCTCAATCAATCATCAGGGAATTGCGCCGGCAGACCCGCAAATATCGGTCCGCCACCACCAAAGCTGTGCTGCCCTTTCGCCGTGAAAACGGTTATGTTTCGCTTCTGTTGTCATTATTGCCTTCCCGATGTTCAAGCCCCTATAACCGAGGCCGTTTTTCCTGTCAAGTATTTTTTTGTAACGAATAGCCTATGATGACAATGCCGCCCCTGCATGCGGTCAATAAACAAGATAAATCCGTCCCCCCGATCGGGCATTCAATCTCCCCTGACATACCGTTGTCCCGTCAGCATGAGGAAGGCGCCGATGAAGCCCGCAATCAGCCAGAGGGGCGATGCGAAAAGCGCCATCATCACGCCGTCGATAATCGATATAGAGGCGATCATGATGGGAATGACCGGGATCTTGAAGGGCTCCGGTCGTTTGTTTTCATACCGCGCCACAAGGCTCATGAATACGACGTAGAAGAATTGCGTGAAACCCGCGATCCAGACAACGCCCCTCACCCAGCCGTTCAGAGCCAGCGCAGAGATGACGAAGATCATCAGCCGGCACCCCGCGATCAGCAATACGCTGGCCGGGTGCGCCTTGTGGAACCTGTCATAGGCGACGATGAGCACGACGAGCAATACCGCCGCGAAGACGGCCTGCCGGTAGGGGACGATCAACAGGAAAACGAAGCCCGCGGCAATGAGTCCCAGGGTAAAGCGATAGGCGTTTCCCGGGGAAATCCGGCCCGAGGGAATGGGACGATAGGGCTTATTCAACCGATCAATGGGGGCATCGATGATGTCGTTCAGGCAGATGCCCGCCGAGTAGAAACAGGACAGGGAAAAGGCCAGGATCAGGAAGTTCAGCCACGAAAAAACGCTCGAAGAGAGAACCACGGCGGCGAGCACGTTGGTCCATATCGTCGG
>JAFGIO010000097.1 GCA_016929555.1 Deltaproteobacteria bacterium | reverse complement strand
GGGCGCGTACTCGGTTTGATCCGGACGATCTCCCTTGCGTGGTCGTATGGCCTCAAGAAGAGACAGCGGAAAACAAATACGGCCGCTCCCGACATGTGATGCCGGTCAATATCGAAGGGCTTATGAATTTCGGATCCGGCGATCCCTCGGTGATAGGGGAGCAAATGCTTGGCGACCTGATCAAATGCTTCACAGACCAAGCATGGGTGCAGACGGACTCTCCCGCACATTTCTTTGAGTCTATCGAATATGCCGGAGGCGGAACGTCAGCCCCCTATGAAGGCGACAAAACAGTGGCGGCTGTCGCAAGATTCAACGTGGTTTACTGGACGGCCATAGGAGACCCTTACAGCCAATGAAGAAACTGATCATCACGGGATCTGCCCCCTGCACATTGGAGGATATTGAGAAGGTCCCCGACTACAGGGATTTCGATTTCATGGCCATTGGCCTGGACGCGATCGACAAGTATTCATGGCCGATCAAGTACGTGGCCACCTATCACCCCGAGGACCTGCCCGCAATAAGGGAGCGAAGGGCTTCGATAGGGAACACGGACTACCGGGTTATCTCCCATAAGCCGGGTGAAATGATAGACATTGTGGAACCCTACGAGAAGCCACCCGGATCTTCTGCACTGCTCGGCGCCCTGGCTGCCATCAGGCTTGGTTACGAGCGGATCATTCTTTGTGGATGCCCTCTGACCGGCAAGAACGCCAGGAACGGCAGCTACGAGAACTTTCGGCAAGGCTGGACGGCAAAGCGCGAAACGGTCTTAGGGAAAGTCAAATCGATGAGTGGATGGACCCGTGAATTTCTTGGAGAGCCAACGGAGGAATGGCTTGGAATAAAACGTCCTCTGATTGTCTTCGGTTCCGCCCCATGCACGGCGGAGGACCTCGCCCGAATCCAGAACCACGGGCGTTTCGACCACATGGCCGTTGGCATGGACGCCATGGCCTGGGATGGCATTCCGGATTTTGTCGCCACTAATCACCCTGAGGATATCCCCGAAATCAGGCGGCGCTTCGGCAATGGCCCCCGGATCATCGGACCGGAGGCACATCACGGCGTCGATATTGTCGAACCATACTCCCCTCAACGTGAGCGCTCAGGGTCCTCCGCAATCACCGGCGTCCTTGCCGGGATCCGGATGGGTTACGAGCGCATTATCCTCTGCGGTATCCCGCTAACAGGCAACGCCCCGGAGGGAAACCCCTATGAGGCTTTTCGCCTCGGATGGGAGGACAAGAAAGACGAGCTTGTCGGCAGAGTTAAATCCATGAGCGGTTGGACTCGCAACCTTCTCGGCAGTCCGCCCGAACAATGGCTGAAAGGAGAATGATGGATATTCCCATCGACAGAATCGTTACGGAAGAAAACGAGCAGATTCTCGGCAGCGTCACTCACGCAGCCTACCTCCTGTTTCTCGAAGGGAGGAAGGACGAAGCAAGGGAAATGCTTATCCGTGCCCATATCGACAGCTTCTTTGATCCTGATCGGCCAAACATCACAACCGGCAAAATCGTGTCCGAGATTTACGGCGAGAATGAACTCAAGGAGCCAAGCGAGCGATCGGCCTGTGATCCTGAAATCGTGCGGACTGCGGCGACAAGGCGGGTCAGCAAATATCTTTTCGCACTCGAGAGCATTTCGGCAACAGGCAGGATGACGAGGGATGAACCCCTCCGGGCAAGCATCGTCGAAGGGCGCTATGTCCTCAAAAGCTGCGGCTATAACGACATTGCAGCCTGGGCAGCGGCTGGACACGAAACCGTGCAGGACGTCCTCATCGAGGCTGACAAGGAGATCACTGTCTGCTGTTGTTGGGACGGGAGCGACTATTACTCATACGAGTATATTAACATCCTGTTTCGCTCGGTCGGCCGGCATACAAATATCCCATTTGACTTTGCCGTCTTCGTCGGACCGGAAGCCCTAAAACCTGGCCACCTGCATGCCCTTGACAGCGCGATCAAAGTCGTCAGCGTCGGCCTGCCGTACTGGTGGTCAGGCATGTGTGCCTGGCAGAAGCAGCCGCCCGGTACAGAAACGGAAAATATCTTATATCTTGATCTTGACATGGTGATCTTAGGCAGCCTAAACGAGATCATCCGCTATCCGCATCCGCACGCCTACATGAAGGATTATCCGGCTTACTGTTGTCCCGAGGGCAAAGAAGGCGACGGCAATGCTTCATGCACACTGATCCGTCGAGGTGCCGGGCAGAAGGTATGGGCGGAATATGTCCGCCTCGAAAAACCTCAATGGAATCCTCTCGATCCTCCCGCGAACCGTCAACTTCCGTTGGCGGTGCAATCGATCATCAATGATCCGGCCATGGGCATTAGCCATGCCGTTTTCCCGGAGGAATGGATAAGCTCCTACCGGCTGTGGGTGTCTAAGTACGGCCTCCCGGAAGGCTGCCGCGCCGTGAGCTTCCATGGACTGCCGAAACCGGCACAATGTCTTGATTTGCCCTGGGTAAAGGAGAATTGGCGATGACAGTGTTCAAGCGGCTTGGCCGTAACGTCACCATATTCCCGGAAGCGCAGATCGTTTACCCGGAAAATGTCTCCATCGGCGATGAAAGCATGATCGACGGGCACTGCTTCCTGTATGCGGCTGGCGAGGGGATCGACATCGGGCGGTTCTGCCACGTCACGGTGGGCAGTCACCTCCAGAGCGGCGGACTTCTCAAGATGGAGGACTTCAGCGCCTGCGGGGCGCACTGCATCATCATGGCCGCTTCTGACAATTACCTGGGCGAAGGTTTCATCGGCTTGAAGGTATTCGGCGACAAGTACCGCAAGATGGATTTCCGGCCGGTCACACTGAAGCGCCATGCCCACGTCGGCGCGGGAACGATCATCCTTCCGGGCGTCACCATCGGCGAGGGGTGCAGCGTCGGCGCCGGCAGCATCGTCACCAGGGATCTTCCGCCCTGGACGATCTGCATCGGATCTCCGGCCCGGCCCGTCAAGGAGAAGCCTCGGGAAAAACAGCTCGCCATGGAAAAGGAATTCCTGGATGAGTATGAAAAGCGCACCAGGAACATACTCGTTTCCGTTTCGTGCCTGACCTATAACCACGAAAAATTCATCGAAGAGGCCCTTGACAGCTTTTTGGCCCAGAAGACCGACTTTGGCTTTGAAATAATCGTTCACGATGATGCCTCAACGGATCGGACGCCGGACATCATCCGGGAGTACACAGCGAGGCACCCCGACATCATCCGGCCCATCTTCCAGACTGAGAACCAGTTTTCTAAAACCGGCGTTTACCCCTCCGCTGCCTTCACTTTTTCACAGGCACGAGGTCGGTATATCGCCGAGTGCGATGGCGACGATTATTGGACGGATCCTGGCAAGCTGCAGAAGCAGGCTGATTTCCTGGAAGCAAACCCTGACTTTTCCATGTGCTTCCACACATACAAAATCCTCATGGAAAATGGATTGATGGTAGAGCCATCGCTTGCACAGCCTCATGACTATTCGCCGGACGAATTGGTAGCCTACCAGATCAATGGGTACGACATCCACACGTCCACGAAGATGTTTCGCAACCTCTACCCGACGCACCGGCAGGATATGCTTGATTTCTGCGGGGACTACGCCTTGACCGTTCTCATGGGGCTGCACGGCAAGGCCAAGCATCTGCCCGACATCGCGCCTTCCATCTATCGGAAGCACCCGGGCAACTCATGGTCCGGGAAGCCCCAAGCGTTTATAAATGCCAAAATGAAGGCCCTACACCAAAGGCTTTATGAGTTGATCAAGCAGAAAGGAAACGATCGCCACATCGCGCTAAGGAGGAAGTTCCTGTAATGGCCGAAGGTGTTTACAAAATAACCGAGCAGTTTGAAGAATGCCTCTGCAAATATACGGGAGCGCCCTATGCAGTGGCGCTGGACAATCAATCGAACGCCCTTTTCCTTGCCCTCGTATGGAGTGACATACGCGGCAAGGAAATTGGCATTCCTGCACGCACTTATCCCTCTGTACCTTGCGAGATTCTTCACGCCGGCGGCCGTGTGAGATTTACTCCCATCCAGGGTAAAACACTGCGCGGCGCTTATCCCCTGCTTGGAACCAAGGTATGGGACAGCGCCCTCCGGTTCACCGTAAATATGTACCTTCCAGGTCAAATCATGTGCTTGAGCTTCACCGGCCCTTACAAACACCTCAAATTGAGCAAGGGCGGGGCGATACTGACGGACGATGAGGCCGCCTGGAACTGGTTCAAACGAGCCCGCTTCAGCGGCCGGCGGGAATGCAGTTACCACGAGGATCAAATCGACATGCTTGGGTGGAACTTCTACATGATGCCGGAGATCGCGGCGAGAGGGTTGCTTTTGATGAACCAATTCTACGGTCCTGACGGACCCCTGCACAATGAGGACTTGGAGATTGAGTATCCCGATTTGTCCCGTTTCGAGGTTTACAAGCAATGACGACCCCCGAGATTTTCGACGACATCTGGACAAGGGGACACTACCGCGAAGGATCGACCTGTCAGCGTCTCCTGCCCTTTCTGCGGAAATACATCCCCGAAGGCAGCACCGTCAACGATTACGGCTCCGGAACGGGCCGAGCGGAGAAGGGTCTTTTAGAATTCTGTTCCAGGGTGAACATGGTCGATTTTGCTGACGTCGCCCTCGAAGACGAGGCCCGTGCCATGATAGGGGATCGCCTGACCTATACGGTCTGTCCCTTGGAAACGTTGCCTGCTGATTTCCCCGTCACCGACTGGGGCATCTGCATAAACGTTCTCATGCTCGTCGATCCGGCCAAGCTCGACAAGATCATATCGGAAATGCAGCGGACATGCTCGAATCTCATTGTGGAGCTGTACGACGCACCAGACAACCGCCTTGGTGAAAACCGGACACTGATCATGGAAGGTCCCGTGTGGTGGATGGCGAAGCTCGCGGAGTTCTGGCCCCACGTGAATTTCATCCAGAGCCCGGAGCACAAGCGCCGGTACATTTTTATATGCCGGTACAATAAACCTTTTGAAACCTTTGAATAGAGGAGGAACACATCATGTCAACAGCAGAGAACGCCAAAATACAATACGAATCGGGTCAGGATCTCGTTTCCTTCATTGCCCTGACCGACCAGGGGGACCACCAGGACTTCCGAAGCGCCGACCAGCTTTGGAGCAACCGGGCCGGATACCAGCCCGACGTGAAGCCGAACGGCCTGGCAACCGGTGGTGTCGTGTCTGTCGCTGCATCGGGGTCCGACGACGTGGTGGACGTGGCGGCCCTTACCTGTTACCTGGCGGGGGTTCTGACCTCGGTCGAGGCATCAACCGATCTTGCCATTGGGCGGCCCACGGCGAGCCATGTCAAGTATGCCATCACCGTCACGTCTGGAGGGGCACTTTCCGCAGTCAAAGGGGTCGAGAGCACGTCGTTTTCGACGACAAGAGGAGCGGCTGGAGGCCCCCCCTACATTCTGCCTGACTCCATCGAGATCGCCCAGGTATGGCTGTCATCGGCAACGCCCGCCGAAATCACCGCCGACGAGATCAAGCAGGTTGTCGGAACACACTGCGAACGCTACGACTACCCGACATGGACTGAGAACCGCTTCAACGTGGAGAGCGGGATCATCGGAAACGCCGG
>JAFGIO010000096.1 GCA_016929555.1 Deltaproteobacteria bacterium | reverse complement strand
GGGTCCAGAATATATTGAATTACCTGGATTCCCGCTTTCGCGGGAATGACAAAAATGGGTCAAATCGGACTTTTTACGAGGTCATCATCTTTGATGACTTCGTAAAAAGTGCCTTTCCCCTCCCTTGAGGGGAGGGGATGAAGGGGAGGGTGAATAAAAGATTAGCACAATCAACATGTTTCACACCCCCACCCTACCCCTCCCCCTCGAGGGGGAGGGCGATTTGTGCCTTTTTACGAGGTCATCGAAATTACGTCATAATAACCGCTTGTCCATGATACGCTTCGATGTTTTTCGCTTGACGTTGAGAAAGGAACATAGCACAAAGACGGGTGACATTGCTACAATTCGTGGAATGAATTCGAGATTTATCGGAAACATGTAGGCATCCCGCGATATTTCGGCGCCGCTGCTCAGAAAGCGGGCAGGCCTTTCAAAACCCTTGGCGGTAATGGCATGAAAGGATTATCCGGACTGATACTGCTGCTTTTCATCGCGATAGCCTTTCCATGTCCGGCCTGGACAGAGGATCTTCAGAAGAACGGGACGCTGAGCTTCGTTCTGGAAAACGATCTGTTTTATAACGTTGACCGGCATTACACCAACGGGGTGGGGTTGATGTGGGTCCCGGCTCGGGACGTCTCCGCACCGGAATGGGCGGTGAGGCTGGCCCGCCTCGTACCGTGGTTCCATGAGCGGGGCGGGATTCGCCATGGCTATGCCTTCGGCCAGAGCATGTTCACATCGAGCGATATCAATGTAAAAAACCCGCCTTTGAGGGATCACCCCTATGCCGGATGGTTGTATGGAGCGATCGGATTGGGTGTGGAATCGGGCAAGCAACTCGACCTGCTGGGGATAACCTTCGGTTTGGTCGGTCCGGTTTCCCTGGCGGAACAGAGCCAGAAATTCGTCCATAAAATCGTCGGCGCGGACGATCCCCAGGGCTGGGATACCCAACTGGGCAACGAACCGGGCCTTGTCGTAACCTATCAACGCAGTTGGCGATGCCTTGTCGCCAGAACGGTTTGTGGAAACCGGCTGGATTTAACGCCTCATGTGGGCGTGACGTTCGGCAACGTTTTCACCTACGGCAATGCGGGTGCAACAGTACGTTACGGCAGACGGCTGCCCGACGACTATGGGCCGCCGCGCATCCAGCCCGGCCTGCCGGGCTCGGGATATTTCTCGCCCATCTGCGGTTTCGGATGGTATCTGTTCGCCGGTATGGAGGGGCGGGCGGTTGCGCGCAATATCTTTCTCGATGGCAACACCTTCCGTGACAGCCGCAGCGTGGACAAGAGACCCCTGGTGGGTGATCTGCAGTTAGGTGTCGTCGTGGATTGGTCCGATATTCGCCTCAGTTACACCCATGTCCTGCGCACCCGGGAGTTCCGGACCCAGGATGGCAACAGCGATTTTGGCGCCATCACCGTGTCGGTCGAGTTTTGATGGCTTGTAAAAAACCTTCATGTTCCGTAGGGCGCCACGAAGCATGAAAATAAGCAAGGTCATTCCCGCGAAAGCGGGAATCCAGGGTTTTATTTTCGTAATAAACCCTCATGCCCCGTGGGGCGCCACTGGGCATGTAGATTTTTTTACGAGGTCGCCCTCTTTGGCCCCTGCGAGAAAGATCGTGAAACAGGCCATCAATCCGCGGCGCCTCCCAGCACGCTGTACAGGCTGACGAGATTCGAGATCTTTGCGAGGCGCAGTCCGACGAGCCCCTGGCGGGCACCGTAGAGGGACCGCTGGGCGTCCAGGACGCCCAGATAGCTGTCGATGCCCTTTTCGTATCGCAGGCTGGCGAGGCGGTAGGCTTCCGCCAGGGCATCGACGAGGGATTGCTGGGCCTCGATCCGCCTGTCTATGGCGCCTCGTGCAGCCAGGGCGTCGGCCACCTCCCGGAAGGCCGTCTGGATGGATTTTTCGTACTGCGCTATGGACAGCTCCTTTTCAATCTTGGTGACCCGGTAGGCCGACCAGGTGCGGGCGTCGAAGATGGGCAGGCTGATCGAGGGCATGAAACTCCACGTCCCCGAACCGGATTTGAACAAACCCGAGAGGTCGGCGCTGGCGGTTCCGACGGTTGTCGTCAGGGCGATGCGGGGGAAGAAGGCGGCGCGGGCGGCGCCGATATTGGCATTGGCCGCCTTGAGCCGGTGTTCCGCCGCCAGGATGTCGGGACGGCGCAGGAGCGCCTCGGAGGACAGGCCGGGAGAAAGGGCCTTGGGCGGGGCGACACCGTCCAGCGCCTCGGGCAGGAGTTCCGGCGGCACCGGGGCGCCGGCTAGAAGATCCAGGGCGTTTTCATCCTGGGCCACCGCCTGGGTGTAGCGGGCGATGTCGCCCCGGGCGGCGTCCCTTTGGCTCTGGGCCCGTCGAAGGTCCAGCTCGGAGGCGACGCCGGCGTCGTAGCGTTTCTTGATGAGGTCGTAGGCGGCTTCCTGCGCCTCCAGGGTGGAAGATACGAGGCCGAGGGCTTCCCGGTCCGCGGCCAGAACCAGATAAGCCTGCGCCGTGGCGGTTATCAGAAGGAGCCGGGCGCTGTGGCGGGCCTGGTCCGTGGAGAGGTATTCCTCCAGGGCCGCGTCTTTCAGGCTGCGGATGCGGCCGAAGAAATCGATTTCCCAGGAAGCGACTCCGAGATCGACGCTGTACTGCTCGACGGTAACCGCCTTTCCGCTGGACGAAAGATCGGCTGGGATGCGTTCCTTATACCAGGTTCCGGCGGCGCCGACCGACGGCAAAAGCTCGGCCCGCTGAATGCCGTAATAGGCCCGCGCCCTTTCTACGTTCAAAGAGGCGATTCGCAGGTCGCGGTTGTTGTCGAGGGTCATATCGATGACCTTTTGCAGGCGTCCGTCTGTAATAAATGTCCTCCAGGCCATCTCCGATGCGGGCAATGCCGATGCGTCGGACACCGCGCCCTCGTAGGCGGCGCCGGTCGGCCACTGGGCCGGCACCGGAGCTGCTGGGCGCGTATAGGGCGGTGCCAGGGTGCAGCCCCCTGCGCACAAGGCCATGAAGATCAGATAGAACCACAGTCGTCTCATATCATTCATCCTCCGGATTCTGGACGATGGGTGTTTCGGAGGCGCTTTGCTTCCTTCGTTTTTTGGACAGCTTTTCGATAATCACATAGAAAAGGGGCGAAAAGATGAGCACCAGGACGGTGGCCGTGACCATTCCGCCCAGCACGCCCGTGCCGATGGCGTTCTGCGCTCCAGCACCGGCGCCGGTTGTCACGACCAGGGGCAGGACGCCGAAACCGAAGGCCAGAGAGGTCATGATGATGGGGCGGAAACGCAGTCTGACCCCTTGGATGGTGGCCTCGATGAGCCCCATGCCTCTTTCCAGCCCGCCCTTGGCGAACTGGACGATAAGAATCGCGTTTTTCGTGGTCAGGCCCAGCGTGGTCAATATGGCGATCTGGAAATAGACGTCATTGGCCAGCCCCCGCAGGCTCGAGGCGATGATGCCGCCGATGACGCCCAGCGGAAGAACCAGAAGGACCGAAATGGGGATGGTCCAACTCTCGTAGAGCGCCGCCAGGCACAGGAAGATCACGAAGACGGAAAAGGCGTACAGCAGGGGCGCCTGTGTGCTTGCCATCCGCTCCTGGTAGGAAAGGCCGGTCCAGTCGAAGCCGATGCCGCGGGGCAGCTTCTCGACAGCCTCTTCCATGGCCTGCATGGCCTCGCCCGAGCTTCTTCCCGGTGCCGGTTCTCCCCAGATGTTGATGGAGGGAAAGCCGTTGAAGCGAGCCAGCCTGGGAGGGCCCGAGGTCCAGCGGCCCGAGGCGAAGGAAGAAAAGGGGACCATCCTTCCCTGCGTGTTTCGGACGTAAAGGTTTTCAAGATCCCTGGGCAGCATCCGGTAGGGGGCGTCCGCCTGGATGAAGACCCTTTTCACGCGCCCGCCGTGGATGAAGTCGTTGATATAGGCGCTGCCGAAGGCCGCCGAAAGCGTTCTGTGAATGGACGTAATGGGAACCCCCAGGGCGCCGGCCTTTTCCCAGTCCACGTCGATCCGGTACTCGGGCACATCGGCCATGCTGTTGGGCCGGACCTTGACGACTCTCGGGTCTTCCGCCACAATGCCCAAGAGCTGATTCTGCGCCTCCATCAGGGCCTGGTGTCCGAGGCCGCCCCGGTCCAGCAACTGAAAATCGAATCCCAGGGACATGCCCAACTCGGGAACGGCCGGCGGCGCGAAGGCGAAGATCCTGGCGTTGCGGATATTTGCAAGGTTGCGCGTTGCCCTTTCCGCAATGGCCTTGACCTTCAAGTCGCCCCGGTCGCGCAGCTCCCAGTCCTTCAGTTTGGCGAAGACCATGCCGTTGTTCTGCGCCCGACCGGAGAAGCCGTAGCCGGCGATGGTCATCGCGGATGCCACCGACTCTTTTTCATGTTCCTGGAAATAGTTCGACATCTGCTTTGTGACCTCTTCGGTCTGTTCCAGCGTGGAGCCGGTCGGCATCATCACCTGGGCGAGCAGGACCCCCTGGTCTTCATCAGGCAAATACGCGGTAGGCATGCGCACAAACAGGACGCCGGTCACAACGATGATGACCAAAAAGACGGCAAGGTACCGTCGATGGCGCGAAAGGGAGTGGCCGACGAGTTTCACGCAGCGGTCCCGGAGTCCAAAAAACATGCGGTCGAACCAGAGGAAGAAGGGACGCAGGAAAAAGACCGCATTCTCCCCCGGCTGGTGCCCCGCTGTCACCGGCTTGAGAAGGCCGGCGCAGAGCACCGGCGTCAGGATCAAGGCTACGACCACCGACAGGAGCATGGCGGCGATGATGGTCACGGAGAACTGGCGGTAGATGACGCCGGTAGAGCCGGGGAAGAAGGCCATCGGGCCGAAGACGGCCGACAGCACGAGACCGATCCCGATCAGGGCGCTCGTGATCTGCTCCATGGACTTGGCCGTGGCCTCCTTGGGCGGGAGCCCCTCCTCGCTCATGATCCGCTCGACGTTTTCCACGACAACGATGGCGTCGTCCACCAGAAGGCCGATGGCCAGGACCATGGCGAACATCGTCAGCATGTTGATGGAGAACCCGAAGAGGCCCAGGACGGCGAAGGTCCCCAGGATCACCACCGGCACGGCGATGGTGGGAATCAGGGTGGCCCGGACGTTGCCCAGAAAGAGCCACATCACCAGAAATACGAGGAAGATGGCGATGAAGAGGGTCTCGACCACCTCGTTGATGGACACCCTGATGAAGGGGGTGGAGTCCATGGGATAGACGACCTTCATGCCTTCGGGAAAGAACCGGCTCATCTCCGCCATCTTCGCCTTGACGGCATCGGCCGTATCCAGCGCATTGGCGCCGGCGGCCTGGCGGATGGCGATTCCTGCGGAAGGTTTGCCGTTGTGGGCGACCTGGATGTCGTAGATCTCGGTGCCCAGTTCGGTGCGGCCCACATCGCCGATCCGTACGATGGAACCGTCCGGATTCGTGCGCAGGGGAATGTCGGCGAACTCACCCGGAGTCGAAAGCATGTTCTGGACGACGATGGATGCGTTCAGACGCTGGCCCTTGACGGCCGGCGCCCCGCCGAACTGCCCGGCGGAGACCTCCACGTTGTAGGCCTTGAGCGCCGCGATCACATCATCCACCGTCAGGTGATAATCCGTCAGCCTGTTGGGATCGAGCCAGACGCGCATGGCATAGCCGCCGCCGAAGACCTCCACCTCGCCCACGCCTGGCACGCGCGCCAGGATCTTTTCCAGATTGGATTTGGCGTAGTCTCTCAGGTCCGTGCCGTCCATGCTGCCGTCTTCCGAAATCAGGTTTACGATCACCAGCCAGTTCCGGGTGGATTTGACGACATAGACCCCCTGATCTCTCACCGCATCGGGGATGCTCGACATGGCGGATTGGACTTTGTTCTGTACCTTGGACCAGGCGATATCCGGGTCGCTCTCCGGGGCGAAGGTCAACTCGATCCGGGAGCCGCCCGCCGAATCGCTTGAGGAGGACATGTACAACAGGTCGTCAAAGCCGGTCATCTTCTGCTCGATGACCTGGGTGACGCTGTTTTCCACCGTTTCGGCCGAAGATCCCGGGTAGGAGGTAAAGATGGTGATCGTCGGCGGGGCCATCTCCGGGTATTGGGAAATGGGCAGGTTGTAAATAGCGAGGGCGCCCGCCGCCATGATGATGATGGCGATGACCCAGGCGAAGACCGGGCGTTCGAGGAAAAATTTCGACAGCATCGGTCGCCTCCGTCAGTTCGCTTTTGCAGGGGCGGCGGCTTTGGGCCGCCCGCCTGCCGCTCCGCCGGGGGCGTTGAAAGGCGCCGCCTTTACGGAAATGCCCGGTTTGATATTTTGCATGCCTTCGACGATCACCCGATCGCCCGCCGCGAGCCCGGACGTTACGAGCCAGGCATCGCCCATGGCGCGGTCGAGGGTGAGGGGCCGTTGAAGGACCTTTACATCGGGACCGACCACATAGGCGAAAGGATTGCCCTTGGGATCTCGGGAGACGGCCTGCTGGGGAACGAGAAGGGCCTGTTTCTGGATGCCTTCCTGCACCACCGCACGGACGAACATGCCCGGCAGAAGCACGCCCCTGGGATTGGGGAAGACGATGCGCAGCATGACCGATCCCGTCGTCGGGTCCACGGTGACGTCGCGGAATTGCAGGGTTCCTTCCAGCGGGTAGGCGGTACCGTCATCGAGGATGAGTCGTACCTTTCTCTGATCTTTCCCGCTTCGATCGAGCAGTCCCTGCTGTAGACGGCGGCGTAGTTGGAGGAGATCCGTCGTGGACTGGGCAACATCCACGTACATGGGGTCGAGCTGCTGGATGGTGGCCAGGGGAACGGGCTGGTGGGCCGTGACCAGGGCGCCTTCCGTTACGCCGGAGCGGCCGATGCGGCCCGAAATGGGCGCCGTTACGGCCGTGTACTTCAAGTTGATGCGGGCTGTCTCGACGGCGGCCTTTCCGTACTGGATATCCGCCTCCACCTGCTTCAGCGCCGCGGCCGCGTCGTCGTAATCCTGGCGGCTGACGGCATTGTCCTCCAGCAAATCCTTCAAGCGGTCGGCCCGCAACCGTATCGTCGAATGCTGGGCCTCGGAACGGGCCAGGGCGGCCTTGGCGGTGTCGAGCGCCGCCTGATAGAGGGCGGGGTCGATTTGATAAAGGGTCTGGCCGGTCTTGACGTCGGAGCCCTCCGTGAAGAGGCGTTTCTGGATGATGCCGCCCACCTGGGGGCGCACCTCGGCAACCAAACTGGCGGACGTCCGCCCGGGCAATTCGGTCGTCATCACGACCTGTTGGGGCCGCATCTCGACGACGGCAACCTCGGGGGTGCCGCCTTCCGGACCCTTTTGGGTTTCCTGGCCGCAGCCGCCCAGGATCAACAGCCCGATGAGCGCTGCTTTCACTGCGGTTCGCCTGGCCCTGTTAGAAATCTGCATGCTTCACCCCCACCCCAACCCTCCCCCCTCGAGAGGGAGGGTGATTTATGAGTTGGTACGAAAATGAGTTGGTACGAAAATAAACCCTGGATTCCCGCTTTCGCGGGAATGACCTTGCTTATTTTCATGCTTTGTGGTGCCCCACGGGGCATCAAGGTTTTTTACGATCTCGTCATTATTGATGGTCTCGTAAAAAGTCACCAACCATATCACCCCCTTGCAGCCTGCCCCCGCGAAGGCGGGGGAAAGCGGGGGTCCAGAATATATTGAATTTACTGGATTCCCGCTTTCGCGGGAATGACAAAAATGGGTCAAATCGGACTTTTT
>JAFGIO010000095.1 GCA_016929555.1 Deltaproteobacteria bacterium | reverse complement strand
CAACGCCGTCACCAACTCCGGCGCCATCTGGGCCGGCGTCTTCTCGGACGTGCTCGTCGACATCAGCGTTGACATTCCCGACTACCCCATGCCAGACCCGGAGGAGATGCCGGAAGCGATGTTTCTCGGTGTGGGCGATGAGGTGAAAGACGTCTATGGCGTCGCCATAAACGGCAATCACGCCCTGACGAACTCCGTTTTGAACAGCGGCGCCATCTGGGCCGGGGTATTCGCGGATGCGGACTCGGCAGTTACCGTTACCGTCAACGGTGTACTAGCCTACACGGGAGAGATCTATGGTTACGTAGGCGATGAGGCCAAGGATATCTACGGCGTTGCCATCGACGGCCATGGCGCCGGCACCGGAGCGGAAGATATCGTTTTGACGGAAGACGATCCCGTGCTGACCGGCGGCGTATTCGGGAATACCGTCGCCAATTCCGGGACCATCATGGCCGGCGTTTCGCACACCGCCGTTCCCGGCGATTGCAGTGGCGGCGATGTAGAGGATGTTTACGGCATCGCCGTTGACGGTGACTGGGCCGGCGTCGGCGCGGACATCCTGATTGACGCTTCAGAGGACGGGAACACGGCGTACAGCATCACCAACTTCCTGTTCGGCAACGAAGTGATGAATTCCGGCACGGTCACGGCCGGCGCCATGGACAGCTTCATTGGCGATGATGTGGAAGACATCTACGGCATCTCCATTGACGGCGAAGACGCGGGCAGGTGGGCGGACGGCTCTGCAATGTTGGACGCGGGGACGGTGGAAGATCCCACAACGGTAGCGCTGTCCGGCATCGTCTTCGGCAATTCGATCGTCAATTCCGGCCCCGTCACGGCGGGCGTTACGGACAGCGAAGTGGGAGGCAACGTCGAGGACGTCTACGGCATCGCTGTAGACGGTGACGATGCAGGCAAAAGGGCAGAAGGATGCGCCTCCACATCGGAAGCGCTTACGAATGCCAACACCCTGACCGTATCCGACGTCCTCTTCGGGAACCAGGTCATCAATTCCGGAACGCTCCTTTCCGGAGTGGAGGACAGCGAAGTGGGCTGCAGCGTGGAAGATGTCTACGGCATTTTCATTAAAGGCGACGAAGCGGGCGCGTGGCCGGAAGGGAGCGCCGATCTGGAAGGCGAGCCGGCGATTGCCCTCACCGATGTCCTCTTCGGGAACAGGGTGGTCAACAGCGGACCCGTCACGGCTGGCGTCGTAAACAGCGTGGTATGGGGTGACTGCTGCCATGGCGGCGATGTGAAGGATATTTACGGCATCGCCATCGAAGGCCATGAAGCGGGTCAGGGCGGAACGACGGATGTCAACGGTTTCGACGTCGTCTTCGGGAATCTCGTGGAAAACTCCGGAACCGTCATGGCCGGGGTCTTCACGGATGCGACCGTTGATGGCCTGGACGTTACATACATTGCCAACGAGGGAACGGAATTGGTGGATGTTGTTGCTGATGATATGACAGGCGGAATCAGTTACGTCGCCAATGACGTCGAAGATGTTTACGGCGTTTCCATCGACGGCGACAATGCCCTGACCAATACCGTCAGCAACAGCGGCGCCGATACCATCATGGCCGGTGTCTTCACGAACTTGACCATCACCAACATAACCATTGCCGAGGTAGAACCCAATGGGATTGCCGAGCCAATCTTCCCCTATGTCGGCGACAAGGTGAAAGATGTCTACGGCGTCTACATTGACGGAGACCAATGGTCCTGCGGCGACGTCACCAACACCGTCACCAATGACGGAGCCATCGAGGCCGGGATTTTCACGAATGTGACCGCCGGTATTTCCAACTCAGACTTGGAAGACGGGCCTTTCCCCGAAGGATTCTGGATAGGCGGGGTCGGCGATGACGTCAGGGATATCTACGGCGTTTACATCAGCGGAAACGGCGCCGAGGCAAACACCGTCACGAACGACGGCACCATTACCTCCGGGATTTTCACAGACATGACCGTGGACGGTGAGCAGACTCCCGGTTATGTGGGAGATGACGTCAAGCACATCGCCGGCGTTTACATCAGCGGCGAAGCCTCGGACAATCTCGTTGAAAATTCCGGCACCATCACAGCCGGGGTGACCAACACCGAGGTGGCAGGCGATGTCAAAGGCGTCTACGGCGTCTACATTCTCGGCACTGTCGCTGCCTCCGGGGCGAACGTCGTCGAGAATTCCGGCACCATTGCAGCCGGAATAGAGAGCAGCATCGTCGGCGACGATGTGAAGCACATTTACGGCGTCAAAATCAGAGGGGACGGTGCGGAACTGAATCAGGTCAACAATGATGGAACGATTACGGCCGCAGTAACCAACACCGACGTGGCAGACAGTGTCGAAGATGTCTATGGCGTCTACATCAGCGGCGTTGGCGCAGACAGCAATGTGGTGAACAATTCCGGTACCATCGTGGGAGATACCGGTATCGCAGTCGTCGGCGACGCCGACATCGAGAACTCCGGCGCCGTCACCGGCACGGGTGGCACGGCCATCCTCCTGGGACCGGGCACCAACCTCGTAACCCTCCTCGAGAATTCCGTAATCACGGGCGACATCGACGGCACTACCCATGGAGGAAACGATACGCTGGTCCTCGACAGCGACCGCGGCTTTGGCCCGGACAACCTGATCCGGGATCAGATCAACGCGGACCAGATCAAAGGCTTCGAGGACTTCGCGAAGACCGGTCCCGGTCTATGGGGAATCGGAGCGGGTGAAAACGATCTCGCCATCGCCAACAGCCTCACGATCACCGAGGGCACCCTGGCGATCGGCGGAAATGTGACAGCGCCCGACTACACCCAGACGGCGGCAGGCGCCACGCTGGGGCTCATTGTAACCGATGACGGCTCCGCGGGAACCCTGACGGCTACCAACTCCGCCACCTTGGATGCGGTAACCGGAAGCCCGGTTTTGGTCATACCGCAGGCCGGTATCTATGGCGGTACGACGGACTATGGAACCGTGATCGATTTCGATCCGGTCGTCGCGGTGAATCCGGCGAACCTCGTGGGCTTCATCGACGAGGACATTACCTCGACGACCGTATTTCTCATCCCGACCCTGACCAGGGAGGACGACCACTACAATCTGACGCTCACCGAAAGTTGGGGCGTATTCGGAGAATATGGATCGGTTTTCGAGAGTCTGCTGCCGGGCGCGCCGGCCGATGTGCAGAATGTCATCTTCGGCCTGTCGGCTGCGGAAGGAAAGGCGCTTTCGGAGCAGTTGGGAGGCCTCATCTACCCGAACCTGCAGGGCGCTGCATTGTCCGGCCTCAGCCAGTATTTCGGCACGTTGACGGGCAGGATGGGTGGTTTCCTGGTCGGCTCCACGGGAAGCACGGCTCCCACGGCGGTCATGGGCAGCATGCTCGCGATGAACCCGGATATGACGATGAGCGACGCGGGCAGGAACCTGATCTTGGCGGCGGCCGCCCAGACGGCCAGGCAGCAGGCCCCTCAGGAGTACAAGACCGACTGGGGATTCTGGTCACAGGTATACGGCGGCTGGGGTGAAAACGACGGAAGCAACATTGCCTCCATGTACGACTACGACACCAGAGGCATCTCCCTGGGCTTCGATAAGAAGTTCGGACGGAATCTCCTTTTCGGCGTGGCTTTTGGATACTCCTACACGAAAGTCGAAATGGACACCCTCAGCAATGAAGTCGAAATCGACGGTTTCCATGGATCCCTCTATGGAACGATCAACTTCGATCCCTGGTATTTGAAGGGAATCCTGTCCTACGAACGCAGCGACTACGAGTCGACAAGGAACATTACGCTGCTTGGATTGGTTGCCAACGGAGACTATTCGGGCGATATCTTCTCCGGATATCTGGAGGCGGGTTACATCTACAAGCTCGATAAGACCCTGGATATCATCCCCATGGTCTCCATCCAGGGCAGCGACGTGTCGACGGACGGCTTCACGGAAACAGGCGCAGGCGCCTTCAACCTGCATGTCTCCGACGATAGCGATTCATCCATCGTCAGCACCGTGGGTCTGAAGGTCAGAAAGGTGTTCACGACGGCGACAGGCACCAGGGTCATTCCGGAGTTCGGGGCCAGATGGGCTCATGAATTCTCGAGCGACGAGTACACGATGAACGCCAACTTCCCGGGTTCGACCGGCAGCGCGTTCGCGGTAAAGGGCGAAGGTCCGGCCGAAAACGCCGCGCTGCTGGGCGTGGGACTCACGACAGATTTCACGAACAATCTGAGCCTCTACCTCATCTATGATCTAAGCCTTTCCGATGATTTAACCGAGCACAGGGGCACGGTGGGACTGAGGTATACCTGGTAAACAGTCAATAACGAAGTTTTCGACAACCCAACAAAGGGGATCCTTCATTCGGATCCCCTTTTTTTCTTAGGGGAGCGGGGGTCCAGGATATATCGAATTTACTGGATTCCCGCTTTCGCGGGGATGACCTTGCTTCTTTTCGTGCTTCGTGGCGCCCCACGGGGCATGGGGTTTTTTGCGGCTTCGTCAAGGATGGAATATGCCCACCACCTCCTTTCCGCGGCCCATATAGAGCAAGTCTGGCGAAAGGCTCTCGCTGACGCCGTTTCTTCTTGCCGTAGGACGGTTCTGCGCCGGCCGGACAGGATGAAAATAAATCGTTGATACCGAAAACCTAATCCCTTATAGTGATTTAAAACCTTGGGAGGATCGACATGCTGCTGCTGTCCTTCTTTACGAAGAACCTGGCGAACAGCTCTTACATGCTCGCCGGAGATAGCCATGCCGCCGTTATCGACCCGGATCGCGATGTCGGCATATATCTGAATGCCGCCAAGGAAAACGATCTGTCCATCACCCACATTTTTCAGACACACCTCCATGCGGATTTTGTCTCCGGTCACATCGAGCTTCAGGCACTCACCGGAGCTGAAATCTGCGGGCCCCAAAAGGCCGGCTTCGGCTTTCCCCATAAGGCCCTTTCCGAAGGAGACCTCCTTGCCATCGACGATCTGCAGATCGGAATCTTGGAAACACCCGGACACACACCGGAGCATATTTCCTATACCGTGACCGACCTTGCCCGCTCTCGGGAACCTTCCGTCGTCTTCTGCGGGGACACCCTCTTCGTGGGGGATGTGGGACGACCGGATATATTTCCGGGTCAGGCCCGTTTGCTTGCAGACAAGCTTTACGACAGCCTCTGGCACAAGCTCCTGGAACTGCCCGATTTCTGCGAGGTCTATCCGGCCCACGGGGCGGGCTCGCTCTGCGGCAGGGCCATCGGCGCCAAGCGCTCCAGCACCATCGGCTATGAACGCCGATGCAACTACGCCCTGCAGATCAAGGACCGGCAGCGCTTCATCGAAACCCTGACGACGGACATGCCCTCGGTGCCGGACCATTTCACCCGGCTGAGCGCTGTGAATGCCGAGGGCCCCGCGCGGCTGAGCGAATTGCCTCCGATCGTTCCTCTGAGTCCCGAAGATTTCGAGAGAAAAGCCGCCTATGGAAAATCCCTGGTTCTGGACGTCCGCCCCTTCGAGGACTTTGGCGGCATGCACGTTCCCGGTTCTCTGTACCTAGACCTGAGAAGCAACTTCCCGACCTTCGCGGGCTGGGTCATTCCTGCCGATAAGGACCTCTTGCTGGTTGCCGAAACCCCTCAACAGCGGATCGAAGCGATCCTGTGGCTCCGCCGGGTCGGCCTCGACAACGTCACAGGGTATCTCGAGGGGGGAATGCTGGAATGGGCCAAGGCGGGGCTGTTGACGGACCATGTCGCCCAGATCGCTCCCCTCGAACTTGAGGAGAGGATCCGCCGCAGGGAGGAGCTCCAGGTGCTCGATGTCAGGGCCGGAAAGGAATTTGCCGGTTTTCATATCGACGGGTCCATCCACATCCCCGCTCCCGAGCTGAGAACTCGCCATCGGGAACTGGATCCCCGGCAGACCTATGCCCTGATCTGCGGCTCCGGACAGCGCTCCAGCCTGGGGGCCGCCATCTTGAAACAAAAGGGCCTGCATCATCTTTTCAACGTGGCGGGAGGCATCGTCGGATACCAGGCGGTCATGAATCTGCCGCCCTGCAAGCTCTGCGAACTCCCCCATGGTCCGAGGATTTGAAGGAAAGAGGAGGGCATCCATGGAATGGCTTCAGATGGAACGCTGGCCGCCCTATGTCTGCGGAGCCGGTATCGGCTTGCTGTCCTGGCTCGCCTTTCTGCTTTCGGACAAGACGATCGGCTGTTCCACCGCCTTTGCCCGGACGAGCGGCATGATCGAAAAAATGATCCGCGGCAGGATCGTGCTGGATAAGCCCTACTACCGGAAGTTCGCCCCGGAGATCGACTGGGAATGGATGCTCGTTTTAGGGGTCCTTCTGGGCAGTTTTGCCTCCGCCGTCGCCGCCGGCCAGTTCCAATGGAACTGGGTGCCCCATCGCTGGGCGGCTCATTTCGGAGAGACGCCCTTTCTGAGATGGGTCACGGCACTGATCGGGGGGGTCGTCATGGGCCTCGGCGCCAGCTGGGCAGGCGGCTGCACCAGCGGTCACGGCATCAGCGGCACCCTGCAACTGGCGGTATCGAGCTGGATCGCGGCCGTCTGTTTTTTCATCGGCGGCATCGCCACGGCGAAGATCCTCTATTAGGACTTTCGGGAGACCTCCATGCTGGAAGCCCTTCATTCGCGAAAAAAGGCGCAGCTTCTCCTCGGGCTTCTCCTGGGATTTCTCTTCGGATTTCTGCTTCAAAAAGGAGGGGTTTCGCGCTATGATGTCATCGTCGGACAGTTGCTGCTCGTCGATTTCACCGTCCTGAAGATCATGCTTTCGGCTGTCGTCGTGGGCATGACGGGAATTTACGCGATGAAAGGGTCCGGCTGGATTGAACTGCATCCGAAGCCCGGATCGGTCGGCGCCAGCCTCGTCGGAGGGTTGATCTTCGGCGTCGGTTTCGCGGTTTTGGGATACTGTCCGGGAACGGTGGCCGCGGCAGCGGGTCAGGGCTCTCTCGACGCCCTGGCCGGCGGCGTTGCCGGCATTCTCGTCGGCAGCGGCCTGTTCGCCTCCCTCTATCCGCGGCTGGAAAAAGGTATCCTTCACTGGGGCGATTTCGGGGAGATCACCTTTCCCCGTCTGCTGAAGGTGAATCCCTGGGCGGTCATCATACCCCTGGTCGGCGCCATCCTGCTGTTGTTTTTATGGATGGAGAGCGCAGGGCTGTAAATTTGCAAATTCAAGAGGGAAAGCGGTGATAGAAGAAAGCGACGACTACTCGAACAAAATGATGGTCGCCATCCTCAGAGCGACCGAAGAGGTGAACCACCTCAAGAGCGTGGACACGATTCTCGACCGAATCCTGTATGAATCGAGGAAGCTGGCCAATGCCGACGCCGGCTCCATCTTTCTCGTGGAGGACGACAAGCTCCGGTTCAGCTATGTCCAGAACGATACCCTGATCCAGGAGGACGAATCGACGGCGGACCTCTACATGGATCTTGCCATTCCCATCGACGAGAAGTCCATCGTCGGCTTTTCGGCGCTGACGAAAAGCGAGGTCATCGTGGATGACGCCTACCGCATTCCTGAAAACCTTCCTTACAGCTTCAATCAGGATTTCGACAGGAAATCGGGTTATGTCACATCCTCGATGCTGACCCTTCCGCTGAAGGGGATGAACGACAAGCTCGTCGGCGTCATGCAGCTCATCAATGCCAAGGACGAAGAGAACCGGATCGTTCCCTTTTCCAGGGAAAGCCGGACCTACGTGCCGCTTTTCGCCATCAATGCCACCCTGGCCATCGAACGGGGCATCATGACGCGGGAACTGATCCTGCGGATGATGAAGATGGCGGAAATGCGCGATCCCAGCGAGACGGGGACGCATGTCCAGCGCGTCGGGGCCTATTCCGCGGAGATTTATCAGCGCTGGGCCTTGAACCGGAAAATGGCCAAGAAGGATGTCAAGAGAGCGAAGGATCTGATCCGAATCGCCGCCATGCTGCACGATGTCGGCAAGGTGGGCATCACCGACGCGATCCTCAAAAAGCCGGGGAAGCTGGACGATCAGGAGTTCGCCGAGATGAAATGGCACACCATCCGAGGGGCGCAGCTCTTCATGAATCGAAGTTCGGAGTTGGACGAAATGAGCTTCGAGATCGCCCTCAATCATCACGAGAAATGGGCGGGCGGCGGATACCCCGGCAAAGTGCCGGACATCATGTCGGATGTCGCCAGGATGGGCGTTCCCAAGAAGGGCGAAGAGATTCCCCTCGCAGCGCGCATCACCTCCCTGGCCGATGTCTTTGACGCCCTTTCCAGCAGGAGATCCTACAAGGAGCCCTGGACGGAAGAGAGGGTCGTCGCCGAAATCGAAAAGGATTCCGGCCGATCCTTCGATCCGGAGCTGGTCGAAGCTTTTTTCCAAATTTACAATGTCATCAAGGCGATACGAGAAAAATCCTGGGTGTGATCTTGGCGGAGGATACCGTGCGGGAAAACCTCGTCTGGATGGATCTGGAGATGACCGGCCTGGAGCCGGAGAACGCGGTGATCCTGGAGATCGCCACCATCGTGACGGACGGTCACTTGCGCATCCTTGCCGAAGGCCCCAACATTGCCATCCGTCATCCCGATGCCATCCTGTCGAAAATGGACGACTGGAACAGAGAGCACCATTCGGCCTCGGGCCTGCTGGCGCGGGCGGCGGCCTCGACGTACGATTGTGCAGGGGCCGAAGAGGCCACGCTCGCCTTTCTACGCCGATACTGCCGGGAGGGCGCCTCGCCGCTGTGCGGCAACTCGATCTGGCAGGACAGGCGATTCCTCATCAGGCATATGCCGAAGCTCGAGGCCTTTTTTCATTACCGCATCATCGACGTCAGCTCCATAAAGGAGATCGTAAAGCGGTGGTACCCGTCGCTTCCGGAGTTCGAAAAAAAGAAGACCCACACGGCCCTGAGCGACATCCGGGAATCGATCGGCGAGCTGGCCTACTACCGCGGGAAGGTCTTCGTTTCCCTCCAAACACGGTCCTCCTGATTCGACCTTCCCATGAGGCATCGGAAAGGAAATGTACGGCTACTCTACAATCACTCTGCAATCAATGCCTTGACAACCCTCATGTTTCTCCTTTCATCCCTCTCCGACTTTCTGGGGGTCTCCATGATGAAGGGGAGCTTGGACAGGCGGGGATGGTTTAGAAGGATGCGAAAACCCTCCCTACCCATCGAGCCCCGGCCGATGTGTTCGTGCCGGTCCACTCTGGCGCCTCGGGGCGTTTTCGCGTCGTTCAGATGGATCAGTCGGAGTCGGTCCCGGCCGGGGATACAGTCGATTTCCTCCAGGATTTCGTCGAGGCCTTCTGCAGTGGTCGGGTCGTAGCCCGCCCCCCAGGCGTGGGCGGTGTCTAGACAGAGACCGATGCGCCCCGGGTGCTCCACCATGGCCATGATCCGGGCAAGGTGGGAAAAGCGGTACCCGATCTCCGTTCCCTGGCCGGCCGTGTTTTCCAGGAGCACCATCGGCGCTCCGGAGACGGTCCGGCCGGCCCGGTTGATCGCTGCGGCCACGCGTGCAAACGCATCTTCTTCCGACGACCTTCCCCGATGACCCACATGGAGGACCAGATAAGACGCCCCAAGCTTCCCGGCACGCATCAGTTCGTCCTTCAATGCCGCCGTGGAACGGCCGTAGAGGGTCTTGTCGGGCGAGGCGAAGTTCGGCAGATAGGGCATGTGGACGACGAGGGGATCGATGCCGTATTGGACGAGATGGGCCTTGAATGTTGCCGCCTCAACCGGATCGATGGCCCTGGGCGCTGCCCAGCCCCGGGGATTTCTCGTGAAGATCTGCATGGTCCGGCAGCCGAGCAGGCGGGCCTTTCTCGCCGCTTCCACGAGCCCATCTCCGATGGAGATGTGAAAACCAAGACGTACCATAGGGTTTGTCTATACAAAAAAGCGTCCGATGACAAATACAATATCACGATCTTCAAGGCCTCGACAACGTGGGTCGTTTCGGTGAGCCCGTCTACCCGCCGGATGATCCCGCTTCCCGACCATTTGGTGTGAAGGGAAAGCGATGGTCAAGCGATGATTAAGTGTTGCCGAATGTTGGAATTGCTGGTAAATTAAAACCGCAATTCATCGAAAGGCCGGGAAGCATGCCGAAAAGCAGCGATTCTGATTTGACGCTGGAGGAGAATCCGCATTAAACCGTGAAAGAAACAGAGAGTTTCGGGAAGAAGATCGGATCGATCCTGAGACGACACTTCATCATAAAGGATCAGTCCGGACTGGAAAGAGAGATCCAGTCCATCATCGATGCCGCAGAGGAAAGCGGGTTGATAGATCCCCAGTCCGGAGAGATGATCCAGAGCATCTTCACTTTTCGGGAAACCCTCGTGAGCGAAGTGATGATCCCCAGGACGGAGATCGTCGCCATTCCCAGCAGCGCCACCATCGAGGAGATCATCGATCTGATCGCCAGGCACGGCCACACACGCATGCCCGTTTACAGCGGCAATGTGGACAACATCATCGGCATCCTGAACGTCAAGGACCTGTTGAAATTCTGGTCGAAACCGGTATCGGAAGACGATGTGGTCTCGAACCTTCGGAAGCCCTATTACATCCCCGAAACGAAAAACATCCTGCTGCTTCTTCATGAACTGAAGCAGAAAAAAAGCCACATGGCCATCGTCATCGACGAGTACGGCGGCACCGCAGGGCTCGTTACGCTGGAAGATCTGATCGAGGAGATCGTGGGAGAGATCGACGACGAACACGACCAGCCGGAAGGAGGTATCGTCGAGCTGTCCGACGGCTACGCCCTGATCGACGGGCGCATGGAGATCGAGAAGATCGAGGAATATTTCGAGGTCAAACTGCCGGAAGGAAACTACGAAACATTGGGCGGATTCATCCTGTTCGCGATCAGAAAAATCCCAGTACCGGGCGAAGTCATCCAGGTTGACCCTCTCGAGATGGTCATCGAATCGGCCGATGAGCGCACCATCAAAAAGGTCAGGGTCAAGAAAATCTTTGATGACCAGCCCTAAACACATCCGCCGGAAAATTCGGTACCCACGGCTTACAACCGTCCCCGGTGAACGCGCCTGGCTGTTGCCCCTTGCCTCGGGCATTCTTCTCATTCTATCCTTTCCGAAATTCGGTTGGGGCCTATTCGCCTGGGCGGCCTTCGTTCCGCTCCTGCGTGCCATAGGCGGCAGCCGGCCCGGTGAAGCGATGCGCCGGGGCTTCATCACGGGTTTCGTCTTCAATGTCGGTATTCTCTATTGGGTTGCCTACGTCGTCGTCCATTACGGATACATGCCCCTCTACATGGGGATCGGCGCGACGGTGCTTCTGTCCTGCTACCTGGCCTTTTATTTCGCCCTTTTTGCCGCCGGGACGGCCTGGTTCGAACAGCGAGGAATTCCGCCGATTCTGTCGGCGCCGGTGCTGTTTACCTGCCTCGAGTATGCCAAGTCGCACCTGCTGACGGGTTTCCCCTGGGAGAACCTGGCCTATTCGCAGTATCTGAGCATCCGCCTGATCCAGATCGCTGATGTAACCGGCATCTACGGTCTTACCTTTCTGATCGTCCTGGTCAATGTCGCCCTATCCGATCTCGTCGGGCAATTCCCATCGTCCGGGCTGGGCAAACCGTCTCTTCGGCGAGCCTTCCTCGTCGAAACCTCCCTGGTTGCGTTGCTGGTCTTCGGAGTCATTCTGTACGGCAGTGTACGCCTCCATCAGATCGACAGTTCCCTGCAAGGGGCAAAAGGGATGACGGTGGCCCTCATCCAGGGCAACATCGAACAGGACATCAAGTGGAATCCCCTCTACCAGCGGGACACCCTGGCGGTCTATCGATCGCTTTCCCTCGCGGCGGCGGAAGCAGAACCCGACCTGATCATCTGGCCGGAAACGGCCACGCCGTTCTATTTCCAGGATGTTGACGATCTCCAGAGGGAAATATTGGACATCGCGAGAAGATCAGGAGCGATGCTGCTGTTCGGAAGTCCATCCTATCAAAAGGAAACGAGCGGGCTGACCTTTTACAACAGCGCCTTTGTCCTTTCCCCCCGGGGAGGGATCGAGGGGCGCTACGACAAGGTCCACCTGGTTCCCTTCGGCGAATACGTCCCCCTGCGGAAATTGTTCCCGTTCATGTCGAAGATCGTCGTCGGCATCGGTGACTTCGGAAGCGGCCGGGGCTATGAACCCCTGACGCTTCCGGGCTGTCGCGCCGGCATCCTGATCTGCTACGAGGCGATCTTTCCGGCCGCGGCCAGGACCTACAGGCGCGCGGGTGCCGAGCTGCTCGTCAACATCACCAACGACGCCTGGTTCGGCAGGACCTCCGCACCCTTCCAGCACCTTTCCATGACCGCTTTCCGGGCCGTCGAAAACCGGCTGTTCGTCGCCAGGGCTGCCAATACCGGCATCAGCGCCATCATCGATCCCGCGGGGAGAATCACCTCGCGAACGGAGATCTTCGAGAGGGCCGTCCTGACGGGAAAGGTGAAATTCATAGGCGTCGAGACCTTTTACACGGCCTGCGGCGATGTATTTGTCTATTTATGCCTGAGTGTGCTAATATGCGCTCTCGTTATTTTATATGGAGAAAGGAGAAGAACCCATGCTTGAGAGAATGCCCGAAACCATCATGGAGCTGCGCCGGAGGATCGACCGCCTCGGAGAATGCCTTTGACATCCCCGAAAAGGAAACGAACATACAGAAACTGGAAAAGGATTCCATCAGGGATGACTTCTGGAGCGATCCCGAGAAGGCCCGCGAAGTTCTCAGGGAAAAGACCAGACTGATGAACATTGTGCAGACTTGGCAAAAGCAGAAGGATTCCCTGGACGATCTCGCCCTGCTCTATGAGATGGCCATGGAGGAAAGCGACGAAAGAACCCTGGAAGAGATCGACGCCGACCTCGACGGCTTGAGCGCATCGGTAAAGAGCGAAGAGCTCAAGACGATGCTGGGAAGCGAGCAGGATCCCATGAACGCCATCATGACGATCCATGCCGGCGCCGGCGGCACGGAGGCCCAGGACTGGGCCGAGATGCTTTTGCGCCTCTATCTCCGGTGGGCGGAAAGGAAGAGCTTCAAGACCGATATTATCGATTATCTGCCGGGCGACGAGGCCGGCGTCAAGAGCGTATCCTTCACCATCGAGGGAGATTACGCCTTTGGGTACGCCAAGGCTGAGATCGGCATCCACCGTCTGGTCCGCATATCGCCCTT
>JAFGIO010000094.1 GCA_016929555.1 Deltaproteobacteria bacterium | reverse complement strand
CCGACAACAACTCAGCAATGGATCCCCGGTGCTCTTCCAATTTTTGTTCATCGAGTTCGATGCCGATGCCAGGCCTTTCCGGAACGATCAGAAAACCCTTATCCCATTCGAAGGGTTCCTTGACGATTTCGTCATAGAAATGCCTCGATTTGTAGATACTCTCCTGAATGAGAAAATTGGTAATGTTCGCATCGATCTGAAGGGCCGCGGCTGTAATGACGGGACCACCCCAGACGTGGGGGGCGAGCATCACATAGTGAGCCTCTGCCAGTGTGGCTATCTGCTTACAGGCTGTAATGCCGCCGCAGCTTCCCAGGTCCGGCTGGGCGATGGCGCAGGCCCTTTCTTCGAATAGTTTCTGGAAATCATGAATCGTAACCAACCGTTCTCCGGTGGCAATGGGAATGGTTGTGCTTTGTGCGATTCTGGCCATTTCCTTGAAGTTCTCCGGAGGGCAGGGTTCTTCCAGCCAAAGGGGATCGAATTTCTCGAGGCGTTTGGCCAGGCGGCGAGAAACGGCCGGTGTGATCTGACCGTGGGTTCCAATACAGATATCGGCCCTGTCGCCCAACGCTTCCCGGATCGCACCGATGGCCTTCTCGGCGAAATCATATTCCGCAAGGGTAATCTCCCAGGGTGCAATTGGAAAGGTGCCGGGAAGGGCCTGTCGTATCGGATCGAGTTTGACGGCGGTGAATCCTTCTTCAACGCATTTGGCGGCGATGGATGCCAGCTTTGAAGGGCTTTTCGTCCAGTCCTCGGTTGCGTCGAGAAGGTCGCCTTTGGTTTCCGGATCGATCAGGTACGTGTAGGTCCGAATTCTGTCCCGGCTTTTGCCGCCCAATAGATTGTACACCGGGGTGTTGTAATATTTGCCGCAAATGTCCCAAAGGGCAATATCAATGGCGCTGATCAAGCCGAGGATGACATAGTCCGGATGCTGTGCGGTCAGTGCGGTATAGAGCATCTTGTTTATCGGTTCCCGGTCAACGGGGTTCTTACCTTTCAAATAGGTGATGAAAATGTTTTCAACCATCTTTTCGAACCCCGGTTCGAGGCCGTAGAGTGTAAACAAAACGGCGGTCTCTCCCCATCCGGAGATGCCCTCATCCGTTTCGAGCTTTATGAAGAGCCAGACAACTCCCCCAAGATTGGGCGGATCGGTCTTTACGGAATATGTTTTTACCTGTGTCAGCTTCATCGTATTTCTCCGAATTTATTCTCCTCATTTTTTATCGACCGGCATTGCCTGCATAAAGCCCGGGTCGACCGGCATTCCGAATTTGATCATGTTGTGGGCATGAGAAAGATGCTGATGTGAAAAGGCTGTACGCAACGCCGTATACTGTCCCTGCGCCTCCAGCATCTGGTTGATGCTTTCCTTGGTAAGTTTCAGCGCAAAGGACGGTTTCTTGGCAATCCGACGGGCAAGGCTCAGGGAGAACTCATAGAGCTGATCCCTGGATGTGACATGATTCACCATTCCCCTATGGCAGGCTTCCTGAGCCGTAATCCAGTCGCCTGTAAACAAGAGTTCCTTCGCCTTGCGAGCGCCCCACTCCCAACCGTGTGCATGGTATTCGACGCCGTTGACACCGAAACCGACTGTCGGATCGCAAAACAACGCGTCATCACTGGCTATGATAATGTCTGCGACCCACAGCAGCATAAGTCCTCCGGCAATGGTCTTGCCCTGTGCAGCTGCGATCATCGGTTTCGGGATATTTCTCCAGCGCCAGCACATGCCGAAAAACACCTCCTCCTCGAAGGCCATGTGTCCTTCCTGCCCTTTGCGGTCGAACCCACCGACCGGCTGGACAATGCTGAACAGATCCATCGTTTCGGAGTCTCGCATATCATGTCCGGCTGAGAAATGCGGACCTTCGGCATCGACGAGGATAACCTTGACGTCGGTGCGACGGGAGGCGTCATCGAAGGCGGCGTTGAGTTCATAGGTCATACGCTTGTTTTGTGCGTTTCGGCTTGCCGGACGATCCAGAGTCACATGGGCGATACCCTCCTCTCCCGGATTGAGGACTTCGTAGCGGATTGTCTGAAACTGGCTCATCGCTTCCCTCCTTCGTTTCGATCTTCGCTCTTTAAGCGGGGGTAAATTGGCGTATCATAGTTTATCATAGACTTACGATTCATGTTATGTTTCATAATGGCGATCGGTTCGTTACATTTGGTGTAAAAACCATGGGGAGATCGAAAATCGGTATGGCAGATGCTGACCTTAAACCGAGCAATAGAAGATACAATACTGTCATCTTCGATGTCAACGGGACGTTGCTCGGTTACGAGGACCCCCTGGGTTTTGAGAAACGCTTTGCTGCAGCATGTCGGGAATCCGACGCTGCGGTCAGCGCCGAGGACGTACGTCGCGTGATTTTCGATGCAGTAAAGCAGTGGTCCCTTCGCAAGCAAGCCGGGGGACGGCGTGCCAGCAGCGCCGAACAGTATCGCAGGACCATGTGTTGGTTTTACCAAACGCTTCTGGATGCGCTCGGCGTCCCTGGCAATACCGAGCAACTTGCAAATGCACTCTATGATCGTTTCATTATCCAGGAAGGCTTCATGCCGCCTTTCGATGAGGTCGGGCAAACGCTGGAGCAACTGCGGTCGCTTGATCTTCGCCTTGGCATCCTTTCAAACTATCCGCCGCATCTGGAGGACATCCTGAGAAGGAACGGGTTGCACGGCTATTTCGATTTCTTCGTCGTTTCTTCCCTGGTCGGCCTGGAGAAGCCGGATCCGGAGATATTCGAGCTCGCCATAGAGAAATCGAAATGTCCCAGAGATGAGATTCTGTATGTCGGCGACGATCCCGACGATGACCTGAGGGGTGCTCGTCTTGTCGGTTTAACCATGATCCTTGTCGACCGCCATGATCGTTGGCACAACCTCGATTGTCCAAGGATCAGGCGGCTCTCTGAACTTTTGGAATTTATCGCCGATAGCCACTCCCCATGAAGGACTTCTTTAATCGATGTTCAGCTTTTCGATCCGGTATCGGAGCGAATCCAGACTGACATGCAGTAGTTCGGCGGCCTTGGTCTTCGACCCGCCGGAGCGCTGCAGGGCCATTTCGATCATCCGGCGTTCCGTTCTCGCCATGGCGTCGTTTAGATCGATGCCCTCCTCCGGGATGTCGAAATTACCGACGGACACCGCCTTGCCTGCATTCTCGGACAGAACGAGGTTTTCCGGCAGGATGATGTTCGATGTTTCCAAGGCGACACTCCTTTCGATGATGTTCTCCAGTTCCCGAATGTTCCCCGGGAAAGGGTATCTCATGAGCAGCTCAATGGCATAAACGGAGATATTCTTGATCTCCTTGCCGAATTCCCGAGAATATTTATCAATGAAATACCTGGTAAGAATCGGAATATCCTCCCTTCGCTCCCGCAGTGGTGGGAGATGGATCGGAATCACGTTCAACCGGTAATAGAGATCCTCCCTGAAGGTGCCTTCCTTAACTTTTTCGGCAAGGCTTTTATTGGTGGCCGAAATAATCCTGACATCGATTTTGATGTCCTCTTCACCCCCGATTCTGCGGTAGGTCTTTTCCTGAACGACCCTCAGAAGCTTCACCTGAAGGCTTGGGGGCAACTCCGCTATTTCGTCGAGAAAGACCGTGCCGCCCTTGGCGATCTCGAACAGGCCACGCTTATCGGCGTAGGCTCCGGTGAAGGAACCTTTCATGTGGCCGAAGAGCTCGCTTTCCAGAAGATTCTCCGGAATTCCTCCGCAGTTGATAACAACGAAAGGCTTTTGGGCCCGGGAACTATTCTCATGGATAGCCTTTGCGACAAGTTCCTTTCCCGTCCCGCTTTCACCGAGAATGAGCACATTTGCAGGCGTCTGGGAGACCTTTTTCACGATGGCGTAAACCTTGAGCATCTCCTTGCTCTTGCCAATCATTCCGCTGAAACTTACGGCCTCCTCTACTTCTTTGATAAACAGGGCTTCGTTCTTTTTAAGGCCCTTCTTATCTAGGGCGGTGCGAATGATCGATTTAAGGTCCTCCACGTCAAAGTTCTTTTCTATATAATCGTACGCGCCCTCCTTCATTGCCTGAAGCGCCGTCTCTCCGGAAGCGAAAGCGGTAATGAGAATGACCAGCGTTTCAGGAGAAATATCCTTGACTTCCTTTAGAAGATCGATTCCATCGATCTTCGGCATCTTCAGGTCCGTCAGGATGAGGTCGAATTGCTCTTTCCTGCATCGGTTCAATGCCTTAGCCGCATCGGCGGCACAGATCACCTGGTACCCTTCCCTGGCAAGCATGATTTCGAGAAATTCCCTCATACCCTTATCGTCATCAACGACAAGTATTTTCGCCATTCCAAACCCCTCGAAAGGTATATCTTTCTAAATCATTTATTGATGCCCTCGTAAAAAGTGCGTTTCCCCTCCCTTGAGGGGAGTGGTTAAGGGGAGGGTGAATAAAAGATTAGCACAATCAATATGTTTCACCCCCACCCTACCCCTCCCCCCTCGAGGAGGAGGGCGATTTGGGACTTTTTACGAGGTCATCTTTATTGAATACTTACACATTCCCGAATCAAAAAAAGAAAACCAACGCATACAT
>JAFGIO010000093.1 GCA_016929555.1 Deltaproteobacteria bacterium | reverse complement strand
TTGCGTTCAACGAAAACGCCGATCCGTGAATGCGCAGGAAAAGGATGTCAACATGCATATCTTGGCCATCAACGGAAGTCCCCGGAAGCAAGGGAACACATCGGCCATTCTCGATGCAATCCTGGAAGGTGCGCAAGAGGCCGGAGCCCGGACAACACACCTGTTCCTGGATCAGATCGATCTGAAGGGCTGCATGGGATGCCTTTCCTGCCGGGAGAATCCCGCCTTCTGCAAACGCCGGGACGGTCTCAGTCCCTATCTCGAAATGATGAAGACCTGCGATGGGATCGTCGTGGGCTGTCCCATCTACATGTTCCACATTACGGGTCAGATGAAGCTCTTCGTAGACAGGCTGTATTCTTTTTACGTGAACCGGCCCGACGGCGGCTACGACTCCGCCTTTCCGCCGGGGAAGCGCTATGCCGTCGTAACGACCCAGGGAAATCCGGATGGGGAACGCTTCAAGCGGGCCATTCGCTGGTTAAACGGAATGGTCGGCGGATTGGTGATGGAGGGTGTGGGAAACATCATGCACATCAACAGCCATCTGGAGCCTGCGAAGGACAGCCCGGAACTGCTCGCCGAGGCCCGCAGGATCGGCCTGCGTCTTGCCGGAAAGCAGGGAACAGGATGACGAAGATTCTCGTGGTCTACCACTCGCAAACGGGAAACACGCAAAAGATGGCCGCAGCCGTAGCGGAAGGCGTGCAGTGCATCGAAGAAACACAGGTCATCCTTAGAAAGGCCCAGGACGCAACCCTGGAGGATCTTCTTTCTGCCGACGGTCTGGCCATCGGTACGCCCGAAAACTTCGGCTACATGTCCGGCATGATCAAGGATTTTTTCGACAGGACCTTTTATCCCGCCCAGGACAAGGTCTTCAGGAAACCCTACGTGGTCTTCATCAATGCCGGAAACGACGGAACGGGTGCCCTGAATGCCGTCGAACGGATCGCCCTGGGATACAAGTTCAAGAAGGTCTACGACCCCCTGATCGCCAAGGGCAATCCGACGGAAGACATCCTGGAGAAATGCCGAGAGCTGGGAGCGACGCTGGCTGTGGGCTGCCAGCTCGGCATTTACTGACGTCGGTCCGATCGCACCCACCGCCCGATGCCTCAACGGGTACACTTTCCGGTCTCCCCTCTTTTTGACCTCCTCCATCGTCTATGCCGTCGCGCCGGGAACCGTCTATCTGTCCCTTATGCTCGGGGTGATCTTCTCCAAAATCGCCTCGGCCTCGGCAACGATTCTTTCGATCAGTTCCTTAACGGTGGGAATATCATCGATACGGCCGCAGACCTGACCGCAGGGCATGAAGCCCATGTCCTCGTCGCCGTTCTCCAGAGCGGCCTTTATCCTCGACCCGCTGAAGGAGGCATATCCCACTTTGTTGAAGGCCATCTCGTAGGCGTCCCTCATCTTCATGCCGGTCAACAGCAGTTTCCAAGGGGAAACACCAAACTCCCTGCCCATGGTCCGGGCCGCAGGAATGGCCTTGAAGAAAGAAAGCAGCTTGGCGCCTCTCGATTGCGTCTCCAGCAGGCGGACAAGCTGGTTGTTCAGGCCGCGGCACCGCATTCCCGTGACCTTGTCGGTGATGATAGTGTCGTTTTCATTGGCCTTCTGGAAAGATCGCTTTATGCTGTCGGCGACGGTGCACTCCCGGGTCAGGATGAATCGAGTGCCCATGGATATGCCCTCGGCACCGAAGGCCAGGGCGGCAACCAGGCCGCGCCCGTCGCAGAAACCGCCGGCGGCAACGATCGGGATCTTTACCGCATCGACGGTCTTGGGCAGCAGCACCGTGGTCGAAACGTAGGAGCTGTGCCCGCCGGCTTCCGTGCCCTGAATGATGGCGCCGTCGGCACCGTCCTGCTCCGCCCTGATGGCGTGCTTCACCGAGCCCAGGGTCGGCAGGTTCAGCATTCCCGACGCTTTCGTGCGATCGATGATGTGCTTGGGATTGCCCCGGCCGTAACTGGCCACAGGCACCTTCTGGTCGATCATGACGTCGATCATCTGATCCACTTCCGGATGATAGGGAAGAAAGTTTACGCCGAAAGGCTTGTCGGTGAGATCGCGCACCTGTGCGATGGCTTCCTTCAAGTCATCGGGGCGCATCGATAACGCCCCCAAAATGCCCAGTCCGCCTGCGTTGCTGACAGCCGCCACCAGAGGCGGGCGTGCCGCGTAGTTCATCCCGGACTGTATGATGGGATGCTTTATGCCGAGCATTTCGGTTATTTTCGTTTTCATCGGGCGGCGTCTCCTCATTTTTGGAATATAGTAGCATGATTTCGGATTTTACCGTTGAATATATCGACATATTGACGATATACTTCACCGACTCCTTCATTGAGCGACGGCAAGGGCTTACAGATGTACCGATGATGGCTTGATTCTTACGATAGTCGGCCATGCGAGAGATCCTCATCGATCCCATCGGGCATCCGGCGTCGGAGTTTTCCCTCCGGATGATACCCGTAGACGAGGGTGTTACACTTCAGGTCATGCAGTTTCTGCCGCGGCAGGATGCGTCGGCGGATCCGCTCTTCTTCGTTCCGGGGTTCGTTTCGGCGATCGAAGGCTGGGTCGATTTTCTTCGGGAAGTTGTACCGCTGCGGCCCGTTTATTATGTAGAATCACGGGAAAAGACATCGGCGGCCATCGAACGGAAGCGGACGGCGACTGTCGATTTCAGCATCACCCGCATGGCGCGGGACTTGGTGGAGGCGTCTTCGAGACTCGGCATCGACCAGTCGAGAATGATCGTCGCCGGGAGTTCCCTCGGGGCAACCGCCCTGATCGAAGCCCTCAAGCACGGATGGCTTCCGGCCTGGGCCGGCTTCATGATCGGTCCGAACACGGAGTTCAGGGCCCCCTTGTTCATAAAGGGACTTCTGCTGCTGCCTGCCGATGCCTATCACGTGCTCAAATACTTCGTGTTGTGGTACTTGAAAACCTTCCGGGTCGATGCGGTCCGGGAGCCGGAACAGATGCAGCGCTACCGGAATACCCTGCTGAAGGCCGATCCCCGCCGGCTGAAGAAAACCGCACACTCCGCGATCGGATACACTATCTGGCAGGACCTGGAAACCATAACGATTCCGGTCGCAGTCACCCTGGCATCGACAGACAAGCTTCACAGGGAGCAAAATATCCAGCGGTTGACGCAAAGCCTGCCCCGGGCGAAGATCGTCCGGTGCGAATCGAACCGGTACATGCACTCCGCCGCTATGGCCTCGGATTTCGAGCGGTATATCGCCGGCCTTGGCTGAACCTTTTCAAGGCCGTCGCTTTGAGGCAAATTCGTATAAGTGCGTTTCCCCTCTCTCGAGGGTGATATACGAGCTTTTTACAACATCATCATTAAGAATAATCGAAAAAAGGCGATTCTCGGATTCCTGCTTTCGGACAAACCTCATTGCTCTCGAGGCCTTGCGGTGCCGAGGAGGAAGGGGCTTTAAGCCTCCAGCCCGTGCGGCTTCAGGATCACCTTCAGAGATTCGTTTCCCTCGGCGACGAGGCGGAATCCCCGAGAGGCCTCCTCCAGAGGAAGGCGATGGGTAATCATCGGTGAAATGGGGATGCGGCCGGCGCGGATAAGCTCGATGGCGATCGTCGCATCGAGGGGGCTGTTCCCGTAGGTCGTCGTCAACCTGATCTGGGTGCGCCAGAAATCATGAAGCGGCACGGGAAGATCCATTCCCGGCTCCGGCGAAGAATAGCAGAGAACCGTGCCGCCACGATCCACCGATTTCAGGGCCTGGGTGAAGGCCGACAGCGCCCCCGTGCAGACGATGACCAGGTCGGCCGGGTGGCCGTCGTTGAGGTCGCATAGGAGCGCAGGAACGTCCTCGCCGGCATGAAAGACGGCGTCGGCTCCCAAATCCCTGGCCTTCCGCAGGCGGTATTCGCTCACGTCGGTCATGATGATCCTGCCCGCCCCGAAGGCCCGGGCGAGAAGCAGGTGCAAGAGCCCTGCGATGCCGCTTCCCAGGATGAGAACCGACTGGCCCGGCTGGAGACCGGCCACGCGCTGGCCGCGCAAAGCGCAGGCCAGCGGCTCGACGAAGGCTCCGTCGTCGTAAGTGAGTTCTTCCGGAAGGAGGAAGACGCCTCGGTCCACATTGAGGCGGGGCACACGAAGGTATTCTGCGAAGCCGCCGGGATCGTAGTTGGTGGTGTGAAGGGTTTCACAGGTCGTGTGGTTTCCTCTGAGGCAGTAGCGGCAAGTGTTGCAGGGTATATGGTGGGAGACGAAGATCCGGTCGCCTCTGTGGTACGCGTCCACGCCGTCGCCCACAGCGGCGATTTCACCGGCGATCTCATGTCCCAGGACGAGGGGCGCCTTCTTGATCCGGTACCATTCCATGACGTCGCTTCCGCAGATGCCGCTTGCCATAACCTTGACCAGCAGCTCGCCGGGGCCGATCACGGGCACCGGCCTGCGCTCGATCCGGACGTCACGGTTGCTGTGATAAACCGCCACCCGCATTGTGTCCATCTATTTCTTTCCCCTCCTCAGGCTCCTGAAAAGGTCGTAGGCCTCCTTCGCAGCGAGGTTCTCATGGATGACGCCGCGGAGAGCCCGGATCATGGCCACGGGATGGGGGTTCTGCCAGACGTTCCGACCCAGATTGATGCCGATGGCGCCCCTCTGCAATCCGTCATGGACGAATTCCAGAACCTCCAGCTCCGTATCGCACTTGGGGCCGCCCGCCATGACGACCGGTACGGGACATCCGGCAACGACCTTCTCGAAGTCCTTGCACCAGTAAGTCTTCACGACCCTTGCCCCCAACTCGGCGGCGATCCTGCAACACAGGCCGAGGTATCGCGCGTCCCTTTTTTCCAGTTCCTTGCCGACGGCGGTCACGGCCATGACGGGGATGCCGAAATCCTCGCACTGGTTGACCAGATCCGCCAGGTTTATCAAGGACTCGTGCTCGTAGTCGCTGCCCACGAAGATGGAAACGCCGACGGCGGCCGCGTTGAGCCGGAGGATCTCCTCGATGGAAGTGGTGAGAGCTTCGTGGGCCAGGTCATTGCCGATGATGCTCGTGCCGCCGGAAACCCTCAGGATGATCGGCTTGGCCTTTGCGGGATCGACGGCGGCGCGCAGGACCCCCCGGGTGACGAAGAGGGCGTCGCAGTAAGGGAGCAGAGGTCCGATGGTCTCGCCGGGACGCTCCAGGCAGGATGTCGGCCCCTGAAAATATCCGTGATCGATGGGCAGAAAGAAACAGCGCCCGTCGGGCTGTATGAGCTGCGCCATCCGGTTCTTCATTCCCCAATCCATGATCCAATCCTCCTTCCGGGGTGCGTTTGCTCCTATATACCGATGAAACCGGCAAATGTCCAGAATTGAGGCGAACCCGAGGCGGCAAAGGTCGAAATAAGTCTGGGCTGAAAAGTGTCGTCGCGGGATATGGCGGCAAAGAAATCTATTGAGATATTTCCCATTCTCCCCTATTTTCGATTCAGTTGTTTTTGAACCGTCTCACAACGTATGGGACGGCCTGTTTCAGAAGACGGACGGAGGGACGAAGGCGTGGAGAAGAAAATGATCGACATAGGCGGACTGGCGGCCAGTTTGCTGATCGTGTCCGCGGTTGCGGCCTTTGGAAGCCAATTTATGCCGGGCCTCTGGTATGAAGGAATCGCCAAGCCCGCCTGGACGCCGCCCGGCTGGATTTTCGGTCCCGTCTGGACGATGCTGTATGTCCTGATGGCCCTTGCGGCCTGGCTCGTCTGGCGTGAAGGACGCGAAGGGAGGAGAAACGCCGCCCTTTTGGCGCTGGGCGTTTATGCTGCCCAGCTGCTTGCGAATGCCCTGTGGTCCTGGATTTTTTTCGGCCTTCATCGCATAGGCCTGGCGCTTTTGGATCTCGGCATCCTGTGGATACTGATCGCGGTCTCCTGCCTTTTGTTCTGGAGCCTTCGCAGCGCGGCAGGGATCCTCATGCTGCCCTATCTTGCCTGGGTATCCTTTGCGGGAGTTCTTAACTTTACGCTTTGGCGTCTTAATGCTTAACGGCGAAAGACGAGGGTATCCTTTGAGGAAATAGCGGCGGACATTGGCGGCCTGCGAAGATGTCCGTTCCGTGAACTTCAACCCAGACGCCGGAAGACATCGGCCGGGCCTTGGATTTTCCGGTATCCGATGAGGTAAGGGAAGTCACCGCGCAGGCGTTGAACGTCTTCGGCGAGATGGCGATGACTTGACGAAGCGGTTGCTGTCGTGAATCTTCGAGAGGCTTGCATTATGATCGAACTGGAAATGGTCGACGATTTGGCGCGGATCGATTTTGACAAGGTGACGGCGCTGCTTGCAGAGTCTTACTGGTCTCCGGAGATTGGCAGGACGGAAGTCCTCTTCGGCGCGAGACATTCCACACTGGTCATCGGCGTCTATCGGAAGGACGAACTGGTGGGGTATTGCCGGGTCATCTCGGACAGGGCCAGATTTGCTTATCTTCTCGATGTCATCGTCGATCCGCGATACAGAGGGCAGGGTATCGGAAAGACGATGGTGAGGTATACCCTGGGCCATGAACGCTTGAAGGACGTTTATCAATGGCTGCTAAGAACCCGGGACGCCCATGGTTTATATTCCCGTTTCGGATTCGTCACGATCGATCAGCCCGATCGCTGGATGATCCGGCAGATCGATAGGCCCACACGGACGGATTTTCATGGCGAATAATGGGAAGGCGGCTCCTTAAAAAACCTCATGCCCCGTGTGGCGCCACGAAGCACGAAAATAAGCAAGGTCATTCCCGCGAAAGCGGGAATCCAGGGTTTTATTTTCTTAATAAACCCCCAGTCCCGCGCAGGCGGGAACCCTATGGGAACCATGTAAATCATTGAACACAATGATTCCGGTTTTCACGGAACGATGCGGCAAGGGCAATTTCATTTTATGACGCCGATTCATGAAGGATAAGCGCTTGTTATGACGGTGACAATATCCGAAATGACCGAAGCCGATTGGCCCGCCGTGTCTGCCATCTATCAGGAGGGAATCGATACGGGAGACGCCACCTTTCAGAAGGAGCCGCCGGAAACCTGGCAGGAATGGAGAAGCGGCAAGATGAATCCTTGCAGTATCGTCGCCCGCGAAAAGGGCAGGACAGTAGGCTGGGCGGCCCTGAATCCCGTTTCGAACCGCTCCTGCTATACAGGCGTCGCCGAGGTCAGCCTTTATGTCGCACAAGAATCTCGGGGGCGGGGTCTCGGATCGCAGCTCCTTCGTTCTTTAATCGATAAATCAGAAGCCTGCGGCGTCTGGACGCTCCAGGCCGGCATCTTCCCGGAGAATGAGGCCAGCCTTCATGTTCACCGCAAACATGGATTCCGGGACGTAGGCATCCGTGAGAAACTGGGCAGGATGGAATTCGGACCCCTGAAGGGACGATGGCGCGATGTGATCCTGCTGGAGAGGAGAAGCGCCCTGACGGGCACGGATTGAGACCCGTTGAATCCGTCCCGGCTGTTTCACCCGGACCATGACGGGGCGAGGCTCGCCTCGCCCCGTCATGGGTGAAGGAAAGGGGATTCCTTCCCGTGGATCCGCCTGCCCGCCCTGCGCGTCAGAACAGGGTGGGGATGTAATCCGTGCCGATGTGCCCGTCCATTCCCAGGACGCGGTATTCCTCGTCGGAGACACCGATGACCTTTTTGTAGACGTATTCGTTGTCCTCGCCGAAGCGGCAGGTTGCCCGCCGAAGCTGGTTTTTCGTTTTCGACATCCGGTAGCTGATGCCGGGGTAGGAATAAGTGCCCATCTCGGCGTGATTGAGCGGCTCGAAGAAACGCCTCTCCTTGATGTGTTTATCGGTGAAGGCGTCACGCTCGTCAATGACCGGTCCGGCGGCGATCCCCTCGGCCTGGAGCAGGAGCATCACCTCGTACTTGTCCATCTCCTGCGTCCATTCCTCGATGTGCCGGTCGATCTCGTCGTGGTTCTTGAACCGGCTCGAGGGGTTGGAAAATTTCTTGTCCTTCGACCACTCGGGATCGCCGAGGACCTTGCAGAAGCGCTGCCACTGCTGATCCGTGACGATGGTGATCGCGACCCAGTCGTCCCTTCCGTAGCATCGATAGCACCCCTGGATCGCCCCGTGATAATCCCGGTTGCCCATTCGCTCCGTGATCCGACGGTTCATGGAATAATCCAGGAAGGCCTGGGGCAGATGGCACATGGCCGCTTCTGCCTGCGCCATGTCTATGAACTGTCCCTTGCCCGTTTTCCTCCGATGGTGGAGCGCCATCAGAAGGGCGAAGGCGGCTGTTGTCCCGCCGGCTTCGTCCGTATGGTACAGGGTGATATTCGTGTCGAGCTCCTCGTCCATGTAGCCCCGGATATAGGTATGACCGCCGAAACCCTCCTGGTGGGCGCCAAGGGCACGGTAATCCTGATAGGGGCCCGTCTGGCCGAAACCGGGCAGCGAGAGCATAATGAGATCAGGCTTAACGTCCTTGAGGGCGTCGTAGGTAAGCCCCAGTTGTCTCATGACCTTGGGTGCCTGGCTTTCGACAACGATATCGGTGACCTTGACGAGCCGCTTGAAGATGTCCTTCCCCTCAGGTCTGGTCAAATCCACGGTCATGGAGAGCTTGTTGCGGTTCTGGGCGCAGAAAAGGGCGTTGCGGTTGAATGCCGTGGCCGGATCGTATCCCTCCATGGCATAAGCGGCGTAGCCGCCCTTGGAGGACATGAGCCCGGCGAGCATCAAAGGGGGTCTGACCATGACCCCTCTCGTGTAAACGGGGAAGTGATACCTCGATTCCACCTTGATGACTTCGGCGCCCCAGTCGGCCAGCAACATGCAGCAGAAGGGACCTGCCCAGATGGGACACAGAGCGACGATCCTAATACCGTCCAGTGGTAGACGATTCATTTTTTCTCCTCCTTTCGCAACAGGATTGAGGGATTGGCCTCAGATGATGCCGGCCGCCCTGAGGCCCGGCAGATCTTCCTTGGTGTGGCCCAACCGGGTGTAGATCTCCTCGTTGTGCTGTCCCAGCATCGGTGCGGGGGAGCGGATCACCCAGGGCATGTCGTCGGCCTTGATCGGCCTTCCGGGATAGGTGAACTTGCCCGCGATGGGGTGATCGATCTCTGTGAAGAACCCCCGTTCGTTCCAGTGCGGATCGACAAAGACCTCCTCCATGGTGGCCAGGGGACCGCAGAGGACGCCGGCCTTCTGACCGCGCTCCACGATTTCCTTCTTCGTGTGTTCCAGGCACCAGGGAATCCAGAGGACCTCGAAGGCCTCCTTGTTGCCCGGCTGCTGCTGGGCGAGGATGTTCGAAAATCTTGGATCGTCCACCAGTTCGGGCATATCCATCATCGGGCCGACGCCGGGCCAGTTGACGCCGATGCCGGCGCATTCGAAGTAACCGTCCTGGCAGGCATAGATTCCAAAAGGATAGACGAG
>JAFGIO010000092.1 GCA_016929555.1 Deltaproteobacteria bacterium | reverse complement strand
TAAACGGGAAAGACCGCCAGCCCGCTTCCGTAGCAGAAGCCCAGAAGGATCGAGAGGGCTGCCAGTTCACCGGCTGTGGTGATGAAAAGGCAGAGGAAGACGCTGGCCGCCACGCCGAAGGTGCAGAAATAGGGGACCGGCTTCCGGCTGAAGCCGTAACGGATAATGAGCTTGTCGGAGGCGTACCCGCCGGCGATGCGCCCGATGACGGCCGACAGGAGGTAAACCCAGGAGAAGATGACGACCATCGTGCCCAGAGGAATCCCCAGATCCCTGGAGCCCCAGGTAATCAGATGGCCGAGAAATCCCATGAGGGCAAGCGAGTATCCCAACTGGGCGGCGATGATGAGCCACCAGGCCGGTTGGTGAAAGGCCTCCCATACAGACCAGTTCGAGGTGGCGTTCAAGGACGCTTTTCCGAAATACCGTTGTGCATCGATGGGTTGTTCCCCGTCTGGATAGGTGCCCGCGGACTGCGGGTCGCGCTTGAGGAGAGATCCCCCGATCAAGGTTCCCGCAAAAAGGATCGTTCCGAGTACCGCGTAGCAGGCCCTCCATCCCCAGGCGCGGATCATCACATGGGAAAGGGGCGTGAACAGGGCGATCCCAAGGCCGGAGCCCGTCATGGCCAGGGAAACCATCAGAGCGGCCCGCCTGGTGAACCATCGTCTGACCGTAGCGATTGTGGATACCCAGTAGGAAAGTGCGATGCCGGAAGGAACCAGCACCCCGAAGATGGCGATGAATTGCCAGACTTCATCTACGGTTCCCAGCAAGGCGATGCCGATGCCTCCGATGATTCCTCCCATGGCGACCGTCCAACGGGGTCCGATCCGATCGACAAGGTAACCGCCGAGCAGACCCTGGAAGGGCATGATAAGGGTGTTGAGGGTGAAGGCAAGCGAGAGGGCGCTCCGGCTCCAGCCGAATTCACCGATCAGCACGGGCATGAAAATACCGAAACTGTACTGGGCTCCGGAACAGACGAACATGGACAGCCAGGCGCCCGCCACCACCAGATAACCATAGAAAAAACACTTTTGTCTTTTTGGCATATTCCCGCTTTCGCATCATGAATGTCGCAGGTGCGGGCATCTCCCGCCCTTTGTCGGTGAGGACTCGGAAAAGATATCGCGGCTTGTCGTGATTTTCGCCTATCATGTTGGACGACGGGCGGTTTACTTCAGGTGTCTCTCGAAGAAGTCTACGGTCAGCTCCCAGTTGTGTGTGAAGCCCTCGTAAGACCAGATGTGACCTTCATCGGGGAACAGGTGAATTTCAAAGGGTTTATGACGGTCTTTAAGCGCTTGGGCGAGGCGAAGGGTATGGCGGACCGGAACGACATCGTCCATTTCCCCGTGGATGAGAAGCAGTGGGCAGTTGATCTGGTCCGTGAAGAGGATGGATGAACGTATCCGGTATTCTTCCGGAACGTCTTCGGGGTAACCGCCGAACATCTCTGCGATCCAGGGATTGACATGGACATGATCCACCATGTCCACCGGCGTGCTCCAAAGGGCCCCGGCACGGAAGGCATCGTAGCGTTCCAGGGCCAGCAAGGCATTGTGGGCCCCTCGGGAGTATCCCATGATGCCCATCCGATCCGGATCGATAAAGGCCCTGCCTCGAAGCTCCGCAACCAGATTGCCGATGTCCCTGATTTCCCCCTTGCCGTATTCCATGGCTCCCTGCGAGCCCGGGTAACCCCGGTGAATTAAGGCGATGCCGACAATGCCTCTCGAGGCCAGCTCTACGGCCATCTCTTCGTAGGTCGGTTCGTAGCCGCCGCCGGCGTGATGGATCTGAACCGAGGGAAGGGGAACCGAAGGCGAAGCCGGACAGGCGACAAATACGCGAAGCAGAAGTCCCTCGCTCTGGAGCCTGAACACCTCGGTTTCGACCGCCATATTGCTCATGGGCCACCTCTACACTGCGTTTTTCTGTAAGGGGGTTCTCAAACCCATATCTCATCCCCTTCGATCTGACAAGGGAAAAGGTGTAAGCGATCCTGTGAAGGGATCATGACGACCTGCCGATCGCCTTGTCCTGTTCGGATTCTTTTTCCGCCCATTCCCGGAGTTTCAAGCGAGCCCGGTGTCGCTTTCTGAGGTATCCATAGAGAAATATCAAAGACGCGGTGAACCACAGGGCGCCGGCGCTGGTCAGGATAGGGATCCAGGATACCCGGACCTTCAGGTAGAAGAGCCATTGGTTCTCTAGTTCCTCCAGCGACAGCCCCGCCGCCCGTCTCAGAGAGCCTCTCAGATCGCCGCTGCGGCTGTAATCCAGGATGAAACGGTGGAAAACGTCGCGCCCCATCCGGTTGATGAGAAAGGATATGAACAGGAAACTTTCCGCATAAGCAAGCTCTGCCTCATCTTTCTCGATGGGAAAGCCCCGGGAAAGGTCCTGGAGGGGAATCAACCGACCGGATAAGGCCGCCTTGGTGAGCACCATGGTCCTGTCGAAGGTCCACTCCCGCGCCTCGTACATGGCCAGTCCTTCGGCGAGCCAGACCGGCACCGGTGTATCCCGGAGAGCGATACCTAGGGCAATGTGCGAGAATTCATGTGCGAATACGGTCAGAGGATCGATATGTCCTTTCTGGATTGCCCGGGGAGAACGGAGGATGATCAGGTTTCGTTCCGGGAAGGCGGCCCCTGCCGCCCAGAGGGGAATCCAGGACATCCCCGGACCAAGCCGTTGAAAGGTCTCGATCGTCGGGGCGATGATTACGACCGTCTTTCCGGGAAAATCAAGGCCGATGTCCCTGAGGATTCGCGTTCTGACGTCCTCTGCCTTTTCCAGCAGCAAATCCGCCGTCGCTTTGTCCTTTTCGCTGAATTGGAAGATGAAATTATCAGAGGCCAGCGCACGATACTCGGCAGCACAGGAGGGTGCTACCAGGGCTGGGAAGATCATTGGAAGGATGGTCGATTTCGCGAAAAGAACGATCGTGGCTAAAAGAAACCTCGTCATGGGAAAGGATCCATGCTCCGGCTTTTGGATTGTCCTGGCGATCCACCCTGTCCTATCCCGAGAGGCAGTGTCACCAATATGCCGGTTTTGAATCTTTGTGCGACCGAATTCATCACATGCCCGCCCAGGTCATAATTGTACTTCAATATAGGCAGGGAGGGAGCCTGTCAACGAAAATAACGCCCCTTGGGAAAAGGGCCGGCCGCAAGGGTATCTGATGACGCCGGCTGGTCGGATATTCATCTTGTATGCAAAAAATATTTCTGTTACATATACATCCGCTTTATTACCACATGTTCGGCTACAGGAGGTTTGCGAAGGGGGAAGAGTCATGGGCGATCATTACTATGCAAAGGACGGCTTGCAAAACATTGCGAAACTCGTGGAACTCAAGGGCGATCTCTTTAACGCCTTTTTCATCTTCGACCAGAAGGTCTTCGCCGAGGGCGCTCTGCCGACGAAGGTCAAGGAACTCATCGCTATCGGCGCGGCCCATGTCACTCGTTGCCCTTATTGTATCGACGGCCATGTCAGGAGGGCCAAAAAGGCCGGGGCCACGGACGAGGAGATCGCCGAAGCGGTTTTTGTGGGGATTGCGATGAGCGCCGGTGCAGCCGTGGCCCACTCCTGCATCGCCATGGATGCCATGGGGAAAAAGGGCTGAAACGAGGGAGGTGCGTCATGTCCATGAAAATCTGGTGGCAGGATATCCTGCCGGAGGCGGGACAGTCGCTGGTAGGCAGCGACAAGGAGATCCAGAAGGCCGGTGACGATAAGATCATGGGCAACCTCAGGAAGGTCGCCCGCGAGGATACGATGATCGAGATCCATCGCATCAAGCATTCATCCTACATCGTTCAGGCTTCTTACCTGGAGATGCTCAACAACGTCTGGCTAATCGACGGCATCATCGAGGCGGAAAAGCAGGGTTACGATGCCGCCATCATCGGCTGCGGAAACGATCCGGGGCTTCAGCAGGCCCGTCAGGCCGTCGATATTCCCGTCGTGGGTCCCACCGAGGCGGCCATGCTGCTGGCCTGCACCCTGGGTTTCAAGTTCGGCGTGATCACGGTCATGGAGGACTTCGTTGCCCTCTGCGAGCGCAATATAAACAGCTACGGGCTGGAATGGCGTGCCACGAGGCCGGTGCGGGTCTATCAGTTGGGCAGCGATCCCTTCATGGCGCTCGGCGGCATGATCTTCGATCCCCAGGCGATCAACCCCCAGTTCGATGAGCTTTGCCGGGCCTGCATCGCCGACGGCGCCGAAGTGATCATCCCGGCCTGCGCTGCCCTGAGCCCCGCGACATCTCTGCTGGGCTACAAAGAGGTGCCGGGTACGGGCGTACCCGTCATCGACGTGACCCAGGCAGCCGTCAAGATGGCGGAACTCCTCGTCGATCTCAAAAGGAGCGTCGGGCTGGGCAAATCCCAGAAGGGTGTCTATAAATCCCTGCCGCCGAAGGTCCGTGACCGGATGAGGGCCGAGACGAAATGCATGGAGTGAGGATACGGCATCGGCGCCGTTCTTTTTCTGCCTGGCGGGAATAGGGACGGGCAGTCCTTGATGCCTGGTCGGTATCGTTTTGCTGCAAACATCTATCCGGCGGCACTCGAGCTATACGAGGAGTATAGAAAGGATGGAAAGTCCGGTTATGAGTGCCGCCGTTGAATCCAGCCCGTAAAGGGGGATCAGCATCAGACCGCTCAGGACGGAGCCGAGGCAGCCGCCGGCAAGGTCCGCCGCGTAGAGGGCCGCAATCGCCCCTTTGGGGTCTTCGGTGTCCCCGAGACTTGCGTAGGCGAAGACACCCGCCACGAGGAAGCCAGCCGCTGCCAGAAGCCCGGCCGTTTGGACGAGGCTTTTGAAACCGCATGCCGAAACCACATGGAGGGTGAGGCCGCAGAGTAGGATCAGGCCAAACCCGAGACTCACACCCCATTTCACGAGCGAAGATCGATTTTCCCTCCCCCTGCCGGCAAACCTGTCGACGGCCGCGGCACCCAGCGCTAGCCCCAGCATGAAACTCATCAGCAACAGTCCGAGATCCTGATAGAGAACCCCCTGCTTGACTTGATAGTGAAGCAGGAGCACGGATTCGATGACCATTCCCGTGAAGCCGCCGAAGGCGACGAACAGAACCCGGCGGCAGAAGGGTTTAAGCCTCGACAACAGGAAAAGCATCGCAAGGGATAACCATGCTGACCATAGGAACATAGATCCGGGCAGTTGTCCGTTCAGGACAGGGGCATAGGCCATGGTGTTGATCCGGGGGAAGAATTTGGAAAGCCAGATCATGAGGGTATAGCGGTAGCATACCGGTGCGGCATCGGTGTTGAGGGGAGCCTTTTCCTCTTTCAGGAATCGATCGATCTCAAAGTAGCGGTCGTTCGTGAAAAGATATCGGATATAGGGAACCGTGATCAATCTCGCCCGGATTTGTCTTTGCTGAAGGTGGGCGATGGGTTCCTCCTCTGTTCGGGGCAGTTCTCCGGAAGAGGCCGTGATCACGTTCACGGCGCCGGGAAGAAATTGCACGTGGGGGAAAACGGAGGTCAAGGACCGGTAAACGCTTGCCATGCGCCGGCCCAGAGGCACTGTCCAGTAGTTCTCGGCGGAGCGCAGACGCAGCGCCAAAACCCCCCCGTGATGCAGCCTCGCAGCGCATTGGATGAAGAAATCGCTGGTGTAGAAACGATTGGCCTGGCCCGAGGACGGCTCGGGCATGCCGATCAGGATCAGGTCGTAGGAGCGGTCGCGCAGGATGAAGGTTCTCGGATCGGCGAAGAAAATATGCACCCTTGTGTCTCTCAGGGATTCCCTTGTATCCCTGGGCATGTGCTTGGTGACAAGGTCGAACATGGCATAGTTGATCTCTACGTAGTCGATGCGCCGGGGGTCGTGTTTCAACATCTCGCGAACGATGCCCTCGATGCCGCCTCCGAGGATCAGCACATCCTTGGGCCGCGGGTGTTGAAGGGCGGCAAGATGGCAGATGGATTCAGCGTCGGTGCCGCCGGTCTCGAAAGCGAGGCTGCCGTTTTCGAAGACCGATACCTGATCGGCCCAGCGGGTGATCGTGACCCGGCCGTAGGGGGTGTCCAGACTTTCCAGCATAGCGGGGTAATTCCACCGGGTCATGACCCGGTGGATGGAGGAGTGCTGCCAGAGCATCAGGGAGAGGAGGCAGAAGAGGGCAAGCGCGGACATCTTACAAAAGATCGACTTACCGCCTGACGGAAGGGCCAGTGCCAAGAAGGGGGTCGTAATGGCAGAGGCAAGCAGGAGGGCCCCATTCTGAATGCCCCAGGTCAGAGAAAGGGTGGACAGGATGCCGCCCGCAAGACCGCCCAGGCTCTCTATCGCGTAGGCTCTCGCCAGAGATTTCTCGCCGCCCACGTAATGCCTGGCAGACCACTGAAAGAGGACGCCCAGGACGATTCCTGGGGGGGCAAGTGCGATCAGTATGAGGAAAAACTGACGGGGAAAGGAGAGGTAAGCGCCGGGGACTCCGGTCAGCAGGAGGCGGCTGTAGCGGATGAAAGCCAGGTCCAGCGGAAGGATCAGGCCCAAAAGAAGAAACAGCAGGATGACCAGTTCGGGCGACACATCCCGCCGCATAGCCCCCACCAGGGCTCCCAGGGCGCCCCAGAGGAGCCAGGTGCCCAGGGCGAGCAGATAGAACAGTTCGACGCCGTAAAGGGCGACATTCAGCTCCCGCAACAGGGCTACCTGCCCCAGAATGGACAGCAGGCCGACGGCGAACAGGTAGAGGGGACTCATCGGATTGAAGGCAGAGGTTGTACCTCCTCATAGGAAAATCCCCCCGATCCATGGAAAGGCGTTCCGGAGGGATTTCATGGCTCGTGGCGATAATCCGTTTATTGAAACTCCTTTTCGCTGAAGACGATGGCCTGAAAGGTGAAAAATTCGGCTCCCTCCCTCCAGCTTCCCCTCGACAGGCCGGCCTTCATGCTGAGGTGGTCGAGCATTTCGTCCCTTCCCCAACCCTGTTCGGGCGCCACCTGGGGCAGAAAGACGGCGGAACGGCCCCCCTTTCTGAGGACGACGCCGTCCCTCCCGACGACGATGTCTCCGGGACCCTTTACCTGCTTCATCGGGGTGAGCACGGATATTTCGATCTCAAGATCATCGAGTTCTTTCGCAGTGACCGGTTTGAACCGCGGATCCTCGAAGGCTGACTGAAGGGCGATGGTGCCCATCAATTTCGACAAAGGGGCATCGGGAACGATCCGGCCGATGCAGCCCCGAAGTTGTTCTTTCTTCTTGAGCGTGACGAAGATGCCCTGGGGGTATTGAAGGTCCGGCGAGAATCCCCTGGCCAGGGGTACGGTCTGGGTCGAAAGGTAGCGGGAGATCGTTTCCCGGACGAAGCGAAGCATGGCCTTTTTATCCGCCGGCGTCAGAGACGGTTCCTGCGGGGCGGTGTTTCCCTCATCCAGGGCGCTGGTGTCTGCACGGCCTTCCTCGGCGGACAGCGCCACGGCTCCGTAGCCCACGACCCGGGAGCGGTCGCCGATGGACACATCGCCGGAGTGGGCATAGCTGATGACAACCCCCCTGGTGGCGCCCAGGGCCTTCGCTGCCGCCATGGCTGCAAGCATGGGAGCCTCACCGCAGGCGCTGGTGTGCAGCCCTGGGATGCGTCTCTCTCGATGTGCGGCGATGGCAGCCCGAAGGGTGGCCGGATCCATCGTCGCAACCGCCCGCAGCGTTTCATGATCGACTGCCCTGGCGTCTTCCGCCGAGGGATAATGGGAAAGGTCCGAACTGGCCACGATCAGGGCCTTGCGATCCCTGAGCACCGAGGCCAGGGTCTGGCCGAAGCGGTTGCAAAGGCCCACCTCCGGCGTGCCGACGATTGCGGGCAGGATCTTCGCCTTCGGGAAGAGGATCTGCACAAAGGGCACCTGAACCTCGATGGAGTGCTCGCGCTCGTGGACGGATCTTTCCATCGTGCATTCGGGGTTCGCTGCCGCCAGGGCCTGCGCGATCTCCAGATCGATCGGGGCGACCCCGAGAGGGGTGCGGAAACCGCTGCCGTTATAGAGGGAAACCTTCCGGAATTCGGCGCTGGTATGGTTGGTCCCCAGGATGACGACGATGTCGTAATCGCCCCCGGCAGCCTGTTTGAAACCATCGGCCGCGATCTGGCCGGAATAGATATAGCCGGCGTGGGGCACGATGATCGCGATGGGCCTTTTGACCCTGACGGGTGTTGCATCCTGGAGGAATTTCTCGACGGCCCTCTGAAGCATCGCCTCCGATGCGGGATAAAACTGGCCGGCAACCGCTGGCTCTCTAACGTGATGATCCATCTGTTTTTTCCCCTGAAGTGCCATGGCAACACCTATTCCTGTCGTCAAAAGGATGATTACAAAAACGACAAGAGGAAATTTCCTCATGGTATTCGCTCCCTTGCGGAGGCATCACCCCCTCAGGTCCAAACGCCGGCGATCTTCCGGCCGCAGTAGGAACAGCGGCCGTCCTTCAGCTTCAGATTCGTGATGAAGAAACCGTGTCTTTCTATTATCATTTTTTTGCAGTTCGGACAATAGGTGTGGTTCCCCCGATGACCGGGCACATTGCCGACATAGGCATAGTGAATGCCCTTTTCCATGGCGATTTCCCGGGCGCGCTCCAGGGTCGCCACGGGTGTCGGAGGGAGGTTGAGGAGGCGGTAGTCGGGATGAAAACGGGTGAAATGGACGGGCACATCGGGACCGATCTCTCCCAGGATCCAGTCGGCCAGTCCCCGGAGCATCCCGTCCGAATCGTTCAGGGTCGGAACCACCAGGTTGACGATTTCCAGATGAACGCCGCTGCGGGAGACCTGGCGTATACTCCGGAGCACGGGGCGAAGTTCAGCGCCGCAGACGTTCCGGTAAAAGGACTCGCTGTATCCCTTCAGGTCGATCTTGATGGCCTCCAGAACCCCGCACATCTCGGCCAGCGGCGCCTCGTTCATAAAACCGCAGCTGATCAGGACCGACCGAAGTCCCTCTTTCCGGGCACTGCGGGCGATGTCGGTCAGGTATTCCATAAAGACCGTCGGCTCGTTGTAGGTGAAGGCGATCACGGGCGCCCGCCGCTGCCGGGAGGTCTGCACGATCTTTTCGGGCTCCACATAGGGGGAATCGTGGTCTTCAGGCCGTGACTGTGATATTTCCCAGTTCTGACAGAACTTGCACCGGAGGGGACATCCAGCGGTCGCCAGGGAGAAGGCTGAGGAGCCGGGCAGGTAGTGATACAGGGGTTTTTTTTCAATGGGATCGATGTGGATGGCCACGGGACGTCCGTAGACGAGGCTCCGCATTTCACCGTCCACGTTCATCCGGGCGCTGCAGCGACCCCGCTCGCCGGGCTGCAGCATGCAGCCCTGCGGGCAGAGCAGGCATTTGACGAGACCGCTTTGATGGACATAACGGCCGCCGAGCGTTTCCGTGGCGCTGTGGCATTGGAGGCAATCGTTGCCTGCGAGGGCGGTCGAGGTCCAATATCTGGCCCGGGGGGCCTGGCGGATGAAGGCTTCCAGCCGATCCTGGGCCGAAACACACCCCCCTTCGAATTTTCCGAGGATCTCCCACAGGAAGGGATCCGTCAAGATCAAACCGGCGCCTCCAAGCAGGGTTGCCAGTCGGATCATCCCGGCCAAAATTTCGCGTCGATCGAACATCTCTGCCTTTTGGTTCCCTGTCAGTAATACCCTCCGAAAAGGGTCTTATTCCGGCAAACAGCGCTCGTAGAAGGTCTGGGCAATGTTTCTGTAAACATCGGAAAAGAGCGGCACCAGGACAATTTCCGAAAATGTCGCAGGGGAGGTTCTGCTCGAAAATTCAACAATCGGCCTCATCAGGTTGCGGACCTTCATTGTTTCCGTCGGTATTCTGCTGCTTCTTTCATAATGGTCCTGTTCGCAACAGTTTTCAAAGGTAATATACGAAGGAGGTCTTTGTCTGTCAATGGCGAAAGGCATGTGTGTTAGTAGCGCATGATATGTCCGGTTTTGCAGCGCACAATCTGTCCGGTTGATGATGGTTGCCGATTACTGGATGAGATCGTATTCGGGCAGGTTGTGCAGTCGTCGGATATAAGAGCTCAGCGTTTCGGGCAGGTACCTTCCCCACAATTTGATCGGCACCTGGTCGACATCGATCCTGGGGCTGAATCCGACGGCGAAAAGGGATTCGACAAGGAACTCGATGTTCATGGGAATATAGCCCTTGTATTTCCTGTTATCTCTCTGGGCGATGATCCTCTCTTCATGGATGCTTCTGCCGAGTTCGGATTCCACCATGTCGGGATAGGTCGAAAGGATCAGCTCGACATTCATCTTCGGCTCGGCATCGGCAAAGGAGACCTCCAAACCCCTTTCGAGATCGGCTTCGGGAATGCCGCGATCGAGATACCTTTTCCAGACCCTGTTTTCGCGGTATTGCCGGCATATATATTCGCCGTTCCAGAAAACCTCGATGATCAGGCTTATGGCCCGGTAGTTGCCGCTGAATTCCTGCTTTTCGACAACCCGGATGTCATCGGTCTTTTGCAATATGTTCTCAAGACGCCACAGGTCGTCGGAGGATGCCACGATCTTTATCGCGGCCACGTCATGGATTGCCGAAGCTTCTTTGTCGAACCGGATGTCGCCGTCTCTGAATCCTGCGGCGATGTCCTCTTCCGCGCGGATGAATTCCCGGATCATTTCATCGGCAGGGGTCACGAAACCGTTCAAAGGAACGCCGGAGAGCTGCGCCCTCTGGCGGGCCATCTCCCGTGCCCGTTCAATGACTTTTTCGAAGATCCACTCCGCGATTTTTCGGTTTGCCTTCTCTGCGATTCTCTTGGGACGTTTTATTCTGAACGATCCCAGCAATTGATCCTGGTCGTCGAGATAAACCACGGCATTGATGGGGGCTTCCCGGTAATAGTAGTCGGGATTTTCCCTGTAGCGTTTCACGAGTTCAGCCACCCGCGGCTGTTCATCGCGATGTCCGTTACAGATAAGGTCGCGCAATTCCCCCTTGGTCCGGATTTCCTTCCGATGATAGGGACAACGGTGCGTCATGTCGAGCAGACATTTCGTCAGCACTTCCAAGGTTTCGTTGATGACGAAGCCGTCACAGATCAGAATCTCGGTGAGGGACCGGCAATCGCCCGGCTCGGGACAACTGCGGAACCAGCGCTCGGCAATTTCAAACAAAGGATCCCGATGTATGAATGAAGTTAGATACATGCCTCCCGTTCCTGCCCTTGTGTTCTGTTCTCAAGCCTGCGAATGATCCTGAAGAACCATGGCAAACCTTCCTGAACCTTATTTTAGAGGCGGGTGATCATGTTCCTGCCCAAGGCGGTTCCCTGAAGCGCTGTTTTGACATCCCGGGGATGAAATGTTGTAATGCGCTAAAATCAATACAGGATTATTTTATCGATGGCAAGAAAATTCATGGTTTTGTATCAAAGATAAAGTCCTTCAGGGATAATGCCGGTCGAAGAGCGTCACTGGATACGGCGATCGGCGGGACGGTTGTGCCGGCCGGGCAGCGACACTTTGCGGCTGGATTTTTCGGCGTGGAGATGGTAGGAAAATTCGAAGAAAGGGAGAGGGTTCAATCCATGCCGGTTTATGAATACACAGCCCTGGATGAGAAGGGCCGCAGGCAAAAGGGGATTGTCGATGCAGCGGGCATGGCTGCGGCGAGACAGAAACTTCGGGAAATGAGTGTCTTTCCAACGGACATGAAGGAGACCTTCTCGGAAGGGAAGGCCCAGACGGGGGCCGAAGCAACCGGCGGAAGTCTCTTCAAAAAGGCGGGCTTGGCAGAAATCGCCGTCATGACCCGGCAGTTGGCTACCCTGCTGAAGGCCGGTTTGCCCCTTGTCCCTTCCCTGACGGTGCTGGTGGCGCAGACACGACATCCCCAGCTCAAAAAAACGCTGGTTCAGATCAGGGAAGAGGTGAATGAAGGCAACAGCCTCACGGGAAGCCTTTCCCATTTCCCGGGAATATTTTCTCCCTTTTACATCAACATGGTTCGTGCGGGCGAGGCCTCGGGCACCCTGGATCTCATCCTGGAGAGGCTGGCCGACTTCTTCGAAAACCAGCAGGCCTTGAGGATGAAAATCCGTGCCGCCCTGGCCTATCCCTTGCTGATGTTTCTCGTCGGAAGCGTCGTACTTTTTTTTCTGGTAGCCTTCGTCGTTCCGAACATTACCCGGATCTTCGGCGAGATGCATCAGAACCTGCCCGGCATTACGATCTTTCTGATCGCCGTGAGCGGGTTTCTCAAGACTTTTTGGTGGGTTTGCCTTCTGCTGCTGTTCGGTCTGATCTTCGGTCTGCGCTACGCCGTAACGAAAACCGACCGGGGGCGGTATATCTTTGACGGCATGAAACTCAAGGCACCTCTCTTCGGGCCTGTGAGCCAGAAGGTGGCCGTCGCCAGGTTCAGCCGCACCTTGGGGACGCTTCTGCAAAGCGGCGTGCCTCTCTTGGGGGCCCTGGAGATCGTCCGGAACATCATGAACAACAGGCTCATCGCCGATGAGCTCCAAAGCGCCGGCAAAGCCGTGGAGGAAGGCCAGGGGCTCGCTGCAACCCTGGCTGAAAACGGTCTTTTCCCTCCCATGGCCATTGAATTGATATCCGTCGGAGAGCAGAGCGGAACCATTGAGACGATGCTCTTCCGCATTGCCGATGCCTTCGAAAAGGAAGTGGAGGCAAGCATCCTCATCATGATGTCGCTGCTGGAACCCGTCATGGTGCTGACCATGGGACTCGTGGTGGGCTTCATCGTTGTTTCCATTCTGCTGCCCATCTTTGAGATGAATCAGTTGGTACGATAAGGAGCTTAGGATGAGACGAAAGGCAGATGATCGGGGTTTTACGCTGATCGAACTGATGGTGGTCATCGTGATTCTCGGAATACTGGCAGGCCTGATCATACCGCGGGTGATGGGGCGGCCGGACGAAGCCCGGATAGCGAAGGCGAAGATGCAGATCGAAAGTCTCGAAACGGCCCTGAAACTATACAAGCTCGATAGCGGCACCTATCCGACGACCGAACAGGGCCTTCAAGCCCTCGTCGAGGCGCCCTCGGTCGGACAGCCCGCCAGGAACTGGCGCACGGGAGGGTATCTCGAACGCTCGAGGGTGCCCAAAGATCCCTGGGGAAACGACTTCATCTATCTCTCGCCGGGCGCGCACGGTGATTTCGATCTAAGTTCCATGGGGGCTGACGGTGAAGTGGGCGGTGAAGAAAAAAACAGGGACATCAACAGTTGGGAGCTTGAATAACAGCGGCTACACCCTCATAGAGCTCATTGTCGTTACGGTCCTGATCGGCATCGTCCTCTACCTCGGCCTGCCGGCGCTTAGGGACACCCTCCTCGACGACAGCCTCAAGTCGGCATCCAGGCAGCTTGTCGGCGCGGTCAGAGAGCTGCGGAGCGAGGCCGTACGGGAACAGGTCGATTACGTCCTGCTTTTCGATTTCAGCCGCAACAGCTACTGGACCTACACCGCCGATATGACCCCTGAAAAGAGAGATGAACGGCGGCACTACGCCAAGTCCTTGCCGGAAGGGGTGCGGGTACAGGACATCCATTTGGTCGGTCGTGAGAGGCAGGAGGAGGACGAGGGGACGATCACCTTCTTCAAACAGGGTTATGTTCAGCCCGCCCTGATCCATTTGGCCTGGGGAGAACGGCGGCTTACCCTTGTCCTTGAACCCTTTTTGAGCACGGTCAAGGTCCTCGAAGGTTACGTGGATTACGAACAGTCCCTGGAAGAAATGTGACATTCAAGCCGGGTATTCGGGGTTTCATTATGGGTAAGGGAAGGACGGATCGAGGCTTTACATTGCTGGAGGTCATGATCGCCGTGGCGATTCTGGCCATTGCCCTGGTCGCCGTTTTTCAATCCCAGTCTCAAAGCATTTCCATGGCGGGCAATGCCAGGTTTCTGACAACGGCGGCGCTTCTTGCCCAGGGAAAGATGGCGGAGATGGAAGCGGCCGACATGGCCGGTCTCAGCTCGGGAACCGGCGATTTTGGAGAGGATTATCCCGATTACATCTGGCGGGTGGATATTGTCGATACGGATTTGGAATCCATGAAGCGGATCGAGGTACGGGTTGTCCATGAACTGCTGGTGAAAAACAATACCTACCAACTGGTGCTCTATAGGCTGAAAACGAATTGAATTGCAGTATCTTATATCCTTTGACGATCATGACGATCGGAAAAGTGAAAGGGAGAAAGGCCGGGAATAGCGGGGGAGGCGTCCGGGAAAGGCACCGGGGTTTCACCCTCATAGAAATCCTCATCGCAATCTTTATCCTGGCGGTGGTCCTTTCGACGATCTATGCCGCTTATACCGGTACGCTGCGGATCGTCCGGGGATTCGATTACGATAGTGAGGTCTACAGCATGGCCCGAAGCGCCATGAGCCGGATGATCCGAGATCTGGGAGCCCTGAGTCCCTATAACGGAGGCTATGAATTCCGGTCCGAAGTTCTGGATCTGGCAGGCGAGCCGTTCCTCCGGCTCACTTTCCGATCGGATGCGCATCTGGCCTTCCGCGGCAACGAGGCTGGTACGGGTGTGGGGATCGTCACCTATGACATCCGGAAGGACCCGCACGAGGAAGGATATGTCCTCTGGCGCGTCGATGACATCCAGGGCGGCAGGGAGGCGGAACAGGCCGTAGAGGATCAAGCGGGCGGCTACGTCCTTTGCGAGAGGATTCAATCCCTCCGGTACGTTTTCTACGACGCACAGGGGCAGGAGTATGAACGCTGGGATTCCGTCTCCGAAACGCCCTCTCAAAAGAAGAAGGCCCCGGCTGTGGTCCGGATCGACTTGAAACTCATCAATCCGGAGAATCCCGAAGCCCCTTTTCCCTTTTCGACCCGCATCTATCTTTCTTCGGGGGAGGTGGGGCGTGAAGGCGCCTGACAAGGGACAGCGCGGCATCGCGCTGATCGTGGTCCTGCTCGTCGTCAGCATCCTCGTTGCGTTGACGGTCCAGCTGAATTACGGAACCCGATCCGACCTTTACGAGGCCGCCAATTTCAGCGACGGTATCCGATTGACCTACATCGCCAAATCGGGTTTCAACTTTGGCGTCGTCCGGCTCCTCGATGATGAAACCGTCCAGGATACCCTTACTGATGCGTGGGCGGATTCGAGTGCGATTTCCGATGAATCAAAGGAACTCTTTTCTGATGGGGGCTTCGAGGTCTCCGTCGAGGACGAGTCGGGGAAAATTCCCATCAACCGGCTCGTTCAGGGGACTGCCGTCAATCAGTTCATCCGGGACATGCTGATCCGCCTGTTGAAGGAACCCCCTTTCAGTCTCGGGCCCGAACAGGCCGAGGCGGTCGTGAATGCCATGAAGGACTGGATGGATACGGACAGCGATGTGACGGGCGCCGGGGCGGAAAATGACCATTATCGAAGCCTGCCGATTTCCTACGACGCGAAGAACGGTCCGCTGGACAGCCTGGATGAGCTTCTGATGATAAAAGGCGTGACGGAACAGATGTATTATGGTACGGAGGAATCGCCGGGGCTGAGGCATTTGTTGACCCTTTACGGCGACGGGAAGATCAATATCAACACGGCACCCCGGCAGATCCTCAGGGTACTGGCACCGGAAATAACCGATGAGATGGCGGAACACATGGATGCCGTCCGGCGGGAGCCCGGGAGGGATCTTTCCAATCCCCAATGGTATCGGCAGGTTTCCGGTATGGGCGCCGTCGGTATCAACTCGCTCTTTATCACCACCAGCAGCGATTATTTCCGGATAACGGCCACGGGATATTTCGGACGCATGCGGGAGCGCGTCTCGGGGGTCGTAAAGAGGGATCTGCCGAAGAAAACGGTGAAACTTATCGGTTGGAAGGTTCAATAAGCATTAGGTAACATAGTTCCATGGCTGAAAGGATCTTAGGCCTCGACATCGGGGAAAGCGCCCTGAAGGCGGTTGTCGTCATGCGTAGTTTCCAGGGGGCCGGCCGAATCGTGGCGTCCGCGAAAATCCCTATAGACGAACAGGGCGGCGCAGCGGGGGCGCTTGAAAAGCTTTTTGCGGACGAAAGATTTGCGGGATCCTCCTGCTCGACCGTTCTGGCCGCCCGGAACGTTTCCTTCCGACGTATTGATCTTCCCTTCCAGGATTCGAAAAGGATCGCCCAGACCGTGGCCTTCGAGCTGGAACCCCTGATTCCCTTTCCCATCGATGAGGTTTTCATCAGCCATCTTGCCTCGACCGGTCCCAAGGGATCGAAGATCCTGGCGGCCATCGCGCCCAAGACCGTCGTACGGGAACGGGCAGCATTGGTCGAAAAGGGCGTGCGAACCCTTTCGTCCCTTGATGCACAGGCCCTGCCGGTGGCGGCGATGCTTCTTTCGCTGCATTCCCTGAGAGAGGGGCTCGTGCTGGATATCGGGGCGAAGGGATCGATCGGTATCTTCATTGGGGGGGGACAGGTCGTACAGGTCAGGCATTTCGCCTTTGGCGCGGACGCTCTGACGAAAATCCTGGCGAAGGCGCTGCGCATCGATGAGGCGGAGGCAGAAAAACGCAAGCAGGCTGGCGACTTCGGAGAGGCTCTGGGAAGCGTTCAGGCGTTCTGGCGGCAATTTTTTGCCGAACTGAAAAGAACGTTCGATTATCTCCAGTGGAATGGCGACATGGAAAGAATGCCGCCGGCGGTTTACCTGACCGGTGGCGGCGCCTTCTGTGCTCCCTTGCGAGAGGCCCTGGCACAATACCTCTGCCTGCCCGTCGAATGCCCGGACTTGGCCGCGGAGGCGGGTGTGATCTTCGATGAGGCGGTGAAGAAAGACTGGCAGCCGTCGGTGATGAACCAGGCCCTTGCCCTGGCATTGCGGCCGCACCGAAGTTCCGCCGGTTTCGATTTCCGCGGCGCCCTCCTGAGAGAAAGGCGCGGATCGAGAGAGTGGATCAAAAAGCTTCCCTGGGTCGCCGCCGTCGCGGCCGCGGCCATTGTGCTGGCAGGCCTGGAATCTTATCTGGATTATCGCCTTGCGCACGCCCGCCTGTCGAATCTAAAAGCGGAGATTTCGGCCAGTTTCAAGCAGTGCTGCCCGGAGATTACCCGGATCGTCGATCCCGTCTCGCAGCTAAAGGCGAAAATCGGCGAAATGCAAAAGCTTGCAGCGGGGCGCGGCACCAGGGTAACGTCGATCACGGTCCTGGAGATGCTTCGAGACCTATCGCTGCTGGCGCCGAAATCATCGCCGCTCCTCATCACGGCCTTCAACTATGAGAACGATCTGGTCAGCCTGAAGGGCGAGACCGAGAATTTCGATGCCGTAGAGGTCCTGAAGAGGGAAATAGAGCGATCCAAATATTTCAAGACGGTGCTGATCAATTCCACCAACATCATGAAGCAGGGAGACCGGGTGGAGTTTGAGATGCGGATGGTGGTGAATCGGTAGCCATGAGGGAATTCTGGGATAAGCTTCCGAGAGATCAGAGAATTGTGCTGATGATGGGCGCCGTGGCCCTCGTCTTGGGACTGTTCGTGCAGTTCGTCGCCTTTCCCATTTACGATGCCCGGGAGAGGACAAAACGGTCCATTGCGGCCAACGAGAAGGTCCTCCAGCAGTTAGGGCCCCTCTGGACCGAGCACAGGATCCTGAAAGAGGGGGCGCAGGCCGTGCAGCAGATCCTGGCCAGACGTCCCGGAAATTTCACCCTCTTTTCCTATCTCGAAAAGAAGACGGGCGAGGCGGGCGTAAAGCAAAACCTCAAGTATATCAACCCTTCGAAGGCCTCGGTGTCCGGCAGCTACGAGGAGATATCGGTGGATCTGAAGCTGGAGAAAATCACCCTCAACCAACTGGTGAATTTTCTCTATGTGGTCGAATCGCGGGAGGATCTTATCGCCCTGCGGAAGATCGCCGTCGCCAAGGCGAAGGATGAGCCGGAATATCTCAACGCGACGATTCAGGTCGCGACCTTCCAGAACCCGAAGGGTGAACCTGCAGCCCCCGGAGCGGCGAGGAGATAGGGACATGCGATCGATCGATATAAAAGGGCCGCTCCTCAGGGGAATCAATGTCGTTGCGCTGCGGCTCAAGGCGACGAACCCGCAACGTCTCTTTATCCTGTGTGCCATTGTCCTGTTCATGTTTCAAGGGGCGGGCATCTTCTACAAGGTCCTGGGCCTGCGGCTTGTCGTTCAACCTTCCGTTACGCCTAACCCGGCGACAATGTCGGCAGTGCTCCAAGCGCCTCCGAAGGAGGGCCAGGACTACTACCGGATCGTCTCGGAGCGAAACCTTTTCGGCTCGACCGATAAGACACTGGCCGATGACCTTACGAAACAGCAGATGAAATCGGAGTCTGCTCAACCCATAACCGCGCTGCTCGAACTCCGCGGGACCGTTGCCGGTATCGGAAAGCTGAGCTTTGCCGTCATCGAGGAAAAGGGGAAAAACAAGCAGGGCCTCTACAGAATCGGAGACAAGATTGCCGGTGCGACCCTTGCCCGTATCGTAAGGGATCAGGTCGTCCTCAAGTTGGGCGATAAGGAGGAGACCCTGAAGAAGAGGGACGCAGCGGAAACGGCGATCGTTCCTCCCGTGAGTGCCGATGCGCAGGCGGCGGCCGGCACAGCCGGCGCCTTGACCCTGGATAGATCCGATATCGCCGCCACGCTGCAGAATATAGGACAGGTCATGAGGCAGGCTCAGATCCGACCCTATTTTCACAGGGGGATGCCCAGCGGCTTTATGGTGAGCAGAATCCATCAGGGCAGCATATACCAGAAGATGGGACTGGTCGACGGCGATGTCATCCAGGAGATCAACGACCAGAAAATCGCCAGCGCCGACGACGTGGTCGGCCTTTACAATACCTTGAAATCGGGATCGACCCTGTCGGTCAAGATCAAAAGGGCGGGCAGGCAGGAAACGATGAACTACCAGTTCAAGTGATGGACTTGGACGGGGGACATGTATACGGAATATTTCGGATTCAAGGAGAATCCCTTCAACCTGTCGCCGGATCCGCGGTATCTCTTTCTGAGTCCTCAGCACCGGGAGGCCATGAACCACCTCCTTTACGGGATTCATGAAAAAAAGGGATTCATCGTGATCACCGGCGGCATCGGTACGGGAAAAACGACGCTCTGCCGGTCGCTGCTGGCCGACCTCAACGATTCCGTGGCGACGGCCCTGGTTTTCAATTCCGCCGTAGCGGAGATCGAGCTTCTGGAGACGATCATCCAGGAATTCGGCATCGCCATGGGAAGGCTGAGACGGACCCGGAAGCGCTATATCGATAAGCTCAACGAGTTTCTTCTCAGAAATTTTGCGGCGGGCCGCAACGCCGTTCTCCTGATCGATGAAGCGCAGAATCTGTCCCATGCCGTCATGGAGCAGATCCGTATGATCTCCAATCTCGAAACGGAGCGCGAAAAGATCCTGCAGATCGTCCTGGTGGGCCAGCCGGAACTGGGGGATCTTCTGGCCCTGCCGTCGCTGCGCCAGCTGAACGAACGGATAACCGTCCGTTACGATCTTGTCGCCCTCAACAGCGAGCATGTCCGGCGGTATATTGAACACAGGCTCAATGTGGCCGGCGGAGGGAACGTGATCTTTTCGCGCGGGGCCTATCGGAGGATCTACGATCAGTCCGAAGGGAATCCCCGGCGCATCAATGCCATATGCGACCGTGCCCTGCTGATCGCCTATACGAAAGATCATCGAATCATCGACGGTCGGATCGTCCGGGAAGCCGTCCGGGATATCGGCAGGAATTACCTGCCTTCGGGCTGGTGGCGGCGGATCCGGACCAGGATGTTTTCTTAATATGTCTTGACGGCGGGGATGATGAGTTATATTAACGATGCATTGAGAAAGGCCCAGCGCGAAAAGGACAGCCGTTACATCGATTTCGGCGGTATCCTGCGGCGGGCTTCGGAGGAACCGATCGGGAGCCGCGGTCGCTGGGTTCTTTTTTTCCTGTTTTTTCTTGTTGTACTGCTGACAGTCGTGATCTTCCTCGTCGTGACCCTTCCGAACGGCGGCAGGCAAGCCCTGACCGTAACGGAGAGGGGTGCAGAGACGGACAAGCCGAAGACTGCGGAACCATCCGTGTCGGCGGTGCAGGCGGAAGCTGGTAAGAATCACCGGGAGGATGCGCCGCAAACCGTCACCGAAAAGCCGGTTTCGGCGCCTGAGCGGAAGGCGGCGGAGCCAAGCCCGAAGGCTCCGCAGGCGGGACCGGAGACGGAAGCCCTCTATGAATCTGCCCTCGACTTGCAGAAGGTCGGCCGGAACGGCGAGGCGGCGGCGCTTTATGAGCGGATCCTGCTTCAGGAGCCTCGCCACGCGAAATCCCTGAATAATCTTGGGGTTATCGTCATGGCGCAGCGGCAAAGAGGCCGGGCTGCGGAGCTCTTCGGCAGGGCCATCGCCATAGAAGGGGATTATGTCGATCCCTATTACAACCTGGCCTGTCTGTACGCCCAGGCGGGGGATCACATCCAAAGCCTCCGATATTTGAAAGATGCCCTGGCCATCAGCGGGGAGGTTAGAAAATGGGCGTCGGCGGATGCGGACCTGAAGACGCTTCGGTCTCTGCCGGGGTACAGGAAGTTGATGGAAGAAAAGCGATGATTGCATGGTGTCGAAATGCTCCGGATGATCGCCGGGAACGAATCTTCCCGGTGTTGCGACGGGAAGGTTGTTGGCTGGTCTTGCTGGCAACCCTGGCGTGTCTCCTCTTGTGTTTGCCCGGCGATTGCTCGGCGGCCCGTGTGACCGGCGAAGACAAGCCCGTTCCGACGGCACATACGCAGAAAAGCCCTGCGGCCCCGCCGGCAAAATCTTCGGCTGCGGAAAGTGCCGGGGCGAAGACCGATGCGTTTCCCACCGAAAAAAAGGCCGAACAGGCTGCGCAACCGACGTCGCCTGCGAAGCCTGTCGCCGCACCGCCGCCGCCAACGGTGACGGCGCCGCCCGCGCCATCCCGACCGGCGGTCGGTCCTTCGCCGTCAGGGGTGCAGAAGCTTCCAGTGCCTCCGACGATGCCGGCACCGCCAGTGCATACCCGGCCGCCTGCGGCGGGTGCGGAAGCGGCGATGCCTGCCGGGCCCCCGCCGACAGAACCGCTGCCTGTTTTGGAGGAGCCGCCCGTCCCGCCCACAACGACACCGTCGAGTGTTCAGCAAGGAAAGGACACCCGTTATATCACCATCGATTTCGACAATGTGGACATACAGGTCTTCATCAAGTTCATCAGCGAGCTGACGGGCAAGAACTTCATCATCGACGATAAGGTCAAGGGCAAGGTTACCATTCTTTCGCCGCGAAAGATCTCCGTCGACGAGGCCTATAAGGTTTTCGAGTCCGTCCTCGACGTTTACGGCTTCGCAGCCGTTCCGGCGGGCGATATGATCAAGGTCATCCCCTCCCAGCAGGCCAGGGAAAAGAACATGGAGACCCGCCTGACGGAGGAGGCCATCACCCCCGAGGACAAGGTCGTGACCCAGATCGTTTCGCTGGATTACGCCAATCCCGACGAAATCAAAAAGGTTCTCGATCCTCTCATCGCCAGAACCAGCGTTATTCTCTCCTATGCCCCCACGGGGATGCTGATCATCACGGATCTTTTGTCCAACATCAAGAAAATTCAGGAGATTATCGGCGCGCTGGACGTGGCCGGAGTGGGAGAACAGATTTCCTTTGTTCCGCTGACCTATGCCGACGCCGACGAAATGGTCAAAGCCTTGACCGCCGTCTTCCAGCAGCAGAGGGGCGCCCTGGCACCCGTCAAATTCGTCGCCGACAGCCGCACAAATTCGATCATTCTCGTGGCGACGGAGACCGACGCGGCCCGGGTGAAACAGCTCATCGGGATGCTGGACAAGGAGGTCCCCAAGGGAGATACGACGCTGCATGTCTACCGTCTGCAAAACGCCACAGCGGAAGACCTGGCCAAGGTCCTGGCGGCCCTCCCCAGGGAATCGAAGGACGCCCAGAAGGGACAATCGCCTCTGCTGTCGAAGGAAGTGCACGTAACCGCTGACAAGGCCACCAACATGCTTATCATCACCGCAAACCGCGACGATTATCGGATCATCGAGGACGTGATCATGAAGCTGGATACGCCCCGCCCCATGGTCTATATCGAGGCCCTGATCATGGAAGTGAACGTGAACAAGGACTTCAAGATCGGCGTCGAATGGCGGGGCGCCAAGGATACGGGCAGTATCTCCGGCTTTGACACGGGCAGATCGGCTGCCTTCGCAGGATCGACGGCCAGCGGAGCCGCAGGGGGAATCATACCCGGCACCCAGATCAGTACGGCACTGGGAACCGCCAGCCTGTCGCTCCCGACGGGATTTTCCATCGGCATTCTGGGTGCCGGCATTACCATCGGCGGTGTCGTGTTTCCCACGATCGGTGCCGTGTTGCAGGCCTACCAGAACGACTCCGACGTCTCCATCCTGTCCACGCCGCAGATACTGACCCTGGACAACGAAGAGGCCGAGGTAAACGTGGGAAAGAACGTTCCCTATATCACCCGGCAGGAAACGAGCACGACGAGCATCGATTACAGCAATTACGAATACAAGGATGTCGGCTTTATGTTGAAGGTGACCCCGCATATCAACGATGAGAATTACGTCCGCCTGAAGATCGATCAGCAGGTTTCGAAGGTGGTCACGGCGGAGTCGACGACGGGTCTTCCCACGACCCTGAAGCGGACGGCCAAGACCGTCGTGGTTGTCAAGGACAAGGAGACCGTCGTCATCGGAGGCCTCGTCGGCGACAGCACGGATATGGGGACCTACAAAATCCCCCTGCTCGGCGACATTCCCCTGCTGGGCTGGCTCTTCAAGTCCCGGGTTACGGCCAGGGAAAAGACGAACCTCTTCGTCTTCATCACGCCCCATATCATTCGGACCTACTCCGACGCCGCGGCCATCACCAAACAGAAACACGAGGAAGTTGGCGAGGTAACGGGCGGCGTTATCAAGATGCGCGAGAAGAAGGAGGAAAAGAAAAAAGGAGCACAGAAGGGGGGATGAGACGATGGAGCGGCATGTGACGCAGGCAGCGGCCCCTGGTCCGTCGGGGATGACGGTCGGACAGGTCGGGCCGCCTCCCCCCTTCTCCCTTGACAGCCGCTTGGCCGCCCTGGGTGTTGGGGAGGATCTCCTTGCAGAGGCTCGCCGGGTTCGCCGAACCGCAAGAGAGGGTCTCGTGGAATTTCTGCTTCGAAGAAAGGCCGTCGGCGAAAACGATTTGCTGACCCTTTTAGGCGAGGCCTTCACCGTGCCCTTCACAAAGGAGCTGCAGACGGATCATGTCAAGACGGACTTTACCCGGCACATCCCCATCCAATACCTGAAGAAATACAGGATGGTACCGCTGGAGACCGACGGGAAATTCATCGTTGCCGTCCACGATCCCTCCGATTTCCAGCCCATCGACGATCTCTGCAGGCTTCTGGACCGAGACGGTGCGGAGGTGGTCATATCCACCCAGGCGGCCATCCTGCAGGCGGTCAATCTCATCTACGACAGGAGCCGAAGTTCGGCGGAAGCCTTCTTCCAGCAGGAGATGAACGGTGTGACGCCCGACAAGATCCTCTCCGAGATCGAAGAGACGGCAGATCTCCTCGACGAAACCAGCGACGCCCCCATCATCAAGCTCGTCAACCTGCTTCTATCCGGTGCCATCAAGGACCGGGCCAGCGACATCCACATCGAGCCCTATCAGAATGCCCTGAAGATCCGCTACCGCATCGACGGCATTCTCTACGATATCCTGAACCTTCCACGGAGAATCCAGTCGCCGTTGGTATCTCGCGTCAAGGTCATGGCGAGGCTCAACATCGCCGAAAAGAGGCTGCCCCAGGACGGGCGCATCGACATCAAAATCGGCGAGCGCAACGTGGACATCCGGGTTTCCGTTCTCCCAACGGCCTTCGGTGAACGGGTGGTCCTCCGCATCCTCGACAAGAGCGCCTCCATGCTTCAACTGTCCGATCTCGGCATGGACGAAAACCACATCCGGATCTTCAACCGGCTGATCAAGTCGCCCTATGGGATCATCCTCGTGACGGGGCCCACGGGCAGCGGCAAGACCACAACGCTTTACGCGGCCCTGTCCCAGATCAACCATCCGGAGATCAATATCATCACCATCGAGGACCCGATCGAGTACCAGATCGAAGGTGTGGGACAGATCCAGGTGAACCCCAAGATAGACCTCACCTTTGCCAACGGCCTCCGATCCATCGTTCGCCAGGATCCCGACGTCATCCTGGTGGGCGAAATCCGCGATCTGGAGACTGCGGAGATCGCCATCCAGTCCTCGTTGACGGGCCACCTCGTCTTCTCCACGCTCCACACGAACGATGCGGCCAGCGCCGTCACACGGCTCATCGACATGGGCATCGAACCCTATCTCGTCACATCCTCCGTCATCGCCATCGTGGCCCAGAGACTGGTGAGGGTCCTGTGTCCGAACTGCAAGGAACCCTATGTCCCCGACGAAGCATACCTGGCGAACATCGACATGACGGCGGAGATGCTCGGAAAAGATCGGATATTCAGGAAGCGAGGCTGCCTTTCCTGTATGCACACGGGGTATCGGGGGCGAACGGCTATCTTCGAAATCCTGATCATGGACGAGCCGATCAAGAAGCTCATTCTCAGGACCTCCGACTCGAACCAGATCAATGAAGAAGCCGTACGGAGGGGAATGACGACCCTCCTTGGCGACGGTACGCAGAAGGTCCTGGAGGGTGTCACGACCATAGAGGAAGTGTTGCGGGTAACGAGGATCCTGAAGAGGGAATCGGATATGGACATCGATACCTGAGCGGTTTTCCTTTCGGGATTTCTCTCAGATTACAACAAAAAAGGGGCCGTTCACCAAGAAAACGCCGCCCTTTTTCATGGCAACCAGAAATTGATGCTTCTTGCCAATGGCTGGGTGTGCATCAGGACAGTTGCGTAACGGGGTTTTCCACGGTGCCCGTCAGGGTGAATCGGATGCGTCTTATCGCCGGGGTCCGGATTTCGATGTTTCCGGAGAGGTTCAGAAGGCTGCTTTTGAAGGTATTCGCTCCGAGGGTTATATCGCCTTTCATCGAAATATTCAGCTTTTCACCCGTCATGGTCAGTTTGACGATCTTGAGAATGCGGTTCGAAAGATGGACCTGTCCGTCGACGGCGTTGAAGTCGATCCTGTCGAAACCGGCAAGGTTCTCGAAGATCTGGTAGCTTCCATTCAAAAGCGTGAATTTCAGCTTTCCTTTCCCTTCCCTCGGCTTCTCGATAGACCCGTCGAAGCTCAGGGAGCCGCGGAGCTTCCCTCTGATCGCACGCCCAAGGAAATCCTGCAGGTACGAGACTCTCTCGACGGGTAGATTCTCGAAGCTCAGCGAAAGCTCCGAAGGGCCGGAAAGGGAGAAGGCTTCGTTGTGCCTGGTCGTGCCCTCCATGCGGCCCCCGTAACCCCGGGCCAGAAATTGCATGTCGGTTCGGCCATTGAAGAGCGATGTAAAGACGGGTTGAATGAAGAGGGAGTCGGCCTCAAGGCGCGCTTCGGACCGGGTTTTGGATTGCAGAACCACCTTCGAAATAACCAGGCCCGGAGGGAACTTCAGATTCACATCGCCCACCGAGAGGGAGAAATCCGGATGGTTTGCCGACACGGCGGCGATCAGGTAGTTCCTGAACATGTCCGAGGGAAAACGGATATAGAGAAACACGAACAGTGCGAGCAGACCGACGCAGACGTAAAGCAGTGTCGCTTTGAGCAATTTCCTGTTGACGGTCATCGCAGTATGCCCCAAACCGTTAAAAAATACAAAAACCCTCACCCCCCGAGGGGGACAGGAGAAATTACGGTACAAAGGGAATCAACGGGGCCGTTCACCTCAGCGCTAATGCCCGATGCCGCCAAGTACTTTACCCGTTTTTTCCTCGATTCGGTTCGGTAATTCCCCGATTTCCATCGACCATATAGGAATCGCACCCCAATGTCAAACGGTGAAACGGCTTTTAATCTATTGACAATTTGCGGCGGCCTGCGATAGGGATAGCCTCGTTCCTACATTCCTCATAACGAAATGACGACAAAGGAGGTTCATGATGAGTTTCTTCAAGACGAGGATTACGGAGTTGTTCGGCATCGAGTACCCCATCATCCAGGGCGGCATGGCGGCGGGGCTGATCAGCACGTCCGAACTGGCAGCAGCGGTGGGAAATGCGGGAGGCATCGGCTTCATGTGCGCCATTCAATGGGCGGACGACCTCGGCAAGATGGAAGACGAGATCAAAAAGACGAAGGACCTGACGGACAAACCCTTCGGGGTCAACGTGACGCTCTTTACGGAGCTCGATCAGGCCTGGTTTGAACGCGCCTTCGATTTGATCGAAAAGCACAAGGTGCCGGCCATCGAAACCTCGGCGAGGAGTCCCGAAAAGTGGGTCAAGCGCATCAAGGACATGGGGGTTCCATGGATTCACAAGGTGGCGAGGATCAAGGACGGCGTGAAGGCTGCAAAGCTGGGGGCGGACGGCATAACCATCATTGGATCCGAGGAAGGGGGACATCCCGGGGCGGAACGATCCGCCACAAGCGTGGTGGGGCCCCTTATGGTGGATATGGTGGATGTTCCGGTGGCAATCGGCGGAGGTTTCTGTGACGGTCGGGGACTTGCAGCGGTGCTGGCCATGGGCGGAGAGGCGGTTTACATGGGCACCCGTTTCTGCGCATCCGATGAATGCATCATTCACCCGAAGGTCAAGCAGAAAATGATCGAGACGAACTACAACGAAACCGATTACATTCTCATGTCCATCGGCGATCCCGTCCGCGCCATCCGCACCGAGCGCACACAGAAGATCCTGGAGATCGAGCAGAATGAGGGGGCGGCGGGCATCATCCAATATTTGCAGAAACTGCACGAAGAAGAGGGCCTCAGCTTCAGCGGCCCCACCGCCATGAACACCGGCGACACCGTCCAGGGGATTCTGCCGTTGGGCATGGTCTCGGGCCGAATCAACAAGATCGAGCCGGTAAAGAAGATCGTCGACGACATCGTTGCCGAGGCCGAAACGGTGATCAACAAGCTGTCGGCGCGCAAGTACTGGAAGGCCTGATCGGGCGCTCCGGTCTCCCCGTAAAGAAAGGATTCAAGGCTTCTTTACGGCGCGTTCCAGATGGCCCATCCGCCTCGGCGGTGCCGGTGCCTCCGCCCTGAGGACGAGCCGGATCGCCTCGGTGGGGCAGGTATCGACGCAGAGGCCGCAGCCGATGCACCGCATCGTGTCGACGTTTGCCGTGTCCGTTACCTTAATCGCCGAAACGGGACAGCGGTCGAGGCAGACCTCGCAACCGCTGCAGAGCGTGTCGTCGATTTCGGCGTGGTAGCCCGAAGTGAGCACGCGCCAGGAGTCCGGCACCCATTTCGCCTGTCTCAGGATGCCGCAGTGACAGGAGCAGCAGTTGCAGATGAAGATCAGTTCCTCAGAAGTGTTGGCGGTGCAGTGAACGAGCCCCTCCTCTTCGGCCTCGGCGAGGATCTTGAGGGCCTCCTCCTTGCTTATGAGGCGGCCCATGTTTCTTTCAGCGGCGAAGATGGCGCCTGCGCCGAAGGCCATGCAGTTCGAATGGGAAACACCGCAGTTGTCCCTCTCGTCGATCAGGATGGCATGATGCCGGCAATAGCAGGTTCCGACGGCAATGGCCGATGTCTGCTCCACATATTTGGAGAGCTGTGCGTAGGGGAGCACCGTCATCGCCGATGAGACCTCCTTTTCGACGGGCAGGACGCGAAAATAGGAGGTCTCGGGCAGGGGAGGAGGCGTCGGGAGCGACTCCCTCAGCTTCTGCAGGGTGTCCAGATAGTCCTTGAAGAGCCGGGCGAGGCGATAATCGCGTTCCGTTTTGGTTCCGCGATAAAACTGCATTTCGTAAATCCCCGGAAGAAGCGGGATCGGGATGTACTCGTAAATTCCTTCGGCATTTTTCCCTGCATGGAGGAGACCCTTGTTGGTCATGGCCTCCATCATCGCCTCGATTTCATCGGGTGCCCTGCCCAGCGTTGCGGCATGGTCCTTTGCGGTGATCAATGCATTCGGCATGGAAATCAGCAGCGCCGCCTCCTCGGGGGTGAACAGCTCCTTGAGCAGGGCGTAGAGTTCGTCGATGCCGATGGCGGGCAGGGCCCCTCCGGCACGCTTGATCGCCTTCCTCAGATCTTCGTAAATACCTTGTTCGGCCATATGGGTCGTCTCCTTTTCTTGATCGAAATTTCCTCGGTTGCCTCTTGGGCTGCGGAGGGTTTCAGGAAATAACGTCGCTTCATCTCATCTTTGGGGAGGGTTCGTCAAGCGATAATGATTGGGGGTTTGTACTTTTAATAAAATATCAGCTTGTAAAGGAATGTGAGGACAGCATGAAGCTTCTCCATACCTCCGACTGGCACCTCGGCCGCGCCTTGCACGGCCGCAAGCGATACGACGAACAGGAAGCCTTCCTCGACTGGCTTGCGGGGCTCATCGAGAGCGAGGACATCGATGTGCTGCTCGTGGCGGGAGACCTATTCGACAGCAGCACGCCCAGCAACCACGCCCAGCAACTGTACTACCGATTCCTCTGCCGCGTGGCCGCCTCGCCGAACCGGCATGTGGTCGTTATCGGTGGCAACCACGATTCGCCTTCCTTTTTGAATGCACCCCGGGAAATTCTTAGATTCTTGAACATCCATATCGTGGGGTCCGCGTCCGAATTTCCGGGTGATGAAACCATCGTGATTGCAGGAGCCGATGATGAGCCGCGGATGATTGTGTGCGCTATCCCCTATCTCCGGGACCGAGACATCCGAGTTGCCGAGGCAGGCGAGAGCATCGAAGACAAGGAACGCAAAATCATAGAAGGGATCAGGGCCCACTACCGGATGGTCTATGAGGAAGCTCTGTCAAGACGGGACACTCTTGAAAAGCCCGTGCCCATTGTCGCCATGGGGCATCTGTACACCGAGGGAGGCAGGACCGCTGACGGAGACGGGGTCCGCGAGCTGTACATCGGCTCCCTGCTGCATGTCGGCATGGACGTATTTCCCGAATGCATCGACTACCTTGCCCTGGGACATCTCCATATCCCGCAGAAGGTGGGAGGGTCGGATTTTATCCGCTATTCCGGTTCGCCCCTGCCGATCGGCTTTGCGGAGGCCGTGCAACCAAAGTGCGTGGTTCTCGTCGAGTTTGCGGAAGGAACGCCCGGGATCTCCGAGATTCCCGTACCCTCCTTCCGGGAGCTGAAGACCCTGAAGGGTGATTGGAATGCCATTGCCGGGGCGATCGAAGCCTTGAAGGCGGCGGGCAGCGGTGCCTGGCTGGAGGTCCTCTATGAAGGAGATGAAATCGCCGGCGATCTTCGCCTGCGTCTCGACGAACTGGCAGCCGGCTCCGGCCTGGAGATCCTGACCGTCAGGAACAGTCGGATACTGGAACGCGTTCTCAGCCGGATGGGCGCGGGGGAGACCCTCGACGATCTCGGCGCCATCGATGTCTTCAACCGCTGTTTGAAGGCGCACGAAATTCCCGAGGAACAGCGGGATGAGCTTTTGAACGCCTATCGGGAAATCATTCTATCGCTGAACGAAGCGGATGTGATGGAGCAGTAGGAGGAGAGGACATGAGAATTCTCGGTGTTCGCTTCAAGAACCTAAACTCGCTCACCGGCGAATGGCAGGTCGATTTCACCCATCCGGCCTACGCATCGGACGGCATCTTTGCCATCACGGGTCCCACGGGAGCCGGCAAGACGACCATCATGGACGCGATCTGCCTCGCCCTTTACGGCAGCACCCCCCGCCTCGGCAAGGTTACGAAGGGCGGCAACGAGATCATGTCGCGGCAGACGGGGGAATGTTTTGCCGAGGTGACCTTCGAGACCGGCAAGGGCCGATACCGCTGTCACTGGAGCCAGCATCGCGCCCGCAGGAAGCCGGAAGGCGAATTGCAGCAGGCCAGGCACGAAATTTCGGACACCGATACCGGCAGGGTCCTGGAATCCAAGATAAACCAGGTCGGTGATTTCATCGAGGAGACAACGGGCATGAATTTCGAGCGGTTCACCCGTTCGATGCTCCTGGCCCAGGGGGGATTCGCCGTCTTTCTACAGGCGCCTCCCGGTGAGAGGTCCCCCCTTCTCGAACAGATAACCGGCACGGAAATTTACACACAGATCTCCATGAAGGTCCATGAACGCCGCGCTGCTGAACGGGGCCGCCTTGAGCTGCTGCAGGCCGAACTGAAGGGCATCCAGGTTCTGGGTGAAGAGGAAGAGGCGGATTTGCGGACCGGCCTGATGGAAAAACAAAAGCGGGAAGCCGAACTTGCGGAGGAAAGAAAGGCGAAGGGCGGTGCCCTGGCCTGGATCGAGGGGATGGACGCCCTGGAGAGGGAGCTGGGGGAACTGGCCGCAGGACTTCATGAACTCGAGGAGCGGCGCCGCGCCTTTGCGCCGGAATCCCGGAGGCTGGAAAAATCGCGGAGGGCTCTTGGCCTGGAAGGCGATTACCGGGGATTGGCGGCCCTGCGGGAACTGCAGGCCTCCGAGATGAAGGAGCTGCAGGACGCTCTTGCCGTGCTGCCCGAGAAGGAGAAATCCGCCGAGCAGATCCTTGCCGCAAGGAAAAAATCGGAGGGGATGCTGCAGGAGGCGCGAGCCAGGCAGTTGACGGAGGGGGAAACCATCAAAAGCGTGCGCGATCTCGATACCCGAATCAGTGAGCGTGAAAGGCGGCTTAAGGAAGGGGAAAGGTCAATCGAGAGGAGCGAGACCCGGAGAAAAGACGATTGCCGCCGTCTCGAGAACGCCGAAGGGGAGCTGAAAAAGGAGCAGGCCGCCCTGGAAGCGATCCGAAGTTATCAGGAGAAGCATGCCGTCGATGCTGCCCTGACGGGGAGTCTCGGCGCCATCGAGAGAGGGTTTTCGACGCTGCGGGACGCTGCGGCAAGGCATGAGAAGGCATCGACGGAGCTTAAAGAAGCCGCCGGGAAAAGGGATGTCGCCGCCTCTACATGCGCCGAGCGAGAGGCCGAACATGAGAAGGTCCTCGGGGATTTCGAGAAACGTCGGAAAGCCCTCGATGGTTTGAGAGATGAGACGGCGGCGATCCTCCAGGGACGAGACGTCGCCCTGTGGCGCGCCGAAGCGGAGGCCCTCAAGGAGAGAGAGCGTTTCTTGGGCAGAGCGGGAGAAACCCTCGATCGGATCGAGCAGACTGTTGAGGTCCTGGGCGGCCTTGGATCGAACCTGGAGGCACTGAGCGCAGACGATGTCAGGCTGATGGAGGAAATCAAATCCGTTGCCGAACGAAAAGCCCTCCTGGAGAAGGATGTGGCTTTCCTGGATATGCAGGTGTCGCTTCTCAGCCGAATCCGCGATCTGGAGGAAGAACGCAAACGCCTCGAAGACGGCAAGCCCTGCCCGTTGTGTGGCGCAACGGAGCATCCCTATGCCGGGGGAAACGTTCCGGCCATGAACGAGACGGAGGCGGCGCTTCATAAGTCCAGGGAAGCGCTCGGGAAGGAGGACATTCATCTCAAGAAGCTGGAGAACGACCGCATTCGGACCTCGGCCGACATCCGTCACGCGCAAAAGGATCTGGACGAAAAGAAGGCGACGCTCCGTGCCGACGAAAAACAGCTTGCAGCCGTCCTGGAGCAGCTGGATATTGCCGCTTTGCCGGAGGAGCGCGCCGGGAAGATTCGTGTAGAGATCGCCGGTGTGCAGAGGAAGCTTGCGGAAACAACAGGGATTGTTTCCCTCGCCGACAGAAAGGACGGGCAGGAAAAGTCGACGCTGAAGACATTGGAGAAGATCAGGGCAACATTCGAAGCCTCCGGAAAGGCCCTGCAGGAGGCCAGGCAAAACCTCGAGACGGCCCGGCGGGATTGCGAACGGTTGGACGAAGACTGCACCGCTCTGGCCGCACAGCTCGAGAACGCCAGGGCTTCGGTTCTTGGGGATGTCGAACCTTTCGGGGTCGGACGGGTTCCGCTGGACGGCCTCGATGCCCTCTTGGAGCATTTGACGGATCGCAGGAACACCTGGCAGGCGAAGGAGGGCGAAAGCGTCCATTGCGAGAGGAAAATCGTCGAACAAAAGGCCGGGATCGAGAAGCAGCGGGCCCTGCTGCAAAACCTCGAAAACGACCTGGCGGAAAGGCGCAGGGAACGGGACGGGCTGAAAGGGGAATGGGAATCCCTGAAAGGTTCGCGCCGGGCGCTTTTCGGAGAAAAGAGCGCCGATTTGGAGGAGAGGCGGTTGGCGGAAACGGTCGACAGGGCGGGCAAGGTCCTGGAAACGGCCCGCGCAGACTACGGTCGGATTGAAAGAGAAATCGGCGCACTGAAGGAAAGAATCGCTTCGTTGCGGGAGAAAACGGGCCATCGGTCGGCAGAGCAGGTGAAGGCGGAGCAAAAATGGCGTGAGCGGATCACCGGGGCGGGATTTGCCGGCGAGGAGGACTACCTGTCCTCACGTCTCGGGGAAGAGCAGCGGGAGTCGCTTGCCGCGAGGGAGCAGGCGCTCCTCGGGGAAAAGGCGGAACTGGAAGCCCGGCGGAAGGACAGGGCGGAAACCCTTGCTGCGGAACGCGGGAAGGATCTGGCCGATCAATCCGCTGAAACCCTGAGGGAAAACATCCGCATCATGGAAGCCGACCTAAAACAGCTGACCCTCGACATCGGCGGCGTCATGAAAAGCCTGTCGGACAATGAAAAGCAGAAACGCAGCCAGCACGAACGCACGAAGAGGATCGAAGCGCAAAGAAAGGAGTGCGAACGCTGGGACAGGCTTCATCAGCTCATAGGGTCGGCCGATGGCAAGAAATTCCGGAACTTCGCACAGGGGCTGACCTTTGAAATGGTGATCGCCCAGGCCAACCGACGGCTGCGGGAGATGACGGACCGCTACCTGCTGCTTCGCGACGAAGCGGAACCCCTGGAATTGAACGTCATCGACAACTATCAGGCGGGCGAAGTCCGCTCGACGAAGAATCTTTCCGGCGGCGAGAGCTTCATCGTCAGCCTCGCCCTGGCCCTCGGCCTCTCTCAAATGGCCGGCCGGAATGTCCGGGTCGACTCCCTCTTTCTCGACGAAGGATTCGGCACCCTCGACGAGGACGCCCTGGAAACGGCCCTGGAGACGCTTGCGGGGCTGCGGCAGGAAGGAAAGCTCATCGGCGTCATCTCGCACGTATCGGCGCTGAAGGAACGCATCGCCGCCCGAATACAGGTTACGCCCGAGACAGGGGGGCGCAGTATCCTGTCCGGTCCGGGATGCAGGAGGATTTGAGGAATCCCATTCAGTGGGCGGGCTTCCTCCGGAGAAGGACGAGCCCCAGGAGCCCCGAGCCGAAAAGCCACAGGGCGGCGGGTACGGGAGTCGTTATCCTCAGGTTATCGATGTACCCTCGGCTGTCCTCACCGAAGCTCAAGCCGAGTTTGAAATCCGAATGAGCGAACTCGGCATCGTAGGTATCGATTACCTGGGTACCGTTGATAAAGACCCTGATATAAGCAGGCGCTTTTTCGAGCCGCCAGTCGAACCACTGGTTCAGGTCGATGTCCTCGGCAAGACTGACGTTTCGGGTTGCACCCGGCAAATCGCCGCCCGTGCCGCTCTTCATCTTCATGATGTCGAGCTTGGGATACGTCGGGTCGTTGATATCGAGCCAGAATACATAGCCGTTTTTTGCATAGCCGGTGGTGACGTTGAAGTACCAAGGCGGACCGGCGAAAAGAACGAAATTCGCGTACTCATGATAAGTGATGCGCGTCTGCCATGACGCCACGAAGGTATCGCCCAGGTTGGCGTCATATTGCAGAACGCCCCAGCCTCCTGAACTGCTTGGGGAACCTTTCCCATCGATGAAAAGCTCTCCTTCATAGATGCCGTAGGAATCTATATGGGAGGGGCCGGCAATCCAGCGGCTCAAATCGCCGATTGAACCGAAATCCTCTTCATAGGTCGTCGCATCCGAAATCGAAGCGGCGATCATCAAGGTTAGGATTACCAGTCCTATCAGTCCAAGACGCGCTTTGGTTCCCATCGCTGTGCCTCCTGTCTGTAACGAATAAAGATGATGGCCTTCATTGTTTTCCTTGGTCCGGTATCCGAGGCGGGGGCGCTCCCCATGATGAGAATCGACGCCCCTTAAACGATCGCATTGGTCGAGTTGCAGTATAGGAAGGCTGTTTTTGCCTGTCAAGAGGTGTTTCGCGTATTTTTGCGTATAGGCGTCATGGTTCTTTTGCGAGTCCGCCGGAATCACCGCTTGACTTCTGAGGGGGGTGTCGGTTATGGAAGCGACAGCATCATCTTCTATGAGGTTGAAGAGGGAATGAACGTTACACGTTCTGCAATCGGAAATGCTTTATTGTTGTTTCTGCTGGTGGCGCCTGCACGGGCCGATCAGCCGTTTCAATTGATCAACCAGATGACGTTCGGCGTCGAACCTGCCGTCGTGAAATACATCGAGTATGAAAACAAGGGCAGGATCGTCAGCGTCATGATGATGGACCCGAGTCGGTTCGATTTTTCTGTGGTCTTTGCAAATCCCCCAATGACAGTCGGCCAATTCCACGACCGGCTTCCCAAGGTCTTGCTGACGGTGAACGGCGGCTACTGGGACGACAAATACCGGCCTACGGATCTCTGTATAGCCGACGGACGGATCATCAAGGCGCCCAATACCCGAAATAGGCACTTCGGACTGTTTTCGGTTTCCCGCGAGGGAAACGTCGCGATCACCGACATGGCGAGTGTGCCATGGAGCAGCGTCGATTTGACCGGTTTTCGGCATGCGCTGAAAAGCGGTCCCCACCTGATCCGAAGGGGTCGGCCGCTCGCCTTCAATGCCGCCGGCGCCCATATGCGAACCGTGATGGCCATAACCGATGGGGGGAACGTCATTTTCACGGTAAGCAAAACGGGCGCAATGACCTACGCCGAGATGGCCGCTTTCCTGATGGGCACCGGACTCGGCGTCACCGATGCCTTCAACCTCGACGGGGGAAGGTCGGCAGGATTTGTGCTCGGCCGGGGGGCGGACAGGGTGCAGAAGGATTCTTGGCAAGTGGCCGATGTGATCCAGGTAATCGAGAAGGTTGAAAAGTGAAGCACCCCGGGGTGACAGGAACTCCAGAGGAATTGTAAGCCCTGCAAATGTTCGATTCAGGCGGCCATCGGGACCGTTTATTCCCGAGCACCTCTCTGCGAGTTCAAAGGGAGCCTATCAGCGCGTCTTCTT
>JAFGIO010000002.1 GCA_016929555.1 Deltaproteobacteria bacterium | reverse complement strand
CTCGCAAAAATCATAAATCACCCTCAAGGGGGTAGGGGTGAACCATGCTGAATTTGCTAGTCTTTTATTCACCCTCCCTTCAAGGGAGGGGAATGGCACTTTTTGCGAGTTTATCAAACTTGACGGTCCCGTAAAAAGTCACAAACCATGTCACCCCCGAGAAAGCGGGGGTCCAGAATATATTGAATTACCTGGATTCCCGCTTTCGCGGGAATGACAAAATAAGGAATTTTTGACTTTTTACGAGGTCATCAAACTTCGAACTTGCTCGTGACGTCCCGCTTGATGGCTTCGATGGTGTCCCGGAGGACCGGAAAGACGTTTTCGCGAAAATCTCCGGCCACGGCCACAACCATCACGTCATCGCCGACGGCGAGCCTTCCCTCGCGGACCTCGGCCAGGATTTCTACGATGCCGGGGCGCCGCTTCATCTCGGCGAGGATCTCCTGCAGCCTTTTTCTGTCGACCTTCACGGTCAGCTCGCTGACGGGCTTGCCGTCCCGGGCGGTCCCGCGGACGACGCCGTTGTGGCACAAGATCATCCCCGCGGCGTGGTAGTCGGGGTGTGCCTTGATCCGATCGATCAAATCCATCAGATTCATAGTCCTGTCCTTTCACGATGGTCCAGCATTCCGACCTTTCGGGTCTCTTTTCATCTTGACCTGAAGCCCGCCGCCGTGCGAAAAGTCGACATGCCAAAGAGACGTCCCCTGCCGAAACTGCAAAGGCTCGGCGACATATTGCCGCAGGTTCTCCGAAAGAGGCGCATCGCCCTGAACCTCGACGATTTGCAGGTTCTGAGACTCTGGGATGAGGTCGTCGGTCCCCAGATCGCCGCCCAGACCCGAGCCCACACCGTCAGAGGAGACATGCTTTTCGTCAAGGTTGCCAATTCCGTCTGGATGCAGCAGCTCCACTTTCTGAAAGGAGAAATCCTGGAGAGCCTCCATCGAAAATTGGGAAAGAGATCGGTCGGCAACATCTATTTCTACATTGGTGATGTCGGCCGCCGCTCCTCCGAAAGCGAAGCAGGGAAACCCGTCGAGATCGAGACTTTCCCGCTGAAGGATCGGGACCGGAATATGATCGATCGAAATACCGCTGCGATCTCCGATCAGGAGCTCCGGCAGATTGTCCGGAGGGCCATGACCCGGGAAATCATCCGGAGGCGGTCCGCAAAGAAGCGGAAAGATCTTTGAAGAGCCCCTCCATCTCCGCGGTATAGCCGCCTCCTTCTTCATAGATAAACAGCGGCGCCAGAACGGCCAGTTCCTCTCCCCCTTCCCTGATTCCCTCGGCGAGGACGAATTGCCCCTCCGACCCCGCACGGGAATGGACCATCCGGAGCCGCTTGGGCTCCAGGCGATCCCTCCGCATCCTGAAGAGGAGTTCCACCGCCCGGCTGGCCGGATAGATGACGTAACAGCGGCACCCCTCCTTGAGAACGTAGGCCGCAGCGGCCAAAAAATCGGCAAGGGTGCCTTTGATCTCGTGTCTCGCCAGCGCCTTCTGATCGTCCCGGTTGATCCGTCCCGAGCCGGACCGCCGGTAGGGTGGATTGAAGACGACTGCGTCGAAAGAGCGGGCTTCAAAATGGGCCTCGATATGCCTGACGTCCCCCAGGCGGATCTCGATGCGTTCCGAAAGCCCATTGAGGTCGATGCTACGCCGCGCCATGTCCACGAACTTCTCCTGGACATCGATGCCGATCAATTGCACCCCTTCCCATCGCCGGGCCAGCAGCAGGGGAATGACAGCGCTGCCCGTGCCCAGATCGAGGACGCGTTCGCCCTGCCTCAACCGGCAGAAATGGGCAAGCAGCAGGGCGTCTATGGAAAACCGGTATCCGGACGTCTTCTGGAGGATTTTCAGGCCGCCATCCAGGAGTTCATCGAGGCTTTCCCCCTCTTTTTGCAAGGCCTGGGGGCTTGTGTCCATAGCGCTCAGGAATCCAGGGAATGGATGAAAAGGCCGCTGCGAAGCTTCGGTTCAAACCAGGTAGATTTCGGGGGCATGACCTTGCCGGCATCGGCGATATCGATCAATTGCTGCAAAGTGGTCGGAAAAAGGGAGAAGGCGACGTCGTATGCTTTCGAATCTACGAGTCCTTCCAGGTACATCGTTCCCTTCACACCCCCGACGAAGTCGATGCGGCCGTTCGTTCTGGGATCTTCGATGCCAAGGACGGGACCCAGCAGGTGATCCTGGAGGATGGAAACGTCGAGCGTGTGGACAAGATCCTGCCGGTCATAGAGGCCCTCTTTCGCCTTGAGGGCGTACCAGAGGCCACGCAGGTACATGCCGAATTCGTGAAGACCGGCCGGCGACTTTCCGGCGGGATCGGCGGCAATGTCGAAGGTGCTGCCGACCCTGCGGAGGAATTCGTTCTCGTCCAGGCCGGCCAGATCCCGGACAACGCGGTTATAGGCCATGATGCGTATCTGATCGCTGGGAAACAAGACGGCCATCATGCGCTCGGAGGGAGCTTCGCCCCGAGGGCGGGGATTTCCCTTTCTCTTCATTGTGCCGACGGCGGCCGCGGCAGCCGCCCGGTGGTGCCCGTCGGCGATGTAAAGCCGATCGACCTTTGAGAATTCATCCACGATTTCAAAGATATCCTTTGGATCGTCGATCACCCAGACCGTATGGGCGACCCCGTCTTCGGCTGCAAAGTCGTATTCGGGCAGGCCTGCGGCAATGCGGGCGACGAGGCTGTCGATGGCGGGACGGCCGAAATAGGTGACAAAGACAGGTCCCGTCTGGGCGTTGACGGCCAGGACATGGCGGATCCGATCAGCTTCCTTATCGGCCCGGGTTTGTTCGTGTTTTCGGATCAGGCCGGATTCGTATTCGGCGATGCTGATGCCGGCCGCAAGGCCGGTCTGCTCGTGGCTGCCTGTCTTCTGGCGATAAAGATAGAAACAGGCTTTTCCGTCCTGATGAAGAACCCCCTCCTGAACCAGTCTATCGAGATTCGCCTTTGCTGTCTGATAGATCGCTGTCTCTTCCCCCCCGTCTCCGACATCGATTTCCGATTTTTCCACGCGGAGAAAACTCAGGGGGTTGGCCCGGACGATGGCCGTTGCCTCCTCCAAAGTGACCACGTCGTAGGGCGGGGAGGCAACGGCCTGGGCAAACTGCCTGCCGGGTCTCAAGGCTCTGAAAGGTGTTACGACCGACATAAGGTGTTCTCCTGAGGCATTCTTCTGTTGAAAAATTCCTAACACACTGGCATAGTGAAAGCAACGAAAAGGATGGCGCCGGACAGCCTGGCCAGAATCAGAACGCGACGAGGAGGGGGGAGTGGCGACGAATCCGACAACCGTCTTCATCCACGGATTGGAGAGCACCGGTCAAGGGACCAAGGGGGTGTTCTTCCGCAGCCGGTATCCGGACATGCTCATCGAGGATTACTCCGGACCTCTGGAGCAGCGGATGGATAAATTGAACCGGCTCCTGGCGGGCAGAGAAACCCTGATCCTGGTCGGTTCCAGCTTCGGGGGTCTTATGGCCGCCATCTACGCCTGCGAAAACGAAGAGCGGGTCGAGACGCTGATCCTGCTGGCGCCGGCCCTTCACTTCGGCGCCTTCAAACCCTACCTGGAACGGCGGTTGTCCATTCCCACGGCACTCTATCACGGCAGGGACGACGATCTTGTCCCGATCGATCTGATCCGTGAAATCGCCGACAGAATCTTCGCGAATCTCTCCTACCACCTGGTGGATGACGACCATCCCCTTCACCGGACATTCCCCACCATGGACTGGGACGGTCTGCTCCGTATCCCCCAAAAAAATCCTTGACAACTCAGCCCAGGCTTTTTATTGTTTTTGCCGAAGCAGAAGCATGATTCGAGAACCGCTTGGATCTTTAAATATATGGGGGTGGTGCCCGCTGCAGGGTGCCTGAGAACATACCCTTCGAACCTGATCTGGATAATGCCAGCGTAGGGAATGCAGCAGTGGAACCCTTCTTGCCGTATTTCCGGGCGGAAGGGTTTTTTGTTGTTTGCATCGGAAGGATTGTCCTACCGGAATATTTTCAGGGTGAGACCCTAAGGAAAGGAGAGACAGAAGATGAAGATCTCAGCGTCACAAGTCTGGTCGGCCATTGTCGAGATCCGCAGCAGGGCACCGGTGGTGCACAACATCACGAACTATGTGGTCATGAACAGTACGGCCAATGCCCTGCTCTCTCTGGGGGCATCGCCGGTCATGGCCCATGCGGTCGATGAGGTGGAGGACATGGTGACGATCGCCTCTGCACTGGTGATCAATATCGGAACCCTCAGTCCTCCCTGGGTCGAGGCGATGGATGCGGCCGCCCGGAAGGCCCGGAAACGGGGGATTCCCATCGTCCTCGATCCTGTCGGCGCGGGGGCAACGCCCTACCGCACACGGACCGCTCGCGATCTTATCGAAAACGTGTCCCCTTCGATCCTCCGGGGAAACGCCTCGGAGATCCTGGCGCTTTTGGAGTCAAAGGCTAAAACGAAGGGGGTGGACAGTACGGCCCGTTCCGACAGCGCCCTGGAGGTGGCCCAAAGGTTGAGCGAGATCTATGAATGCATCGTCTGCGTCAGCGGGGAGACGGATTATATCATCGACGGCGCCGACATCACCCGCGTCATGAACGGCCATCCCATGATGCCCCGGGTCACGGGACTGGGGTGCACCGCCACCGCCCTCTGCGGCGCCTTTGCCGCCGTCAGCGAGTCCCCTGCCCTGGCCGCAGCCGAGGCCATGGCCGTGATGGGCATCGCCGGAGAGATGGCTGCCGATGTGGCCCAGGGGCCCGGCAGCCTCCAGGTCCGTTTTCTCGATGCCCTCTACCGGATGTCGGAGGAGGATGTCCGGCGGCGGCTGCGGACCGAGGGTTGATAGTCCCGTAAAAACCCCCATGCACCGTGGGGCGCCACGAAGCATGAAAATCACCCCCACCCCAACCCTCCCCCCTCGAGGGGGAGGGCGATTTATGACTTTTTACGGGCTCGCCAGGGATGAATCGACGGAAAAAAATAGTTGACAAGGCGGATGTCCCCTGCTAGGTAAGTGACCACTAACTTACCTGATGGCCCCCTATGGAGAAGCGGACGAGATTACCGGCACCGGACAGAAAAAAAGAGATCCTCAAATGCGCGGTCAGGGTCTTTGCCCGCTCGAACTACCGGTCGGCCAGGGTTGCCGATATCGCACGGGAGGCGGGTGTCTCCGAGGCGGCCGTCTACAAGTATTTCCCGAAGAAGGAGGCCATCTTCCTCGAAATCCTCGATTACATGTCCAGGAGAATTCTGACCCTCTGGGAGGAGGAGTTTGCCAGGGAAGAGGATGCCATCGAAGCCCTCAAGGCGGTTGGAGCCAGCTACTACGAGCGGATGATGCGGCATCCCGATGAGCTGAAGGTTCAGTTCCAGGCCATTTCCGAGATCGATCACGAGATCATCGCCAACAGGCTCCATCGGGATCACGAAAGTTACGTGGCCTTTTTTACAAAGGTGATCGAAAAGGGAATCCGCCAGGGGACCATCCGCAGCGATGTCGACGTGAAGGCCCTGGCCTGGATCTTCCACGGGCTGGGCGTCCTGATGAACATGGCGAAAATCCTGAACTTCGAAAACGAGGTCAACGAGCGGATGATTTCCAGAATCGGCGACGTTGTCTACGATATGATCACCAATAAAAAAAGCGTTGAAATCGGATCACAACCAACAATGGAAAGGAGAGAAAATTAGAGATGAAAACGGCGATTACAGAGATGTTCGGGATCAAGTATCCCATAATCTGCGGGGCCATGATGTGGCTGTGCAAACCGAAATTGGCGGCGGCCATTTCCAATG
>JAFGIO010000091.1 GCA_016929555.1 Deltaproteobacteria bacterium | reverse complement strand
GAAAGATAGAATGAAACCCCTGCATCCGATCATGGTTGTGCTCCAAATACCCTTTCGAAGATGAAATCGACATGCCCGAGAAAATTCTCCACCCGAAAGATGGCGTCCATCTCTCCGGCGTCCAGGTATGCCCTGACCCTGTCGTCGCCCTCCAGCAGTTCCCTGAATTCCCCGTCCTCCTCCCAGGACCTCATGGCGTGGCTCTGAACGAGGGCATAGGCATCTTCGCGGGACAGGCCCTTTTCGACCAGCTTCAGCATCGCCATCTGGGAAAAGATCACCCCGTGGGTCATCCGGAGGTTCCGAAGCATCCGCTCCGGATAGACAACGAGATTTTCCACGAGCCCCGTGAATCGGCCGAGCATGAAATCCAGCAGGATGGTCGCATCCGGCGCGATGACCCGCTCTGCCGATGAATGGCTGATATCGCGTTCGTGCCAGAGGGCCACGTTCTCGAGGGCGGCAAGGCCGTAAGACCTCATGAGCCTCGAGAGCCCCGAGAGGTTCTCCGAGAGGACGGGATTGCGCTTGTGGGGCATGGCCGAAGAGCCTTTCTGTCCCGCCGAAAAGTATTCTTCCGCCTCCCGAACCTCCGTACGCTGCAGCAGTCTGATTTCCTGGGCGAATTTGTCGATGGAGGAGGCAATAATGGCGAGGGTCGTGAAGAATTCGGCATGACGATCCCGCTGGACGATCTGCGATGAAACGGGTGCGGGCTTCAGCCCCAGCTTTTCGCAGACGTAGGTCTCCACGGCGGGATCGATGAAGGAGAAGGTTCCCACGGCGCCGGAGATCTTTCCCGTGCTGATCGTCTCCATGGCCCGGACGAGGCGCTCCCGGTTGCGCTCCATCTCCTGAAACCACAGGGCCATCTTGAGGCCGAAGGTGATGGGCTCCGCATGGATCCCGTGAGACCGGCCGATCATCAGGGTGTTCTTGTGGTCGAAGGCCTTGCGCTTGAGGACCTTGAGGAGGTCGTCCACGTCCTCGATGAGAATTTGGGAGGCTTCGCGCAGCAGCACCGCCAGCGATGTGTCGAGAATATCCGAGGAGGTGAGCCCCATATGGATATAGCGGCCGTCCTCGCCGACCTTTTCGTTGACCGCCGTCAAAAAGGCGATGACATCGTGTTTGGTCGTCTTTTCGATCTCCTCGATGCGCGCCACTTCGAAGCCGGCCCGTTCCCGGATGGTCTTCAGAGACGCCGCCGGTATTTCCCCCCTTGCCGCCAGGGCCTCGCAGGCGAGGATCTCGATATCCAGCCATTTCCGGTAGCGGTTCTCCGGCCTCCAGATGGATAGCATCCTCTCCCTTGAATATCTCGGTATCAATGCAGGGCTGTCCTCTCGAGTTTTTTACTGGACGGTCATTTCGTAGTATACGATGGCGCTCCGGCTGCGTATAGAGACCCCTTCCGACAAAACCAGGGCCATGACGATCTCGTTTTGCCCGTCGTTATCGATATCCTTGAACTGATAGTCGGAGACGCTCCCCGAGATTTTCCGTGTTTTCCAGTTCTCCATCAGGCCCAGACCGTCCCATTCGAAATTATAAATCTCGCTGGACGTAAAAACCTTCACCTTCCTCAGAACCCTTCCCGTCGGCGAGCTGTTCCTGACCATAAAAATCTCGCGCTTGCCGTCCTTGTTCGAATCATAGGCAAGGATCCTGAGGTTCAGGTAGACGGTCTTCTCGCTGATGTCGCTGTCCATGCTCACAAAAGAACCGCTGTCGACCAACTCGATGTAACTGTTGCTTCCGCCGAAATACTCGTCGCTCTTCCAGAGAAATTCCTTGCTGCCGCCGAAGACCTTGACCCTCGAGAGGGGCTTGTCGGTCTGTTCATAGATGCACAGATAGTCGAAATCGTCGAGAGACAGGATCTTGTCGATGCCGCTGCCGAGATTATCCATGGCGAGTCCGTACACGGAAAGCCCCTGAGGGATTCTCATCCTCCTGCCCTCCTCGTACTGTCCCCCTTTCCAAAGGATCTCATGGATCGGCGTATCGAAGGGCTCGTCAATGCCTTTCAATTGTCCCAAGAGGATCGGATCGCCTCCGGATGGAGTGATCACCCGGAAAAACCAACGGAGATCCGAAGCGGTTTCGACGAATTTGCCGTCCCGGAACTCCAGGACGAAGGAATCGACAAGATCCCGGGTGATGCTGCTTACGAAGATCTCCTTGATGCCGTTGCCGTTTATATCGATGACGTCCACGCCAAGATAGCTGGCATGGTTTGGCCCCGGTACCTTGACCAGTTGCTTGAAGATCCCGTCCTTCATTTGATAAATTGAGACATCGTGCTCCTCGATGACGACGACTTCGTTCAGACCGTCGCCATTCACATCGCCTATGTCCATGCCCTTGAATAACCCGGCATAACGCTGGCTCATCCAAAATGTCTTCCCGCCGGGCGTCTGTGCCCCGGTGATGAAATCGGGGTTGATCGCGGAGGTGAAGGTGCCCTTGCGGCTTGAGCGCATCCCGGCGATGATCTGAGCCTCTTTGAATCCTTCCGGCTTCTGAGAAGGGGCGGCCTCGGCCGTCGGGGGCGGCAGACCGAATGTGGACGGCACGGTCCCCAGGATATGATAGGTGATCCGCTGGGCAAAATCATTGATCTTGGGAATGATTTCATCCATTCCTTGGGATTGCGAATAAATGCCCACCGTCGATTTGTAGGCGGCGATATCCACGAGATTCGCATCGAGACTGAAGCTGTTGCCGATCTTCGTGATGCTTCCCCAGACCACGAAATCCGCCTTGATCTTCTGACCCAGCCCGTAGACATCGGCAAGGCTCAGTTCCTTGCCGGTAGATTCTTGCAGGGCGCCCAGAACAACGGACTTGCTGAGGACATCGATCTTGTCTTCGACGGATATGCGCGAAGAGAGCATATCCCATATCCCCTGCCGCACGTAATCGATATTTTCGGCACTGTGGACGGCAAAGGGCAGGACGGCCACGGTCGTCTTGTCCTTCGCCGGCGAGCTTCCCGGATGAAGCAGCGCTATCGCCAAGCCGATCATGATAAAGAGGGTTTTTTTCATGCATTCGATCTCCTGGGTTCATGAATTCCTGCTGTGCCTTCTAACATGCAAACCGGTATAATTCAAGGTGCAATCAAGACGATCTCGCGCAGGACCCTTCGAATGATTCGATGTTGCCGTTATGAACAAACGACTTATCCGCCCTTGCAGAATGCGACGAATCGTTGCTTCAGCCGGTGGGCTCTCTTGAAGATTTCCGGATAGCGGGCTTCCAGCCTGACCGTGATCTTATGAAAAAGAGGGATCTCGGGTGTAAGAATGCCGACACCGATGACGATGAACAGGATGCCCTGAAGAAAGGGAAGGAAGAGCCCGATGATGCCCAAAATGATAAAAAACCAACCGAAAAAATGCCTGAGGGCCCTTTTTAGCGTTTGTTCCATCCCGGATACCGCCCGTCATCATGTGTCCGTTTATCCATTCCCATCAGGTGTGCGGCGGCAGCGTTTTGAGGCGGGCCGCCTTCGCGCCATCGCTCGCAAAGGGAATGGTCAGGTTGTATACGCCGAACTCGAAGACGGACCGGATGGGCAGCCCCGTCTTTTCAAAGACCTTCAGCATGGACTTGTTTTCAGCCAGCACATCGGCCGTAAAACCTTCCAATCCCTGCTGTTGGGCGCTTTTCATCAGCAGATCGATCAGGTGGGTGGCAATGCCCCTGCCCTGGTAATTTTCGTCGACCACGAAGGCCGTATCGGCGAAGGCCTTGTCATGCAGGCAGACATATCGTCCCTCGGCGATGATCCGCTCCACCCCCTCTTCATCGACAAGGCCCACGATGGACATGATCCGCCGGTAGTCGATGTTGACATACTGCTGCATCTTGCCGTGAGGCATGGCCTTGACGGCGCTGAAATATCGATAGTAGACGGTATGATCGGAGAAGCGGTAAAAGAGCCTCCGCATCTCTTCCTCGTCCGAAGGCTTGATGGCCCTGAAACGAACCGTCAGGCCGTCCTGGAAGGTGTGTGTGCCTCCGAGATGCTCCGGATAGAGACAACCGGATTCGGACAGATAGATCTGGTCCTCGTAGAGAATGTTTGCCTGCTTGGCCTGGCGGATCAGTTCGGGCCGATCGTCGGGATGGGCAATATCGATCAGCAACTGGGCCCGTTCGCGCAACGACCTTCCCGACATGCTTGCGATTCCGTATTCGGTAACGATTAAATCGAGGGACTCCCGGTTGGTGAACTGGTTCGGAAACTCATCGACGGAAAGAAGGATATTGGACGCTCCCTTCAGGTTGCGGCTCGGCAGGGCGAAGATCGTCCGTCCGCCCCGGGAATGTTCGGCACCGGCGAAGAACTCCTGCGACTGTCCCGGAGAGGCCGTTACGTTGCCCCTGCCCGCCTGAAGGGCGATGTCGCCGGTGAGGCCCACCTTGCGCGCCGGCAGGATGGAGACCATCCGGTCGTTCAGGCTGATCCGCAGGTGGTCGACAACGATGTCGAGTCCCTGGAACTCGACGAGGGGATTTCGGTGGAGCCATCGCATCAGCTCGGGCGTACCCTGGGCATAACAGGTCAGGGCCTTGCCCCGGAAATAGCCCTTTTTCCTGTTGTTGGCCGCGCCGCACTTCATGAGCTCCATCAGGGGGTCGGTGAAGAAGATGGTATGGATGCCGAGATCCTTCTTATGGGTCAGATGCTTTCCCAGGGCTTCGTAAAAGATGCCCGAAAAGAAGGCGATGCAGCTTCCGTCCTCGACGACGGAGGCCACATTGGCGGCCACCTTGTCGATCACCTCATCGTAGGACCAGCGGGGGAAGTAGATCAGCGGGTCCTCGGACCGGATCAGATAGTGGAAATCGTTGACATCGACAAAGGTATTCCCCAGGGTGTAAGGAACCTCGTCGTTGATTTCGCCGACGACGAGCGAGGCCTTTTCCATGGCGTATTTGGCCACATCGATGGCGACCCCCAGGCTGGCATACCCGGCCTCGTCCGGCGGGGCGATCTGAACGAAAACCGCGTCGATCTCGATTGCCCTGGACTGGACCAGCCGGGGGATTCGGGACAGGCGGCAGGGGATGAAATCTACGGAACCGGTCGTGATGGCTTCGCTGGCTAGCCAACCCGCGAAAAAGGTCTTGAGCCTGAATTTCTGAGCATAAGCTTTTGAACTGAAGGAGATCGCATCGCCGAGACTGACGAGTTGGATCAGCTCCAGATCCCTGAGGTTTCCCCTGTCGGATGTCATGAGGTGCTTGACCAGTGTCCGCGGTTCGGAAACGCCCGTTCCCAGATAGATGCTCATCCCCGGTTCGATGAGGGAAAGGACCTTGTCCGGTGGAACGATTTTCTGCTTCCAGTCCGGGGAATCGGTTACGGACATGAACGCCGCCTCGCTGGTTTGGTAAAATGCAATGCGCGGGCAGGATACGGTTTTTTTTACACCGTTGTCAACGGGTAAAATACGTTCGGGCTTCCTGCGCGATACCCGGCGCAACGAATGGCGCCATCCCCTTCACTGTCATGCGGCGAGTGAAGCCGTTTCGATCGAGAGTCTCGTCGGGAAATGTCATCGAGGTGTCATCGGGGGTTGACAAGGCAATGGAATTCCTGTAGAGAAAGACAGCCTTGTTCATGGAGCGTGGCGGTGTAGCTCAGCCGGTTAGAGCATACGGCTCATATCCGTAGTGTCCGGGGTTCGATTCCCTGCACCGCCACCATTTTTCATCTCATCGCCTCAACCAGCTTTCACCTCTTGTTTCACCTTGACAAAAACTTGCCCCTTTTTTACCCTGCCGCAGGGAAGGCGATCACGATGGGGAGGCTTCATGTCACGAACACCAATTGAAATCGATGTACGGCCGCTCGATCCCTCTGCGGTTGCACTGGACCTCTCGGGAAACCTGTACAGCGACATCGAGGGCCTGTTCATAGACAGGATCGCCCCTCTGGACCCCGCCGTTAGGACGATCATTACGAATTTCCAATCGGTCGAAGGGATCGGCATCCTCGGCATCCATGCCTTGACCGTCCTGGCCGCCCGACTGGATCAGCAGGGACGGCGGCTTGCCGCTGTGGGCCTCTCGGCGCCACAGCGGCAGATCTTTCGGCTCACCCGTCTCGATGAGGCGATCAGTCCCTTCGACGATGAGAAAGGAGCGCTCGCCGCCCGCGGCTTCAGGAAAAATCAAAGGACATCTTCGCCGGAGGCCGGCGTTGGAGGCAAGCCGGCACCGGGATGGACCCTGCCCGTTGCCGGCCTCTGGGTGGAGGACCTTCCCGGGCGGGCGGTGAACCTCAACGTCCAGGGGCAGGAAACGACGGGACCGGTCCGGGGATTCGGCCGCCTCTGGGACAAGAGCTACCGCCTCCGCCTGAACCGGCCGGATCTCGCCCCGGCAGAGGTGATCCGCGTCTGGAGATCGAACTTCCCCGTTTTCTGGCCCGAGGGAAACCACGTCTACACCTCGAAAGGCGCCGCCGTCGAACCGGGCACCGCGGCCCTTCTCAACCTGAAGATGCCCGGAGGGCTCGTGCTGGCAACGGGCATCCTCGTGATTTACGCCGACGAAACCTCTTTCAGTTTCATCACCGCCCGGGGGCACATCCTGTCCGCCTGGATCATCTTCAGCGCCTTCAGGGACGACGGGTCCGGAACGGTTGCACAGGTGCGGGCGCTGCTGCGGGCCGCCGATCCCCTGGCAGAGGCGGGATTCCGCCTGGGCGCCGGCGCCCAGGAAGACCGGTTCTGGGAACATACCCTCCAGGCCCTGGCCGGCCGTTTTCAGGCACCGGCAGGCACGGTGGAACAGGAGGACCTTCTGATCGATCCGAGGGTGCGATGGAAGGAATTCGG